>NC_014506.1:1537998-1845598 GCF_000147355.1 Sulfurimonas autotrophica DSM 16294
AGAAAAACACTCAAAAAGACTTCCAAACATAAAAAATTAAGAGACTTTATAAAAAAGTATAAAATTCCCATAGAATACCTCTCCACAAATCGTAAAATGATTTCCCGCGGTGTATTAATAGGGCTCTTTATTGCCTTTATTCCTATGCCTATGCAGATGGCAGCAGTTTTACTTTTTGTTCCCTTTGTAAAGTTTAATGTCCCTGTAGCACTTGCTATGTGCTGGCTGAGTAATCCCTTTACTATGCCGCCGATGTACTATATGGAGTATTTGACCGGTTCATTTTTACTCGGCATACAACCTGAACCAGTACAAATGACAATGGAGTGGTTTTCAAACAACTTAGACAATATTTTTGTTCCTCTCTATTTTGGAACTGCCATCTATTCAATTTTCGGTTCTCTGATTGGATACTTTTTGGTTAATTATTTATGGAAATTATCAGTACACGAAGATAGAAAAAAACACCACTTAGACAGATAGTGAATTTTTGCTTTTTTTATAGCTGTAAATCATAAAAACAATGCCCACAAGTAAAAACGGAATGCTCAGGAGCTGCCCCGTACTGAGGCCAATACCAAGTGAATAGTCTGCCTGCTTTACTTTTACAAATTCAATCAAAAACCTTGCACTAAATACTAAAACAAGAAAAAATCCGAATAAGAAGCCTTTTTGAAGCTGTTTGTAATTTTTTATATATATATATGTCAGAAGAAAAAAAATGGCGAGGTAAGAAAATGCTTCATAAAGCTGTGCAGGATGTCTCGGCAGTGAATCCACTCTCGAAAAGACAACAGCCCAAGGCAAATCACTCGGCTTACCAATAATTTCAGAGTTCATAAAATTTCCCATACGAACAAAAAAGCCAAAAAGTGCCGTGGGAACAACAAGACGGTCAACAAGCCATAAAAAATCTATTTTATATTTTTTACATCCAAGGTACAGAGCAAGAAGCACACCCAAACCGCCGCCATGTGAAGCAAGTCCGCCTTCCCACACTGCAAAAATTCTCATAGGATGCGCCAAATAATAATCAGGGTCGTAAAAAAGGCAGTGCCCGAGTCTTGCACCGACAACAATACCGATAATGGCATATAAAAAGAGCGGCTCAATTGTGCTTTCGTCTTTATTTTCCAGACGATACACCCATTTCATAAACTCTAAGCCTGAAAGTATTGCCGCTGCAAATAAAAGCCCGTACCAATGTACCTGAAGTGGTCCAAATGAAATTAAAACAGGGTCAATATTCCATACAAAATGATGCATATTAACTCTTGAGTGCTTCTGCTATAAGTTCAATCGGATTTTTAAAGACAGTCTCAACGCCTGCATTGTGCATAGAGTTGTTTATTTGCATACGGCAGGCACTACACTCTGCACTGACAATCTCCGCTTTTGTTTCTTTAATCATGGCAGCTTTAGGCACACCGGCTGCTTTGGCAAAGTGGTATTTTTCCGTCTGCATAGTAACACCACCGAATCCACAGCATAAATTAGGGTCGCTCATCTCAACAATTTTATAATTTTGACGAATGAGATTTCTCGGTTCTTCATGAATTCCCTGCATTTTTTTTGCATGACATGGGTCATGGTAAGTAACAATAGGAGAAGCCTTTTTCTTTGATGCGAGCAGATGTTCCAAATGAGTATGGTGCTGCAGCCACTCTGTTGCCATAAAAACTTTGCTCATCACAGCTTTTGCACGGGCTTTCCATTCCGGCTGGTCATGGAAGTAGTGTTCATAATCAATTTTAAGCATTGCGCTGCATGTAGCCTCAGGCACTATAATAGCCTCAACATCATCAGCAAATTTTTCAAAATATTCGATATTGAACTTGGCATTGTAATCAACCGTATCAAAATCTCCTGTAAAATAGGCAGGAGCAGAACAGCACTTTTGACTTTTTGCCAAAAATGCATCAATTTCAAGTGCTTTAAGTATCTCTAGCAGAGAATCTCCGACATTTTTATAGTTGTAATTTCCAAGACAGCCTATAAATACAGCTACTTTTCTCTTCCCACCGTTATTGATATTTTCAGGATGAGAATTTAAAAAGGATGTTTTTGTCAAACTCGGCATCAATCTGTCTGATTTTATCATTGGCAGATTAAAACGCGATGTCATTGAATCTATATCGCTTTTTATCTTAAACCCGCAGGTTTGGAAGGTATAACCGAGCTTAAAAGCAATATCATTGAGCCATCTGTGGCGAAGCAACAGAAAAAATGCTTTTTTATACCAGGCGATGCCGAATTTTTGTGCTATATCACTGCGCACCTGCTCTATTATCATATCTGTCGGCAGTGATTTTGGGCACACTTCCACACAGGCAGTACATAAAAAACATGACTCAAAAATACCTTTTGCCGTCTTGTCAAGTTCCAGATTCCCACGTTTATAAGCCCCTAAAAGGTCTATAAATCCACGTGGAGAAGTAACCTCATCAGCATTGACATTATGAATTGTACATACAGGAATACACTTCCCACACTTTATACAATCATCAGCTATTGCATCAAAACTGAAAATATCTTCTACTCTTTTACTCATTCTTACACCGTCTTTGAAAATGTTTTATCGCTGCTTGCATGGCGTTTCATATAGGCATCAAAAGGCATCGCTATATTTCTAATCAGCAGTGTTCCCGTTTGTGAACATGCTATGCACTCATCATTCATGATTATCAACTCTTCTTCCACAAAAGGTTTTAAGTCCAAAATAGCATCTTCAAAATATTTTTTAAATTCCAGTCCATATATAGCTTCAAAGCGTTTGATGTCGAGTTTAAAGTTACTCATCAGTTCCATAATGACATGCTGGCGTATCTGATCATCTTCACTTAATGCAACGCCACGTTCAAATGGAAGTTTTCCGGCATCTATCGCTTCTTCATACGATGGCATATCTTTAAAATTCTGTGCATAATAATCAACGCCTTCACCGATTGAAGTGAGTCCCACACCTATTAAATCTGCACCGCCTTTTGTTGTATAGCCTTGGAAGTTTCTGTGCAGCTCACCCTTGTCTATGGCTTTAAAAAGTTCATCTTCAGATTTTGCAAAGTGATCCATACCGATCATTTTATAACCATTCTCTGTTAAAAAATCAATTGTATATTGCATAATTTGGAGCTTTTCATCAGGACGAGGCAGTGTTGTCTCATCAATCTTTCTCATTGTCTTTTTCAACCAAGGCACATGGGCATAATTAAATACCGCAAATCTGTCCGGGTTTAAAGTAAGCGCCAAAGAAAGCGTCTCTTTAAAGGTATCAAGTGTTTGAAAAGGCAGCCCGTAAATTAAATCAACATTGACCGAATGCATATTGTATTTTCGTGCCAAATCCATAGCATCTTTTGTAATGTTATAAGGCTGAACCCGATGCACAGCAATCTGCACTTTTTCATTAAAATCCTGCAAACCGAAACTTACACGGTTAAATCCATGCTCGCTCATGACTTTCATTTGGTCTTCATTGATGTGACGCGGGTCAATTTCACAAGAAATTTCGGCATCCGGCACAAAATTTGGAAAATATGATTTAATTTCACTTATAATTTCATCTAACTGGGCAGCGGAAAAAAATGTAGGTGTTCCCCCGCCAAAGTGCATTTGAATCACTTCACGGTTCATATCCAAATGCTTAGACAGAATTTTAAGCTCACGTTTTAAATAATCCATATAACGAATCATTTTATCTTCTTTAGAAGTAAATACAACATTACATCCGCAAAAATAACAGGCATTTTTACAAAATGGCAGGTGAAAATAGAGGCTCAAAGGACGTGAAGAGTCTTGTGTTTCTAATTTTTTCACATATTCATCATATCCGAATGCATCATTAAACTCCAATGCTGTCGGGTAAGACGTATAACGAGGTCCCGGTTTTGAGTATTTTGTAAATTTTGCGAAATCTAATGCCATGTAATTTGTTCCTAATGCTAAATATTTCTTTGGATTATCTCTAAAAAGTGTTGAAGAATGGATAAAATAATAAACTTATAATAAAAAAACGCCAAAAAGCCTAAATTTTTTCTGTAATCTTGCCTGCTCTTCGGAACCTAGGTTTTCAAACGCTAAAGCGTGACTTAAAAAACTAAATTTTTTTCTTTAACCTTACTTTCTCTTCGGAAGCAAGGTTTTAACCTTACCTTTAGGCTTTAAAGACGTATAGCCTAGGTTAAAACCCAGGTTCCGAAAAACAAGACAACTTTATCTTACTTCTTTATAATTTTAGCTCTCCAGCCAATCTTTGATAAACTCCCGAACACTCTAAAAGCTCTGTATGTGTACCGCTTGCCACTATGGCCCCTTTTTGCAGTACCAATATTTTATCGGCATCCTCAATTGTAGAGAGTCTGTGCGCGATTGTGATTGTGATTTTATCTTTTGTGTAGGCATCAAGTGCTTTTTGTATACGTTTTTCACTCTCATTATCAAGCGCTGATGTTGCTTCATCAAAAAGAAGCAGTGAAGCATGCTTGTAAATGGCTCTGGCTATAGCGATGCGCTGTCTCTGCCCGCCTGAAAGATTGGCTCCCGCTTCGCTCATCATGGTATGAATTCCATCTTCGAGGTTCATAACAAAATCATAAGCATCAGCCAGTTTCAGTGCCTCTATGACTTTATCTTCATCTATAGTATCTTCACCATAAGCAACATTTGCCGCCAACGTATCTTGAAAAATATAAATACGCTGTGAAACAAGTGCTATATGATGCTTAAGCGATTTTTGCGTAAACTTTTTGATGTTGCTGCCGTTGATTAAAATCTCTCCGCTGTCGGGGTCATAAAAACGTAAAAGCATATTCATAAAAGTAGATTTTCCGCCGCCGCTGTCACCCACAAGAGCAATATGCTCGCCTTGATGAATTGCAAGATTTATGCCGTCTAAAATATTGGTATTTTCATATTTAAGCACCACATTTTTATACTCTATGCTTTTTATGTCTTCCTGCAGCTCTTTTGGACCGTCTTTTATAGCATTTTCTCTGTCTATCACTTCAAAAACACGCTCACTTGCCGCAAGAGCATCTTGAATTTTTGAATAGGTTCCGCCAAGTTTTCGTATAGGCTCAAACACAAGTCCCACAGCAGTTATAAAGGCAGTAAACTCTCCAACGGTCATTTTGTCATCAAACACCTCTTTACCGCCGACATACACAACAGCCGCCAGCCCCATAACAGCGATAATTTCCATAATCGGCGATACGAGTGCGCCTACATAAATCGCTTTCATATTAATCTTAAAAAAGTTCCAATTTTCTACGCTGAAGCGTGAGATTTCAAATTTTTCCGTTGCATTTGCCTTAATAATTTCGCTGTTGTTAAAAACCTCTGTAAGGCGTGAAACCAAATCGGCATTTTTACTTTGTGAACGGTGTGAATATTTTTTTAGTTTCTTTGCAATAAGCATCAGAGGATAGATAATCAAAGGGACGACGATAAGTGTATAAAAAGACAAAAGCGGGTTTAAATAAACAATATATCCGACCAACGCAATAACTGTCAGTAGATCCCGAAACATATCAGGCAGCATGTTTGAGACAAAAAACTGTATACGGCTGATGTCATTTGTTACACGCGAAATCAGTTCTCCGCTTCTATTTGTATATAAAAATGCCATATCAAGATTTATCATTTTGTCTAAAAGAATTTCACGAAAACGAGTAACGATACTCTGCCCGATATACTCCATAAAAACAGTCTGTATGTACTTACCAAATGCCTTAGTCACATAAATAGCAATTAAACCAAGAGGAATGATATAGAGCATCTCTTTCTTTTTGTCAATGAACATATCATCCATCATCGGCTTCATAATCTGCGCTGTTGCCACAGTTGATATAAGAATCAAAATACCGCCAAAAATGACAAGCATATAGTATAATTTATACTCTTTGATGTAAGGCCAAAATCTTTTAACAATCTCTTTCAAATGTGCTCCATTAAATTATTGTGACATTTTACACTATATATTCTATATATATGTTAATTTATTTAAAGTTTATTCTCAAGCAAGGTTTTAACCTTGCCTTTAGGCTTACAAACAATTCAGCTCAGACTGAAGTCTGGGTTCCGAAAAATTTATCAAGGTTTCTTAAGACTCAAGCGTGACTTAGGCTATTTTGCTATAATTTCATAAAAACAACAAAGATTCCTATGAAATATCCTTTACATGTAATAGTGAGAAAAAAACTCTCAAGTCTCATAAACGGTGTACTTTCTTTTTTTACACGTAAGTCTGCACATCAAAAATATATAGATGTCAATGAAATCAAAAACATTCTTATCATAAGACCCAATTACCGCATAGGAAACTTGATCTTTTTAACGCCGCTTATTAATGAACTGCAAAAAAATATTCCAAATGCCAAAATAGACATCATTGTAGGCATGAAGCTTGCCGGTAAAATCCTCGAGCCTATGCCAAATGTCGATAAAGTCATAGATATTCCAAGAAAACTGCTTTTACATCCGCTTGAAATGTTTGCATACATTCACAAAACAAGGGCAAAAAAGTATGATGTTGCCTTAAATATTTCGGGCGGTTCTACCAGTGCCCAGATTGTCACGGCACTTGTCAAAGCAAAATACAAGGCCAGTTTTTCAAGTGATAAACTCTGGGCAGATTTCACACATATCCAAGAACGCGGACGACCTACTCATATACATATGGGGCTGGAACCGCTGGAATTTTTACGATTTTTCAATATAGAAGTGCCGCAGCAAAAACCAAACTTAGATATTAAGCTCACTCAAGATGAAATAAATGAAGCCAAGAATGATTTGCAAACTCTGTTACATGTAAACAATATATCTGCTGATAAAAAAGTCATAGCCATTTTTAGAAATGCCCGTTTTGATAAAAAAATAAGTGATGTATGGTGGAGCCAATGGATAGACGAACTTTTAAAAATCAACCCTAACACAATTATAGTAGATATACTTTCACCAGATATTCCCCAAAAACTCAATGAAAAGGTGTTAGAATATTCCAATAAAAACCTTAGAGTTCTTGGAGCATTTTTTAAAACTTGTGATTTATATGTCAGTGCAGACACAGGACCTATGCACCTGGCAGCTGCCTCAGGTGCCAAAGTCTTGGCACTTTTCAACAAAACAAATATGGAAGTTTACGGCGCTTTGGGAGAGCAAAACAAAACTGTTGATATGGAAACTCTCTTGCCGCAAGATGTGGCAAAAATCACTATCAATTGTATAACAAGTCAAAGTTAACTTTATCGGAACCTAGGTTTTCAAACGCTAAAGCGTGACTTAGAAAAAAACTAAATTTTTTTCTGTAACCTAGACTAATTACTTATAACTTCCTTTTTTATATAAGTTTTCGTATCTTGTATATAATCAGTGTTAATTGAATATTTTCGACTGTCTATCGCTCCCATTATATTTATAAATACAAAATAAAGCACTATCCCAATCAATAATTTTGGCATATATGCCTGTGCATAATCTTTGAGATAAATAACCACAGGCATAAGCGCAAAAGGAAACACAATGATTAAGTGCCAGTAGCTAAAAATTATCGGTGATAAAATTGAGCTGATAAATACCCCGATTAAAGCTCCAAAAACATACAAAAGCAGCCACTCCTGTTTTGTTTCAATTAGTGCATTTCTGGTAAAAAGTTTTCCTTTGACTAAAGTATAAAAATACATATTCGCTTTATAGGAAAAATATATACTCACAACACCAATAGAAAAGACTATTGCCTTATATACGTAAACAAATATCATCTGCACACCATGAGAAGCACCCAGCCAATCAAAATGCGCACTCGTAATCAATTTGTTGGGAAAGAAAAAAGAGCCGTATCGCAGCCAGTAAATAAAAGATTTCAGCACAGGATATACATGTACTCCGCCCCAGCCGATATATCTACCCGTATCGTCTGAATGATGTGCTATTGCACTGTTTTGCATGACAGCCTGCAAATAGGGAATCAAAGAAATCCCCACAATAAGAGCCCCGAAAAACACGCCGTACCAGTTCACTTTTACCATTTTTCTATACAGCAGATAGAGTGAAATAAGTGAGAGTATAATCCATGAGTAGTGAAACTGCAGCGCCAGACCTATGGCCGTTACATGTAACAGGGAGTAGACAAAGGAGCTTTTTTCACGCTGTTTGTAAGCACTCCAAATATGCAGGGCCGAGAAGAAAAAAAGATAGGACGGGTTATACAAAATATTTTCAAATAAAAACCAGGGGTTGAGCCAGTAAAGTACCAAAAATATCAGACGGACATCTGTTTTATAGATATCTTTTAAAACATTATCTAAAAAAAAATATGACCCAAGATGCAAAAATATCAAAAACAGCATTGGCGACATCGGTGAATCATAAAGCATTACAGGCAGTGCCACAACATACGAAATCATACTACCCGGAACATTTCCCACGGCACTTGCCGCATTGCCGTAATTTATCCATATATGTTTGTATGCACCCATATAGCCTTTGTAGAGCATCTGCGTCTGATCACCTGTGAGGATTTGATGCTGTGCATAAAAAAGTGAGAGTAAAAGCCCCAAACTCAAAAGCAAAATCTGAAGAACTATGAATTTTTTTTCTAAATGCAAAAATACTCCTATTTAAATGTCCAAAATTTATGAATGACAAAAGTTATTAGCGGCATTATAGCAACAATAAGAAGCGTATGTAAATAACCGTTTTGAATGGGAAAAATATCGGAAAGCAGATAAGAGAAAAGAAACGTCCCATACTGCACCAAAAAGAATTTGATAAACTTTTTAAAATGAAAACTTGTGCTAAAAACATAAAGCGTCTGAAAAATATATGAAAATATAAAAGCCGTAAAAAATGCTAATGTATTTGATACAAAAACAGAAGCAGCAAAAAAGTATATAATAGCCCATGCACTAAAAAGGTGCACAAGTGTTGCGATCACTCCAAAAAAACCATATTTTGCCAGCTGGAGAATATGGCTTTTAATATTCATCTTCAATGATGTAAACAGGTCTGTTTTTTGATTCTATATAGATACGTCCGATGTATTCGCCGAGAATGCCTATGCCCATTAATTGAATACCGCCTAAAAAAAGTACGACCGTAATCATAGAAGCATACCCTGGAGAGTCCACACCGAAAATAAGTGTTTTTAAAATAATCCAAGAACCGTAAATAAAAGAAATAAATGCGATAACCAAGCCAATATAGAACCACACACGCAGCGGAGCAGTAGAAAAGCTTGTAATTCCATCAAGTGCGAAATTCCATAATTTCCAGCCATTAAAACTTGTCTCTCCCGCTGCCCGTGAGTCTCTTTTATACTCAACAACAGCCGTTTTAAACCCAAGCCATGCAAAAAGCCCTTTCATAAAACGCTGGCTTTCAGGCAATTGTTTCAGCTCATCTACAACACGTCTGGACATCAGCCTGTAATCACCGACATTGTGCGGTATTTCTATATCTGAAATTTTATTATGAATCTTGTAAAAAAACTCGGCACTTATACGTTTTGCAAAAGAGTCAGTTGTTCTGTCAACCCGCTTGCCCACAACAACATCATACCCCTCTTCATATTTTTTTACAAAATCTAAAATAAGCTCGGGAGGGTCTTGCAAATCAACGTCTATAGGAACAACAACCTCCCCGTCTGCCATATCAAGCCCTGCACTGAGCGCCGCCTCTTTTCCAAAGTTGCGTGAAAGACTTATGACACGAACCTCATCATACTCTTTCGCTTTTTGCTTTAAAATTTCCAAAGTTTTATCTCGACTTCCGTCATTGACAAAAACAATTTCATACGACCTGTCAAGTTCTTTTAACACAATGAATATTTTTTCTAAAAATATATCTATAACATCTTCTTCATTATAACAAGGAACAACTATGGAAATAAAAGGATTCTTATTTTGCACAAGCCACCTACTATCTTAAAATATTTTATATAATTATAGCGTTTTTAATCTTATTTGAGTAAACTTACAGAAAACAACTGAGAGTATGATAAAACAAACAGATTACTCAAAATATATAAACTATGCACTTATCGCTTATGCTTTTAGTTTTCCTATATCAAAAGCCACAACGAATTTTTTTGAGATTTTGGTAATCATTCTTTGGATTTTAGAAGGGAACTGGAAAGAGAAACTTGCCTTATATAAAGAAAATCTTCTAAGCGTTACCATTGCCCTTTTAATCGGTTTTAGTCTTCTCTCGATTCTTTGGCACGGCAATGCTGAAATTACCTTAAGATATGTCGAAAAGTATAGACATCTTCTAATTATATTTGTTTCTTATTGGGTTGATAACTGTCTAGTTTATAGGGGACATTCCACATCGGATATTTACAGTTCCTGATGAAGACTTATATGAGCAAGGATATTTCCCGAGTTTATTTAATGATGATCACAAGTCTACTTTTACAATATCTAAAAATCAAAGTTGGTCAAATAGGTCTTTTAATATTTTAGACTTAGTTAGTGCCTTACCAAATAGTCAATTAATAAAAATAGAACTACAAGATAATGACTATCAAAGAAATTTATTACATCATAGTATTTATACAAGAAAAAATGCTTATAAATGTACAAATATAATAAGAAAATTTTCATCAATTTTTAAAATATTCGGAATTAGAAACCGTATGTCTAACTATTTATCACACATTTTCAGACTTCCTATAGATCAAAGTCATAACAATGCACTAGCGCAAATTTTTGTTATTCTTAAAAAAACATAATATTACTAATTACCAAACTTTCTAAAATGCAGAGTGCAAATATATAAATAAACGTATAGATTAAAGCTTAGAAAATAATAACTTTATATTTTTTTCTAATATTGTACTTGAAATATTCTGCTGCTGATACAGCTTACCATCATTAAATTTGTCATAAACAGAGATAAATTTATCATCATTTGGATCAACAAAAATTGGATGCGTATATGTAAATATCGCATAAATATATGTATTCATTGCCATTGATAAATGCATTATTCCTGTATCTGGAGTAATAATAAATTTTGTTAATTTTATTAATGAAGCAATTTCACTTATTGATAAAGAATCTAGTTTAATATATGGTAATTTACTCAATTTTAAAAAGTCTTCAATAAATTTTTCTTGAAGATATTCCTGAGTAGGATTTAAAATAATAGCTGGAATAAAGTTATATGTTTTATAGATATATTTTACTAATTCAAGATATTTATTCATATCTAATAATTTTTCTTCTTTGCTGGCTCCAAGATTTAGCAAATATACATTTTCTACATCTACATTGAATTCTTTTAAATATTCTTTCATTTTTAAATCATTAACTTTTGTCGTAAAAAAAACAGGTCGTAAAGAGTGTTTTTTTGAACTCAATGGTTCAATAATAGAAATCATATATGAATATAACGACTGCTCATCTTTCAATCTATCTTTTAGACAATCATTATTTACATTATAAATATATTTTCTTTTTTGTTGACAAAAACCTAATTTATATTTTGCATTTGAAAATAAAACCATCCAAGGCGAAGAGCCACCATTATATAAATTTACTATCAAATCAAATTGTTGCTTTCTAATTTCAAAAGTAGCTTGCATTTCCTTTATTTTTTTTTGCAATTTATTAATAGATCTATTAATTATAATGAGATCATCAACATAGACATTATCTTCTAAAAGGTAAACTCCCACAGGGTCTACGATAGCCGTTATTTTAGCATCAGGGTATATCTCTTTTAAAGCTTTAAGTATAGGTGTCCTTATAAGTACATCTCCAAATAATCCAAACATAATTACAGCAATTTTTTTGATATCTTGCATATCATCTTTAGTATATTTTTTTAAAATAATATTACTCCTCTTCTTCTTTTATGAAAAACTATACTTAGTTTTTATCGCCATGCTATATCTTCTTTAACAACTTTTGCAGGGTTTCCTGCAACTATAACAGCAGCAGGAACATTTTTAGTTACTGTAGAATTAATAGCAATGACAGAATTTTCGCCAACATTTACACCTTTTAAAATGGTGACATTATCTGCTAACCATACATTATGCTCAATAGTTATATCAAGTCCATGATTAATAATGTCATTATTTTGATATATATAATGCCCGTCAGATGTCATAATTTTAACATTTCTAGACAACATGCATTCATCTTTTATTAGTAAACGTTTACTTTCCTTTGCTGAGAGATAACAACCATGACCTACAATACAATTTTTCCCAATATAGATAGAGCAATTATCACCTAAAATTTCTATTTGTGTATATCTTATTGTAACTCCATCGTGAATAACTAATTTATTGTTTTTTCCATTTATAGATATATCGCAATTAGCAATTTTGGCACTTGAAGATATGTTTAGGTCTACGTTACCTTTCACTCTTATTTTATTCCTAAACTTCTGCATCAATGTAAATTTTTTCATATCATTGCCTTATAAAGTTTATCAAGCTGCTTATCCCAGTCAAATTTTTCTCTAGCTTTTAAATAACCGGCTTTTGAAATACTCTCTTTCAAATCTTTATTTTTATAAAGCAGTTCTATTTTCTCTGCCAAATCATTTATACTTCCGTCAAATAGCAATCCATCAGCACCATCTTCGATAATTTCAAGAGGACCTCCTTTATTTGTGGCAATCATCGGAACTCTATTTACCATCGCTTCAACTACAACAAGTCCAAAGGTTTCATTTTCTGTTGCTAGTATGTTGACATCAAAACATTGCATATATTCATCTACATCTTTGGTAAAACCGGTAAAAATCACTTTATCTTTTAAGCCCAAATCAGAAACTTTGTCTTGTAATGTCTTAAGATATTCTTCATCCATTGCTGAACCTACAATGAGCACTTTTATATCTAAATCTTTTAAAGCGTATAAAGCTTCTATAACCTTATATTGCCCTTTTCCTTCTTCTATTCTGCCTACTATACCGACAATAAATTCATCTTTCAAATTGTATTGTTTTTTCAACTCAGCCACTTTTACTTCATCTATTTTTGAAGCTTTTACACCAAGATACACCATCCCAATTTTTGGTCGTATCTCTGAGGGAATAAACTTTTCAAGCTGCTCTTTTACCTGTAATGTCACAGCATGCATCATATCTATATTTTTGTACAGCCATTTATGATAAAAATCATCTTTAAATCTTGTCATTCTCATATGTCTGCTTTGCACCAGTTTTGGTTTTTTCTTACTCAAAACTTTTGCTAACACAGCAGTTATAATATCTCTTGTCCAGTGAAAATGAACTATATCTATATCATTTTCATCTATATATTTTGCCAGTTGCAATGCCGGTATAAAAGGAAAAAGTTTATTTCTTTGTATATGAAACTTATCAATATTTTCAAGGTAATTATCAAGTTTTGTCCCCGGTGCGACAACTACTTTACATGTAGCCTTAGAAGAAAAGTTTTCATAACAACTCGCTACGAACAACTCCAAACCGCCTAAACCGTGTGCCAAACAGAGTTCTAATATATTTTTATTTTTCATATAAATTATCGACTAATTTTTTTGTAGAAGCATACACATCATCAACAGTAGGAGAGCTGTATTCTATATTGAAAACGCAATCATGTTTTGCTTCTCTTGGCCAGTACCTAAAAGGCGGAATCTGAAAAAATATCCCCACAGTAGGCGTTTGCAAGGCAATTCCAATATTCCTGATACCTGTATCATTAGAGACTAAACACCTGCTATCGGACAAAAACTGCATGACATCTTCTATACTCATTGTCTCTTGCAAAGCAACATTCTTTATAGGAGCCAACGGTTCATAAATTTCTAAGAACTTTTCATTTTCTCCGATACCCTGCAAAATAACATGCTCATAATTTTTATATTCTTGGGACATTTTTTCTATCAGTTGTCTAAATTTATCTTTTTCCCAGCATTTATTTTCCGTAGAGGCTCCGGCAAAATATATAATGCGTTTTTCCTCTCTTTTTGGGTATTTTTCATTCAACCCATACTCTAAATTTGTTCTTGTTTTTGCTCCTAAAATATTGAGCATATGCAAAACAGAGACAGCTTCAACGACAAAATCACTTCTTAATGTCGCTACATCAAAAAAAGTTCTTCTTAATGCTCTATACGGATATCCGACTTTTAATTTTGATTTTGAAAGAGCTACTAAAAATAAACTTATAGTACTGTCCGTCAAGTCAAAGATTATATCTTGAGGGGGCAGTGTTTTTGCCTCTTTTACTCTGGTAAAAAAACCAGTCTTGGAATTATCTTCTTTATATCTGCTCATTACATGTACCTCATCTATTAAATCATAAGGTATGCCGTACATATAATGCTTTAAAACACTTAAAGTCACTTTGGCATTTGGAAAAAATTCGCGTAATTCAATCAAAAAAGGACGTATATTCATAAAGTCCCCGATAGCTGCATGGCGGATGACTGTTATATTTGTTATATCCTGAGGATTTTTATCTTTTAAATATTCTCGTGCTTTTTGAGATGCAAACGCGCTGCCTCTTCTAAAGTTTAACTTCAAGCTAATGCCTTTTTATGTATAATATATGACTTATTATACAAGATTATTTATGAGAGATATATGAAATACAAAATAAATCCTATTTATGAAAAAACGTTCAAAGATTTTTTACTCAATATACGAAAATATTTTAATCAAAATCAAAACTCCATCCACAAAGCACGCAATGAATTAAAAATAATCTCTTATAATGATGTTGAAACTGTTGTTAAATCATTTAAAGTTCCTAATATAATAAGAAGATTATTTTATACTTACTTTCGAGATACAAAAGCCAAAAAATCTTATGACAACTCCGTAAAAATAGGCAAGTTTACGCCTACGCCTATCGGATATATCGAATTTTTTACACAAGGGCTTTTAGCAGACAGTTATTTTGTAGCGAAAAAATTTGATTATGATTTTACAATTAAAGAACCTATTGTCAACAAAGACTTAGTCGATAGAAAAAATATCTTTCGTGAATTTGCAAAATTTACATATGAGTTACATGAACATAAAATTTATCATAATGATTACTCTCCGGGAAATATTCTCATCAAAAGAGATGAAACTGATTACACTTTTAAAATTGTAGATATCAACAGAATGAAATTCAAAGAGCTTTCTTTGGATGAGAGACTGAAAAACTTTGCAAAACTTTGGCTGCTTGATGAAGACTTGACAACCATTGTCAAAGAGTATGCAGAACTTATCCATGAAGATAAACAAAAATGTATAAATATAGCACTCAAATATTCACATGCTTTAAAAAGAAAAATAAATATGAAAAAAAGACTCAAAGGAATAGAAGTTGTTGATTAGTATGATGTACCATCATGTCGGCAGTGATAGATGCAGCAATGATTTGGAAATTTTTGAACAGCATTTAGCATACATCAGTAAAAATTTCACTACTCTCTTTCCTACGCTTGACGAACTTCCTAAAAAGCCAATATGTCTCGTTTTTGATGACGGATATTATGATTTTTACAAATTTATCTACCCTCTTTTAAAAAAATACAATCTCAAAGCGCTTTTAGCCGTCACTCCAAAATATATACTTGATGATACAGACAAAGATGATGCTCTAAGACTTGGATTTGAACATAATGATTTATTCAAAGAGTATAAAAATGCAACGTTCTGCACCTATAAAGAGCTTCAAGAGATGAGTCAAAGCAGCTTTGTGCAGGTTGTTTCACACTCTTATTCACACAAAAATCTGCTTGAGAATGATGTAGACTTAGAAAAAGAACTCCTCAAGTCAAAAGAGTTGATAGAACAAAAGCTTGGTACGAAAGTTGAAAGTTTTGTGTATCCATTTGGAAAGTACAATCAAAAAGTGCTTGATGAGACTATGAAATATTATAAATACTCTTTTAGAATCGGTAATGGAGTCAACAAAGATTTCAGAGGCGTAAACGGTGTCATATATCGTATAGACGGCGACTTTTTACGCTCACCTGATGAAATTTTCAGTCTCAAAAATATGTTGCGATTCATCTTCAAAACTTTTATAAAAAACATAGTGGGAAACAGATGAGCATACAAAATATTTCAGCCGTTGTTTTAGCAAAAAACAATGAAGCGACCATCAAAAACACCCTTGAAGCCTTGCGTGAATTTGATGATGTCATAGTATATGACAATGGCTCAACTGACAAGACAATGGAGATCGCTAAAGAGTTTCCAAATGTGAATCTCATACAAGGCGAATTTAAAGGTTTTGGCTGGACTAAGAACAAAGCAGCGAGTTATGCCAAGCATGACTGGATTTTAATTGTTGATAGCGATGAAGTTGTTGATGCACAGCTCTTAGAAACACTTCAGACAAAAAAACTGGATGAAAATACAGTATATATTCTTAATTTCAGAGCCTTTTATAAAGACATCGAAGTTAAACACTGCGGTTGGAACAATCAAAAGATTAAAAGACTTTATAATAAAAAAATCACACACTACAATGACAATGATGTCCATGAAGATATTATTACGAAGGGGCTTAAAACTGAGCTTTTAGTTGGAAATATGCTGCATTACAGCTATCAAAGCATAGAGCAGTTTGTCAATAAAGCAAATACCTACTCGACACTTTTTGCCAAAAACAATGCCGGTAAAAAGAATTCTTCGCCTGCAAAGGCATTTTTCAACGGAGCTTATTCATTTATAAAAACATACTTTTTCAAGCAGGGATTTCGTGACGGTTATGTCGGGTTAGTTATTGCCTACTCACATATGGTGACGAATTTTTACAAATACATCAAACTTTATGAGCTCAATAAAGAGCTTACAAAGTAGTAAGCTCTTGTTTCACTGTCTCAAAAATCTTTTTTCGCTTTGCTTCATCCTGCGGCAGCATATAGTGTTGTTGCAGTTTTTCATCGCCTACACTTTTCCAACGCGCGGCACTTGCAAAGTTAGAATCCCCAAAAAATGTCAGCGTTGGCGTACCGACCAAAGAAGCTAAGTGATACGTGCCTGTCGATGTAGAAACAAAGAGCTTAAAATTACTGATAAGCTTAGCAAAATTCACTATGCCGTCATTTGAGAGATAAAAAACAGCACCTGTATCCTGCAGACGTTTTTGCATCTCCTGTTTTAAATCTTTTTCATCCGGTCCGAACGTCAGCACGATCTGGTATTTGTTTACATGTAACACCTCACGGATCAACTCTTCATACTCATTCAAGTTCCAATTTGCATCGGAAGAACCGCCAAATCCTACATGAAAAGCAATAACCTCTTTTGTAATATTATGTTTTTTACAAAACTCTTTATATACTTCTTTTGCATTATCAAATTGCAAAAGCGGTTTTTCATAGTTTAGGTCTATATCTGGGAAAAGTTCTTTTGTAAGAGCTAGATTATATTCAAATTCTGCCATTTTCACTTCAGAGCGTCTTTGTTTGACCCGTTTGTTGTAAAAGATCTGCGCAATTTTTGTTGCAGGGGCAATTCTCGTTTTAATGCCTGCCAAAAACTGCGCAACTGCTACTCTGGTATTTGAAAAGAGCGTCGCAGAGGCATCTATATCTGCCTCTTTTATCTTACGAGAAAGTGTATAAACAGAGTCATCTAGTTCATCGACTATGACCTCATCAATAAAGTTACATGTAAGCGCTAATGCCTTGTTCAGCGGTGCTACAAGTGCTATGATTCTATTTTGAGGATTATGTTTTTTGAGGACATACATGGCAGGCAGTGCTGTTATAAAATCACCCAACTTATCTGTACGCACTACCAATATTCTCATTTCATACAATCCTAGCTGATTTTTATGTATTTTATCGTAAAAAAGGTATAATCCCACTTATGAAACAACCTTTTAAATGGGATGATTATTCCGACCAACCGGCACTACTCCAAGACAAAACATATAAGAAATCAATGCGTAAAAAAGAGAGTCTCTCCCTGCTTTTTACCATATTGTCCTCATTGATTATACTTCCTTTGAGTATTTTAATGATGCCTTTTGTAAAACGGAAAGAGATTAATACAACAGATTTTTTCTCTTTGGGTGTTGATTGGCAGAAAGAACCACAAGAAACAGGTCTGCTTTTAGAAGAACTCGAAGTAAAAAGCATACTTATCCGCATTAAACTCTGGGAGATGGAAAAACTTTCCCAGCTTCAAACGTTTATAAAACAAAACAGCGATAAAAAAATCACACTTAAAATCCTGCAAGACCGCGAACATATAGAAGATTTAGAACTGCTCAAACATGATTTACATGTAATCTTTTCAACTCTTGGAAACTCTGTAGCCATGTATGAGATTGGCTCCACAATAAACCGTGCAAAATGGGGATTTTTTTCAGTTAATGAGTATTTAAATTTCTACAAAGTCGCTTATGATTTAAAAATTTCAGAATTCCCGGACATTAAACTGCTTGGCAGCGGTGTCATTGACTTTGAGCTCTACTATACCGTACATACTCTTTTTAATTTTTGCAAATGCAAATATGACGGCGTTGCGGCACTTTTATATGTGGACAGACGCGGCGCACCTGAAAACACACAGCTTGGATTTACATTGACAGATAAGATAGCACTGCTAAGCACCATTGTCTGGTTAAGCCCAAAAACAAAACAGGAGTTACATGTAACCGAAGTAAACTGGCCTATTTCCAACACAGCGCCTTATGCACCTACAAGTGAGCATGAATGTGTCAGTGAAGAGTTATATGCCGACTATATGCTTCGTTATTATCTTTTAAGCTTTGCATCACAGCAAGTTGATTCTATCTCCTGGCATCAGCTTATTGCACCAGGTTATGGCTTGATTGACAACAGAGAAAGCATTAGAAAAAGAGAAGCTTTTTATACCTATAAATACATGTATCAAACACTTAAAAATGCACAATTTCTACGCTTAGATATCAAAAGAGGCTATTATGTTTTTCAGGTTTTACTAGATGATCGGCTTTTACAAATTCACTGGTCGCTAAAAGAGACAACACTCAATAATGAAGATTTTTTTGAAGTCTATTCAAAAACAGGAAAAAGACTTACGCAAGATGTTTTAGACATCGGGGCATCTCCCATATATATTTTCATTACAAAAGAAGTGGGAAAACAAGTCAATGCAAGTGAGCGAATATAATATGAAAATCTTGATTATTCTTCCAAACTGGCTGGGCGATGCTGTTATGGCAACACCGGCAATTGAACTTTTAGCATCACATTATCAAAATGTAAGGTTTACTTTTGTCGGCAGCTATGTAAGCACTGAGGCATTAAAGTACCATCCTTTATGTGAACGCGCCATAGTAGATGATACGAAAAAAGCACCTTCACGGCTTGTTGCAACCTATAAACTGGCAAAAGAGTTAGGCAGATTTGACATGGCAGTCAGCTTTAGAAATCAAATCCACTCCAGCCTCTTGCTACGCTTTACGGGTACGGTTGTCTGCTGTGCAAGGGCTTCATGGCATTCAAGACTCTTACTTTCACATACCCCAAAAATCAGAACAAATCAGCATTTAGTAGAACAATATACACAAATTGCCATGATTAATATCCATAATTTCAACGAAGAAGTTCCTCCCCTAAGACTCTATATAGAGCCAAAAAAGTTCGACAAACCCACACTTGGCATCAATGCAGGTGCAACCTACGGCAGTGCAAAACGGTGGTACCCTGAGCGGTTTGCACAGGTTGCAGCCTTTTACAAAGACAGATATGACATTATAATATTCGGTGGACCCAATGAAGTAGAAATGGCGAAAGAGATAGAAGACAACCTCACGGCTTTACATGTAAAGAACTTCAAAAACTTAGCCGGGAAGACAAATATACAAGAGTTATGTGCAAATATAGGTGGGTGTTCACTATTCATCACAAACGACAGCGGACCGATGCATGTAGCAGCTGCCTATCAGGTACCTACTGTAGCTATATTTGGTCCTACAAAATATAAAGAGACCTCACAATGGAAAAATAAAAAAAGCATCATCGTACGGCATGAGCTTGATTGCAGTCCGTGTATGAAAAGAGAATGCCCCCTCAAGCATCATGACTGCATGAAAGGTATTACAGCCTCTGAGGTTATAGAGGCTGTCAAAAAATTAGAGATTTAAAATTCGAAATTGAACCCTACATAAGCTGATGCATTGTACGTAAAGTCTCCTCTTGCATCATCATAATCAGTTTTTATATGTCTGTATCCAAGAACAACATGGCCATGGTCAATAACCTCAGCGTCATATTCCAGTCTATATTCAAAATATTTATTTGCATCACTGAAGCTTAATACTTTTGGTGCATAGTAAATATCTGCGCCTAATGACATAGGAACAATAGTCTTCATAGGTAAAGCATAGTCAAATACAATACCCAAAGGCAATGTCGTATAATCTTTAGTATAGTTTGCTTTTACACCCAAACCAATTTTTAGACCACTCTCACCCATTGCTTTTTTCATTAAAAAACCAACTTCATAGAGCGCATCATCATTCACTCTGTTACTGTTGTCAGCATCTAAAAATTTTATGCCAACATACATCGTCTCAGGCTCAACATTTTCATTAAACTGCCCAATATCTAGATTTGCATTTAACTCCAAATCTTCATTATTTATATTGATACCTGCACTGTTCATAGCAAATGCTGCAACAGCCGATGCTACCATTAAAGTAATTTTTCTTAACATGTCTTTCCTTGTATTTTTTCTATAGTTTTCGTTGTACTCTTGCCGTCGACAAAATCAACTAGTTTTAATTCACCAGCAAATTCCGTACCTACGACCTCTTTTCCTTCATAATCTCCACCTTTAACAAGTACATCAGGCTCTATCATTTTAATGAGCTCATAAGGCGTGTCTGATTCAAAAGGTACGACGAAATCAACCGCTTCAAGAGCAGCCAACAAATAGGCTCTGTCTTCTGCTGGATTAACTGGACGACTTGGACCCTTTAAACGAGAAACTGACTCATCAGAGTTCAGTCCGACAATCAACACATCTCCAAAACTTTTTGCAATTTGCAAGTATTTTACATGTCCTACATGTAAGATGTCAAAACAGCCATTTGTAAAGACTATTTTTTTACCGTTTTGTTTATATCGCTGTACAATCGCATCAATCTCTTCAAAACTTTTTATATGCGCATCAGATGTACTCTTATGCAATGATGCCTCATAATCTTCAATTTCATCAATTGTCACAGTTGCCGAGCCGATTTTACCTACAACTACACCTGCAGCAAGATTAGCAAAAGCTGCTGTTTCTTCAAGACTTTTACCGATGCTCAAAGCAAAGGCAATTGAAGCTATGACCGTATCACCGGCACCCGTTACATCGAATACTTCTTTGGCAACGGTCGGAAAGACTTTGACCTCTTTCTCATACGTAGCTATTCCGTCTTCAGAAAGAGTAATTAAAGAAACATCCAAATCACAATCGTTTTTTAGTTTGAGTAACGCTTCTTTTAAAGATGTCTCATCTTTAATGTCTATGCCGGTTGCCAAAACTGCCTCTTTTTTATTTGGCGTAAGCAGGTAAGCACCTTGGTACTTTGTAAAATCTTTTCCTTTTGGGTCAACCAAAACCTTTACCTTGTGTTTGCTGGCTAATTGTATAATACCCTGAGAAAGTTCCTCTGTTAAAACACCTTTGCCATAGTCTGATAAAATCACAATATCATAATTCTCTATACTCGTTTCAAGCGAGTCTAAAATCTTTTGTGCACTCTCCTTGAGTATATCTTCTTTGCTCTCTTTGTCATATCGTAAAATTTGTTGGGAAACAGCAATAACACGGCTCTTTTTTGAAGTCTTTCTGTTTTTTTCTATAATTAAATTCTGTGTATTTACATCAATATCATGCAGCATTTTCACAAGTTCTTTGCCATTGGCATCATCACCCATAACACTGCAGACACTTACATTGGCTCCTAAAGCATTTAAGTTATTGACTACATTCCCGGCTCCACCAAGCACGGTCGTCTCTTTTGCAATGTCTACAACCTGCACAGGTGCTTCAGGAGAAATACGTTCACAACTCCCCCACAGATAATGGTCTATCATCAAATCACCGACAACTAAGATATTTGGTTTTGCTTCTTTAAATACCTGCATCTATTTTACTTCTGTCTCATATATACGCTTTATCTCCGGCACATACGCCTTTATGCCCTCTTCCATCTCGTAAGCCGGAGCATAGCCTAAAGCCTCTTTTGTTGTTGCTATATCTGCCTCAGTATGAAACTGATAAGAACCGACAAAAGGGTTAGGAATATATTCACACGCTAAAGATGTTCCCAGCTCTTTTTGTAAAATATCAACAATATCTTGAAAACTTCTCGCTTTTCCCGTCCCGACATTGTAAATACCGCTCGTATTTGGCGCCATCGCTTTGATGTTTGCTTGTATAATGTCTTCTATATAGATAAAATCACGAAGAATTCTATCACTTCCTTCAAACAGTTTAGGATTTTTTCCTGCAAGTATCTGATGCCCAAACTGTAAAACCATAGAAGCCGTTGTATTTTTGAAATACTCGCGCGCTCCATACACATTAAAATAACGTAGCCCAACAATATTAATGTCGCAGTCCTTCATATAATCACGGCTTAAATAATCCATAGAAAGTTTTGAAAAGCCATACACATTGTTCGGTGCTTCTCTTCCAACACGCTGTGGAGATTCTGCATTTCCATAGGTTGCTGCCGAAGAAGCATAGATCATATTTGCATTATGTGCTACTGCCAAATCAAGCAAGTCTTTATAGGCATTGACATTCGTCTTAATCATCAAGTCCTGTTCTTGTGCCGTTGTGTCAGAGATAGCTGCCTCATGGAAGATATAATCAAAATTATAATTAACTTCCAAATCAAGCAGTAAATCTTTATCATTAATATCTCCACTGATTATTTCACCGCCAAAACCTATAAGATTTTTAAAATGTCCAAAACTTTTTAAGTTCCCGTTGCTAAGTGTTTCTCCGCTTCTAAAACTGTCAAGCACCACCACTTTTGCATCCGGATGATTTTCTTGAAAATAAAATGCTAAATTTGAGCCGATAAATCCAGCTCCGCCTGTAATAAGTATAGTTTTGTCTTTTAAATCATCTTTTATGTATCGCATCTTCACACCCGTTGTAATTAATTTTAATAAAATGATACCTTTTAATTCATTAACAAGTATTTAAGACTTTACCTAATATAATAATAATTGAATTTAAACTTAAGGAAATAAAATGAAAAAAATCGTAATCGCTTCAATCGCTACATTAGCATTAGTTACAGCTGCATCTGCGGCAGTAAACGGAAAAGCATGTGCTGCATGTCATGGTGCTAACTGGGAGAAAAAAGCTATGGGTAAATCTAAAATTGTTAAAGATATGACTCACGCTGAAATCGCTGAGGCGCTTAAAGGCTATAAAGCTGGAACTTTCGGTGGACCAATGAAAGGTGTTATGAAAGGTCAAGTAGCACGTTACTCTGATGCTGATTTAGACGCTTTTGCACAAACAATCGGAAAATAGTAATATTTTTGAGTTACCTTTTTAGGTAACTCACCTTTACAGCTATTCAGGTTTATAAACCTTTTTTCGTAAATCTTCTTTCTTTTTTTCTTTTAACTCTTTTACTTTTTGCTCTTTTTCATAAGCATCATTTAAATCATCTGTGCCATCGAACTTTACTGCATTTAAAAAATGCTCGGAATCATCGAACTGCCCTTTTTTTATCGCCCATATTAAAGCTACAACAGCAATACTTCCTAAAAATATAGATACACCAAGCATCATGCCGATTACCCAACTACTCATATTCTAATCCTTATACCCAAATTTAATTCTCATTGAATTTCCCACAACTATTAAGGAACTTATACTCATAGAGATAGCTGCAATAAGAGGAATAATATATCCTGCCATTGCCAACGGGATTGTAATACCATTATAAATAAATGAAAGTGCGAGATTCTCCTTTATCATAGTAAATGTTTTTTTTGAAATTTTAAAACTATCATGTAATGAACTAAATGTATCATTTAAAAGCACCACATCACTCACCTCTATAGCAATATCGCTTCCATTGCCCATAGCAATGGCAATATCAGAGTTTGCCAATGCCAAAATATCATTCACACCATCCCCTGCCATAACGCTCACTTTGCCATTTTCATGCAGTTTTTCTATAAACACAGCTTTGTCTTGTGGGGTAAGTCCATACTCATATTTTTCTATTCCCACAATCTGTGCCACTTTTTTTGCACTTTTTTCATGGTCTCCTGTGAGCATAATTATCTTTATACCCATCTTTTTTATTTTTTCTATCGCCTCTTTTGCATCTTCACGCGGCATATCAAAAAGTTCATATTTGGCCAAAAGTTCTCCGCCATAAGCAAAATAAAATTCACTGTTTTTGCTTAAACTGCTTACATCAACACCTATAGCTTTCATAAGCTTTGCATTCCCGCCTGCAAGCATTTTACCATCATACATGGCACTTAAACCCTGTGAAGGAATATTTTGAAAACTCTCCAACTCTAAAGGATCCAAATCTTCATCGAAAATATACTGTTCTACTCCCTTTGCAACAGGGTGTTTTGAGTTAAGCAGTAATGCATAAAGCAAAGATTTATGAAATGGTAGAAATATCTCCTCTTTGACAACTTCAGGTCGCCCTTTTGTAATAGTTCCTGTTTTATCGAGCAGTAAAACATCTGCATTTGCCATTGTTTCAAGCTGAGCAGCTTCTTTAAAGAGTATTCCCCTTTTTGAAGCAATAGACAAACCAACCAGTGTTGCAACAGGTGTTGCCAAAGCAAGAGCACAAGGACATGCTATAACAATAACTGCAATACAAATCATAAAAGACTGCTCGAAATTGGATGAATAAATATACCACCCGATAAAAGTGATAAAAGAAAGTGCCAATATCACTTCTGAGAAATATTCACTCAGCTTGTTTGCCAACTGCTGGATTTTTGGCTTGTTATTCATCGCATTTTCAAGCAATGCGACAATATTACTCATGGTAGAATGTGCAAAATCTTTGGTTACTCTATATTTTACATCCGCATCAATACTTACCGTTCCACTGATAATATTTTCCCCTACATTTTTAAAAATAGGCTCGCTCTCTCCGGTCAGACTTGACTCATCAAAACTACCGCTGCCCTCTTTTATCTCACCGTCAAGAGCAACACGCTCTCCTGAATTTAAAATAACAATTTCTCCAGCATTAACATCATTGACATTTTTAGTAATGATCTTTTTATCCACAACCACTTTCACATCATTTGGCAGATGATGATTCATAATATCCAAAGTATCAGCAATACTTTTTTTACTTAAAACCTCTAAAAATTTTCCCACAAGCACAAAAGTTATAATCATCGTAACCGAATCAAAATAGGCCTCACCGCTGCGTGTAATGGTAATATAAATAGAATATATGTAAGTTAAAATTGCACCTGTGGCGACAAGGGTGTCCATATTTACCGTTTTTGTCTTTATACCATAATACATTCCACGAATAAAAGGCCATCCACTGTAAAAAAGTACTGGAGTAGCTAAAACCCACTCTCCAATATTTAATATATGTTTGATATTTTCAGATATACCACTAAAATAACCGGCATACTGCGCAACCATAATAGTCATCATATTCATAGTTGCAAAAACAGCAACTGCCATCCGGGTATAGTACTCTTTTCGCTCCTTATCTGCTTTTTGTTCTTGCAGTGAAGCATCATAAGGGTACGCATCATATCCGATGGCACGAATCATATCTATAATTTTAGAGAGTTTTACCGTATCATCATCCCACACAATCTTTGCTTTATTGTTTGTATAGTTGATATTAGTAGCAATAACACCTTCCATATTTGTCAAGGCTTTTTCGTTCAGCCAAACACATGCAGCACAGTGAATCCCCTCTATAACTAAAGAGACTTCAGAAAAAGCATCTTTGTTGAGTATTACAAATCGTTCATAAAATGCCGGTGAATCAAAATTTGAAGAGTCTTCATACTGCTTAGATGGTGGGGCGAGTTTATTATTTCCAAGTTTATCATAAAAGCCATCCAGCCCTTCATTTGAGAGTAAATGAAATACTCCCTGACAGCCATTACAACAAAAGTAATGCTCATCTTCCTTTATCATGACATCTTTTGAAAATTCTAAATGACAATGATCACAGGCAATTTTATCTGACAATTTCAAACTTCCCCAAATTTCTGTTTTTTGCAATATTTTTCCACGGTTCTACAAGCCCGCTCATGCATATATAAACACCGTTCATTTCTACTGCTTTAGCATATCCGATAGCCATGCCAAGATTTAATGATGCTTCTATATAATCAATTTCAAACGGCTTCATAGCACCCGTCAATATAATTTTCCTGTCATCAAATACTTCGTCTAAAAATTCTGCACTCAAATCCATTGTATCAGTTCCGTGTACTATTACAAAAGTATCTTCAGAAGATTCTCGTATTATATCGGCAAGCATACGTCTGTCGTTAGTGTCCATGTCCAGACTGTCTTTGTAGACAACTCCTGCAAGATTATATATTTCCTGTGTGCTATATAAAATTCGCTCTATAGCTGCATTATCATAAGGAACTTCAAGCTCTCCGCTGATTTCATTGTATCGTTTGTTAAATGTTCCGCCACTGTTTAATATCAACATAATTTACTTCCATATTTCATCAAGTTTATTGACAATTTTTGTCGCTTTAGATTTTTCAGTCTGTTTTGCTTCATCAAATAAGTATGTCTCTTTTATACCTGCATTTAATGCAGCTTCAATATCCCGCTCTTTATCACCAATCATCAATGAATGTGCCAAATCTATGTTGAACTCTTTTTTTGCATCTAAAATCATTCCGGGTTCAGGTTTACGGCAACTGCACTTTTTATTGATTTGTGGATGATGAGGACAATGATACACTTTGTCAATTGTAATATTTCTTTTTTTAAACTCTTGAATCATCCACTCTGTTAAAAGATGAAAATCCTGTTCAGTATAATACTTTCTAGCAATACCGGATTGATTTGTCACAACAAAAATCATATATCCTAAATGTTGATAATGTTCACACAAATCAAATATTCCATCAATAAATTCAAAATCCTCAATTTTATACAGGTACTCTTTTTCAACATTGACAACACCATCCCTATCTAAAAAAAGTGCCTTTTTCATGCGTTATTCGCCAACACCCTCACCAAATATCTCTTTCTCAATAATATCACAAATAATATGCCCTATCAATATATGAGATTCTTGAATTCTAGGTGTTGAATTTGAGGGAACTATCAGCGCTATATCCGCTATTTTCGCCATTTCACCGCCATCGCGACCGGTAAGAGCAACTGTCATAATGTTTTTTTTCTTTGCAGATTCAAAAGCTTTTATAATGTTAATTGAATTTCCCGAAGTAGATATACCGATAAAAATATCGCCCTCTTGTCCCATCCCTTCAAGTTGACGAGAAAAGACCTGATCATAACCATAATCATTACCAATAGCGGTAAGATTAGAAGTATCAGTAGTTAAAGACAGAGAAGGAATTGATGGTCTGTCAAAACCATATCTTCCAACGAGTTCAGCAGCAATATGTTGCGCATCAGCAGCACTTCCACCATTTCCTGCGAGTATTGTTTTTTTATCTGTACGGTATAAATCAACACATTTTTGCGCTACTTCTTCTATTTTATTTAATAAATCTTCATTCTCATAAATAGCTTGTTTTGTTTCATACGATTTTTTAATCTGATCTTTTATATATTTTTTCATATATCATCCTAAAATTATATATAAAATAATATCATAGAATTGCTTAGTAAAAGGTAGATTAAGTAAATAAAATATAAAAAATGAATGGATTGTAGAAAAGAATCTGATCAACTAGGCAGCGACCTACATTTCCACACCTGAAAGGTGCAGTATTATCAGCGATGAGAGGCTTAGCTTCTGGGTTCGGAATGGGACCAGGCGTTTCCCTCTCTCTATAGCCACCTAGACAAGATCAGATATAAGGATAACGTTTATACTCCACTTACGCTTTAGCGACGGGAGTATCGGCATTTAGTGCCAGATATACTTATATCTAATCTCATAAAGATTAGTTGAGTGAGTTAAAATTGTTAAAGTCAACAAAGGCAATAAAGCCTAACTAAATAACTTAACATATCTCTTATTAGCGATATACACTAAATAAGGTAGTGAAGCAATTGTGTTCAAATAAATGAACGTAAAAAAAAGACAAACGTACTATTAGTACTGGTCAGCTAAACAGATTGCTCTGCGTACACATCCAGCCTATCAAGCTTGTAGTCTTCAAGCGTACTTCAGGGAACGTTCATCTTGGAGTTGGCTTCCCGCTTAGATGCTTTCAGCGGTTATCTCATCCGTGCGTAGCTACCCAGCTATGCCCTTGGCAGGACAACTGGTGCACCAGTGGCACGTCCAACCCGGTCCTCTCGTACTAGGGTCAGCTCTCCTCAACGTTCCTACGCCCACGGAAGATAGGGACCGAACTGTCTCACGACGTTCTGAACCCAGCTCGCGTACCGCTTTAAATGGCGAACAGCCATACCCTTGGGACCTGCTCCAGCCCCAGGATGCGATGAGCCGACATCGAGGTGCCAAACCTCCCCGTCGATGTGAGCTCTTGGGGGAGATCAGCCTGTTATCCCCGGCGTACCTTTTATCCTTTGAGCGATGGCCCTTCCACACAGAACCACCGGATCACTATGACCGTCTTTCGACTCTGCTCGACTTGTATGTCTCACAGTCAGTCCGGCTTATGCCATTATACTCTACGGTGGATTTCCAACCCACCTGAGCCGAACTTTGTAAGCCTCCGTTACTTTTTAGGAGGCGACCGCCCCAGT
The DNA here is from genome assembly GCF_000147355.1 of Sulfurimonas autotrophica DSM 16294. Lineage (NCBI taxonomy): Bacteria > Pseudomonadati > Campylobacterota > Epsilonproteobacteria > Campylobacterales > Sulfurimonadaceae > Sulfurimonas > Sulfurimonas autotrophica. The sequence continues at coordinate 1,566,838 of NC_014506.1, forward strand.
CAAACTACCCACCAGACATTGTCCTCGCACGAGATAATCGTACGGAGTTAGCTATCAGAATATTCAAGGGTGGTATCTCAAGGATGCCTCACCATGAACTGGCGTCCATGGATCAAAGGCTCCCACCTATCCTGCACATGAATATCCCAATAGCAGTGTCAAGCTATAGTAAAGGTGCACGGGGTCTTTCCGTCTTTCCGCGGGTAGGAGGAATTTTCACCTCCACTACAATTTCACTGGATCCCTTGTTGAGACAGCTCCCATCTCGTTACGCCATTCATGCAGGTCGGTATTTAACCGACAAGGAATTTCGCTACCTTAGGACCGTTATAGTTACGGCCGCCGTTTACTCGGGCTTCAATTCATGCCTTCGCTAATGCTAAGCAATCCTTTTAACCTTCGAGCACCGGGCAGGCGTCACACCCTATACATCCACTTACGTGTTAGCAGAGTGCTGTGTTTTTGGTAAACAGTCGGGAGGGACTCTTTGCTGCGACCCGTCATTGCTTCACAGAGTAAATCTGTTAACAAATAGGGCACACCTTATACCGAAGATACGGTGCTAGTTTGCAGAGTTCCTTAACAAGGGTTCATCCACGCGCCTTAGAATACTCATCTCACCCACCTGTGTCGGTTTACGGTACGGGCAACATTACATCTCGTTTAGAGGCTTTTCTCGGCACGACAGTATCGACGATTCAGTTCGCTCTCCGAAGAGATTGAACTGCCTGTAAGATCTCGGTTGCATGAAGAGCGGATTTGCCTACTCTTCAACCTACTTCCTTCGAGCCACTATTCCATCAGTGACCTCGTCTAACTCTATGCGTCCCCCCATCACTCAAATGATGTAATGTCGGTATCGGAATATTAACCGATTTGCCATCGTCTACCCCTTTCGGACTCGACTTAGGTCCCGACTAACCCTACGATGACGAGCATCGCGTAGGAAACCTTGGGTTTACGGCGAAGGAAATTCTCATTCCTTTTCTCGCTACTCATGCCTGCATGCTCACTTCCATCCGCTCCAGTACTCCTTACCGGTATACCTTCAGCGCTGAATGGAACGCTCTCCTACCACTTACAGTAAACTGTAAATCTAAAGCTTCGGTGTTTATCTTAGCCCCGTTATATTTTCGGCGCAGAATCGCTAGACCAGTGAGCTGTTACGCTTTCTTTAAAGGATGGCTGCTTCTAAGCCAACCTCCTGGTTGTCACAGCAACTCCACATCCTTTTCCACTTAGATAAAACTTTGGGACCTTAGCTGTTAGTCTGGGTTGTTCCCCTCTCGACATAGGATTTTATCACCCTACGCCTGACTCCCGAGGTTACACGTATAGTATTCGGAGTTTGATAGGGTTTGGTACCGCGGTAAGCAGCCCTAGCCCTGTCAGTGCTCTACCCCTATACGCTAATGCTCGAGGCTATACCTAAATATATTTCGGAGAGAACCAGCTATCACTGAGTTTGATTGGCCTTTCACCCCTATCCACAAGTCATCCGAAGAATTTTCAACTTCTACCGGTTCGGTCCTCCACTGGCTCTTACACCAGCTTCAACCTGCTCATGGATAGATCACTCAGTTTCGGGTCTGCAGCATCTGACTATGTCGCCCTATTAAGACTCGCTTTCGCTACGGCTTCTCGTTCGATTAACCTTGCCAGATACCACAACTCGCAGGCTCATTATGCAAAAGGCAGTCCGTCACACTTATTTAATAGTGCTCCGAATGATTGTAAGCCATAGGTTTCAGGTTCTATTTCACTCCGCTCACCGCGGTCCTTTTCACCTTTCCCTCACGGTACTTGTTCGCTATCGGTCTAGTAGTAGTATTTAGGGTTGGAGGGTGGTCCCCCCATATTCAGTCAAGATAACACGTGTCCCGACCTACTCGTTCGTTAACCTAGTACCACATAAATGTTTTCGCTTACGGGAGTATCACCCTCTATGCTCACTCTTTCCAAAGTGTTCTGCTAACAAATATGCTATCGCTAACCGCCCTACTCCAATTTCGCTCGCCGCTACTCTCGGAATCTCGTTTGATTTCTCTTCCTTCAGGTACTGAGATGTTTCACTTCCCTGAGTTCGCCCCCCGTAGGGTAACATGAATCGCTCCATGCTGGGTCGCCCCATTCAGAAATTCCCGGATCAAAGCTTCTTGGCAGCTCCCCGAGACTTTTCGCAGCCTAGTACGTCTTTCATCGCCTCTACTAGCCAAGGCATCCACCTATGGCCCTTAATATCTTTTTATTCTATGTTGCGTTCACTACCTTATTTAATGTATCTCTACAGAAAATAAGATGAATGATCTGTTATTGTAGTTATTTAGTTTATAAATTTATAATCGAATCTCTTCTCTTATTATTTATAAGTTGTTGACTTTAACAATTGTAATTTAATGAACATAAAAAATTTAATTTTTATATGGTGGAGAATAGCAGGATCGAACTGCTGACCTCCTGCGTGCAAGGCAGGCGCTCTCCCAGCTGAGCTAATTCCCCATACTGTTTAAACTTTTTTAGTAATTTATGTAAAAAAACATAGATCACTGAAAACTAAGCAAGTAAGGAACAGATATAACAACATATCTCTGTGAGATTTTCTTTGTAAGAATTTCAATCGAATGAAATCTCTTTACTCTAGAAAGGAGGTGATCCAACCGCAGGTTCTCCTACGGTTACCTTGTTACGACTTCACCCCAGTCGCTAATTCCACCGTAAGCGGTAGCGTCCCGAAGGTTCGCTTCCCGATTTCGGGTGAAATCAACTCCCATGGTGTGACGGGCGGTGAGTACAAGACCCGGGAACGTATTCACCGTAGCATTGCTGATCTACGATTACTAGTGATTCCAGCTTCATGGAGTCGAGTTGCAGACTCCAATCCGAACTGAGAGACGCTTTAAGTGATTAGCTCCACCTCGCGGTATCGCAACACTCTGTACGCCCCATTGTAGCACGTGTGTAGCCCTAGCCATAAGGGCCATGATGACTTGACGTCGTCCTCACCTTCCTCCTCCTTACGAAGGCAGTCTCCTTAGAGTGCTCAGCCGAACTGCTAGCAACTAAGGACGAGGGTTGCGCTCGTTGCGGGACTTAACCCAACATCTCACGACACGAGCTGACGACAGCCGTGCAGCACCTGTTTTCATGTTCCCCGAAGGGCACCACTCTATCTCTAAAGTGTTCAATCAATGTCAAGGCTAGGTAAGGTTCTTCGCGTATCTTCGAATTAAACCACATGCTCCACCACTTGTGCGGGTCCCCGTCTATTCCTTTGAGTTTTAATCTTGCGACCGTACTCCCCAGGCGGAACACTTAATCTGTTAAGTGCATCACCGAGATGACTAGCATCCCGACGACTAGTGTTCATCGTTTAGGGCGTGGACTACCAGGGTATCTAATCCTGTTTGCTCCCCACGCTTTCACGCCTTAGCGTCAGTTATGTTCCAGGAGATCGCCTTCGCTTTCGGTATTCCTAGTGATATCTACGGATTTTACCCCTACACCACTAATTCCATCTCCCCCTCCCATACTCTAGATTGGAAGTTTCAAATGCAGTTCTACAGTTAAGCTGTAGGATTTCACATCTGACTTTCCAACCCGCCTACGCGTCCTTTACGCCCAGTGATTCCGAATAACGCTTGCACCCTCCGTATTACCGCGGCTGCTGGCACGGAGTTAGCCGGTGCTTATTCATATGCTACCGTCATTTTCTTGACATATAAAAGGAGTTTACACACCGAAATGCGTCATCCTCCACGCGGCGTTGCTGCATCAGGGTTTCCCCCATTGTGCAATATTCCTCACTGCTGCCTCCCGTAGGAGTCTGGTCCGTGTCTCAGTACCAGTGTGGCGGATCATCCTCTCAAACCCGCTACCCGTCATTGCCTTGGTAGTCTCTTACACTACCAACAAGCTGATGGGATATAGACCGATCTCTTAGCGAAAAACTTTCCCGACTTACCTTTTGGTAAGAAGGAGTATCCAGTATTAATCATCGTTTCCAATGGCTATCCCAGACTAAGAGGCACATTATCTATATATTACTCACCCGTGCGCCACTCGTCAGCAAAGAAGCAAGCTTCTCTCTGTTACCGTTCGACTTGCATGTGTTAAGCACGCCGCCAGCGTTCATTCTGAGCCAGGATCAAACTCTCCATAATTGAATTATGTAAAGAACACATTACTGTGCATTACTGATCTTTGCCCAAGATTTAAAAATCATTGGCTTTATTAAGACATTAAGAGTGCTTAAGCTCTTAATGAATATAGTTATCTATTACTATAGGGAAACTAACTATAAATAGTTAGATTTCAAAATAGAATAGACGGTTGTTGTTATATTAGTTATTTCTAAGTAATAGTAACTAGTTGTTATTACATCTAGCTCTCTTACTTGCTTAGTTTTCAATGATCTCAAACTGATTCAAGTGGCTTCAACTCGAAGTCTCTCTAGGCCTTTTAAACAAGGTCTCTCTGTTTGTGGATGGGAATTATAGGGGAGTGTTGCTTAGAATTCGCTTAATGCTTGAAAGGATTTATGAGAAGTTTTTTTAAGAGTTTTCTTTGTTAACATATTTTAACTATACAGATTATAATATATGTGCATAGCCCGTTTCAGGCTCTATTTTAATAACTATTTCATTTGCATTATTAGCACTTGTTTTTGGATTGACACAAGTATTTGTACATAACTTTACATAAATTGCAGAAATAGCCACTTTATCTACCGAATAACTTAAGGCAGCAGCAGAAGTTGAACTGGTATTACCTCTATAAGGTCTACCTAAGTGATCAAATAAGATTCTTTTTACGTTAGATCCAGTTCCACCACCATTTACTGTAACATCACCAATACCGTATTTATTCCCTATCGCTAATTCATTTGAAAGTTTTTTTGTTTCGGAGTTGTCAAATGAACCAAAAGCAGCACCAATTAAATATTTATCTTTACTGGCAGGATTTTGAGCCACCTCTACATCTGTATAGGTACTATTAGCGCCGGGGTTGCCATCATATGCACCGACAGAAGAAGGCGAATCTGCAAATATCATATAAGAGTTTGTTCCTCCCGCTGTAGAAAATGCCAACTGCCATTTCTGCCTATACCATAAAGGCTCATTCGCATCAAACTTATCATCAATCATAGCTAAGTGCTGTGTATACCTAATATGTGAAACTAATTGCACTGCAACTTCTTGTAAAGAATTTGATCGGGTATTTGGAATTATCACTGCAGCTAATATGCCGACAACGACTATTACAAAAATGAGTTCTAAAAGAGTAAAAGCTTTTTTCATGTTTCTAGTATATCAAAATAATTTATAATTTAAAAGTAAAGAGAGGGGAAAGTTAAAAAATAAGAGCAAAACAGGCGAAGAGCTTAACTCTTTGCCTGAACAGTAAAATTAAATTTTTTCTGCTTTTTTAACATCATAAAGGATATCATCCATTGGATGTCTGTACATTGGCATTGCAAGACGTTTTTCATCAAGAACGTGTCCGATGAAACCGATTGAACGACCCACTATGAAGAATGCATTCAGAGTACCTGACTCGATAAACTCATTAATTTCTTCTTCAGAGTATCCAAGAGCTCTCCACATATCAACCATTAAGATACCGATAGTACCGTCAACATTTAGAATAAGGTTCTCTTTTTTACTTGTAGTTAACGCTTCAACAGTTTTTGCATAGTCAAGAAGGGAATGACTTGGAAAATGTTCTGCTGCATAGTTCATAAGACCAGTTACACGTAAATCTGGATTTTTCAAAGATTTAATACGGTGACCGATACCTGGGATTGGCACACCTTCTTTTTTCATATAACCTAAAAATTGAGCAGGAGTCATATTGTTGTCATCCGCATATTTAAAGTATTTAGCAGCGCCGTCAATTGCACCGCCGAAACGTGGACCAATTGTTAAAAGACCAGTTACTAATGATTCAACAACAGATTTTCCTGCACGAGCAGTTACTTTTGCATTGTGTGCACCAGAAACTGCAGGACCATGGTCTGCAACAGTTTTGATTACAGTTTCAATAAAGTCTGTAGCCCATTTTGGATACTGTTTTTTGAACCATAATAAAGAGATAACATCACCGATGCCTTTACCGGTGTCAGGAGTAGCAACAGAAGAGATAGGAAAACCTGCATATGTTGCTTCTTCACCTCTGTCATCAGAGATTGTACAAATAAAGTTTTTAGGACGACGTATTTTAGGAATAGTATTGATTTCAGGCTCTTCAATTTCACCGATGATTCCTTTTGATTTTAAATCATCATAAACTTCCATAATAGTTGCCGGTAAATCATTAAATGTTGCCGGAACATGGATACCTGCTTCTGCCATAGCTTTGTTTTTAGCTTCTGCAGTTTCTCTTTCAGCATTTGCTGATGCACCTGCATGACCGAATTGAACGCCTGAATCATAATATTTTGCAATTGTACCGATACACCATGCGATGATCGGTTTAGTAATTTTTCCGCTTTTAACAGCTTCGATTACTTTATACTCTTCTGTACCACCGACTTCACCAAGTAAAATCATATATTTTACATCTGGATTTTTTTCCATACGAAGTAAGTTGTCAATAAAAACTGATCCGACAAATCTATCACCACCGATAGCAACACCCTCAGCAATACCATCAGCATTAATAGCGATAATATTTGAAAGCTCATTAAAAAGGCCACCTGAACGTGTTACAAGTCCACATGAACCCTCACGGTGAAGTTTTGAATTAATAATATTTTCGATTGTACCACCAATATTGGCAATTTTAAATGCACCTGGAACAATTGCACCAACAGTTGCCGGTCCGATTACAGTAACATTTAACTCTCTTGCATATGCATTCATACCACGAGCAAGTCTTTCAGGAATACCCTCAGCAGTAATCATGATAGTTTTAAATCCACCAATATTTAGTGCTTCCATAGTCACATCGTAAGCAGTTCTAAATGATGCAAAGTTTAAAAGTACATCAGCTTGTGGCTGAGCAGCTTTTGCTTCCGGTGTACTTTTATAAAGAGGAATCATAATTTCATCCCCACCCCAGAAAAATTTCTCAAATTTATTTGCGCTTGTAGGAGCTACAATAGCTGCAACAGATGGTGTTTCTCTTTTGATTGTATAATCATAATCAAGCATTCTTTGAATAGCTGTTTTGTTATTATTCCAAAAAATTGCTTGTGTATCTCTAGTAAATAATTTTCCCATCTCTTCTCCTTACTTTTCTTCTAGTGCCATACGCACGATGTCTGTAACATGTGTTTCTGGTCCATAAACTTCAATACTTAAACCTAATTTGTCAGCAGCTTCTTTAATATCTTTTAGACCTTTTTCATAGTTTGGTCCACCACGACGAACGTAGATTTTAATTCCAACTTCTTTCATTTTATCAGCATACTCTTCAAAAGCCTGAATAATACCTGTAAATGTTTTTGCAACATCAGTAAAGTTTGCAATAGCTCCACCGATAATTAAAATTTTATCTCGACCTTTAGGGTCTTTTTCTCTAGTCATTAAATCAAGTAGAGTTTCTGCATAAAATTTTGTTTCACCTGTAGTTGGACCACCTGAATACTCACCATAATTGGCAAGATCTTCTATACCTGCAAAGTCAGCAATAGTATCAGCATATACAACTGAAGCACCACCACCGGCAACCATAGTCCAGATTCTAGCATCTGGTTTTAAAAGAGTAAGTTTTAATGAAGCACCTGTTTTTGCATCTGCTTCTTCAATCGCTTCAACTTCAGGAGATTTTGCTTCCATACCAAATGCAGTAGGATATTCAATATCACCCCACTCCTCTGTCATCATAAATCCAGCAGTATCATCAAGTTTTGCAACCATATCCAAGAGCTCGATTTTACTCCCTTGCATTACAAATGGATTGATTTCAAGGTAAGCGAAGTTTAATTTACGATACGCTTTGAAAAAACCGATTGCAAATTTCGCAAAGTTTTCTTTGTCTTCCGGTTTAACATCAGCCGGGACATTTGCTTTGATTTTTTCAGCGATTTCTTCTTCAGTTGCTGTAATTGGGAATGCTAATTCTGTAACTTTTTCATCCCAACCTTCTTCAACTTCCATACCACCTTCAGCTGATAGATAAAGAACGTCTTCATCACCAACAACAGTTGCAGAAATATAATACTCTTCTGATTGGTCATGTGGAGTAAACGGCTCAACGATAAAGTGTGTTAATCTATCTACTTTTGGCTCACCTGTCGGAGTATCCCCATCAAATGAAAAGTATACAGACTGATCTTCTTTTGCTTTTTCATCAATCCATGCTGCTGCTTTTTCTAAAGTAACATCACCCGGCTTTTGATCTTTAAAAAGTACAAGTCCATTTTTACCGCGTTTACCAAATAACATATCCGGTTTTACAACTAATGGCTTTTCTTTTAACCATGGTTTTTCTTTTGCAGCTTCAAGTAATTCAGCACCTGATGTTACTAGAACTGTCTCGTATGCATAACTGAAATCTGGAAAGTATTTATTCCAATGTTTTGCTAAAATTGACTTCGCGTCATATTCTCGTATCGCTTTTTGAGCCATAGAAACTCCCTGTTTTGATATTTGTGGATTATTCTAGCATAAAGTATTAAACAAATATCTTTGGTTTATATTAACTATTAAATAGATTTATTTATTGTTTAATTTAGTAACATTAGCTCTATATAGAACTTTATTTTTGTAACTTATTGTTACATTATTTTTTTGATTTGAATCTAATTCTATTTCTTTCAAAATATTTTTATCACATTTATTAATAGAATAAAACTTTAATCTTGACTGCATATCTTTATTTGTTGTTAAACAAAATATATTCATTGCTTTTAGCTTATTTGCCAGTTCTTTTGCAATATGCATTTTATATGCAAAATGTTTTTTAGGATTGTCCAAAAGTAGATACAGCTCTTTGTTAAACAAAACAAGTAATGTATTAAAAATCAAAAACACAAATGCCAATACAAATATAGCTCTATATCTTTTTCTAAAATTTTTGAGTCTTACTCTGTATGAATGAGCAAAAGTTTTTGCGGCTAAGGGCAGAGCTAGAATCAGATAAGGAGCAAATAATTCGATCTCAACACGTTGTCTAAATGACAATAGCAAAGAAAATAATAAAGCTGTTGATGCTATATACCAAATTTTATCACTCTCATCATTCAAGTAACCGCGGTATAATATATAGAATAAATATATAAATATAATCGGTGTGAAAATAGCACTGTAAACACCTATGGTATCTAAAAAATGGCCACTTGGAACACCGGAAATATTTAAACCGTAGATATAAATTGATAATCCGACGAGAAAAAGATTATAAAAAATTAATATTTTATTTTTTTGAAAAATATAGTATATTGCAAGTCCTAAAAACAGATATATAAAGCCTGCATCTAAAAGTGCATATGCAAATAATAATGTACATACATAATAATCATTTAGTTTCTGACTTAAGTATATATATAAAAATAATCCAAAAATAATTAAACCCGCATGGCTGACAACAAGTGCAGCACTAATAACTCCAGGTAAAAGAACAAAAACTACAACAAGCCACAGTCTGTTTCTTTGTAGCTTCAAGTATCTTACTGAAATCTGATATAACAGCCATGCGCTTGAGAGATGAAAAAGTATCATAACAAATCGCAAACCAAAATCATTTTGTCCAAAAATATTTAATGAGAACTTAACAAGTTTTTGCAAAAAAGAAGTATGCTCGTATAAAAGCGCCGCTTCTGAAGGAGATATAGAGATTTGAGAGGTTTGAAAAAATAAAATAAGTGCATCGAACCCAAGTATTATGAATAAGATGATTCTGTATTTCATAATTTCAGAAAATTTCCAATAATTTCATGCCCATATTCACTCATAATAGATTCAGGATGAAACTGCACGCCGTAAATATCTTTATCTTTAATTTTTAGTGCCATTATTTCATTATCATCCATGCTATAAGCAGTCGGTTCAATGTTCTTTGGTAATGTATTTTTATCAACAATCAAAGAGTGATAACGTGTTGCCGTAAATTCCTCCGGCAGGGCATCAAATATCTTACATGTAGAGTGTTTGATTTTAGATGTTTTACCATGCATCATATTTTTAGCACGGACAACATCAGCGCCAAAGACTTGCGCAATGCTCTGATGTCCTAAACATATCCCAAGAATCGGTAATTTATCTTGAAAATAATCTATAACATCCAAAGTTACACCTGCTTCATCAGGCGAAGCTGGTCCGGGAGAGATAATTATCTTTTGCGGGTTAAGTGCTTCTATTTCTTTGACACTCATCTCATCATTACGTATAATTTTCAAATCTGCACCAAGTTCCCTACAATACTGAACAATATTATATGTAAAACTATCATAATTATCTATCATTAAAATCAAAATTTTTCCTACTAACTAATCTGTAAATTTTTTGTAGTATATCTATATTGCTCTTTTATTTTACTTATTGATATTCTCACCTGTGTCGAGCAAGACACCAATCCATTGTGTATTTTGATTAGCATCAAAAATAATTTTTGCCATAATTGTCAAAGGAATAGATAAAAGCATACCGACTATACCTAAGAGCCATCCCCAAAACAGGAGTGAAAGAAAAATAATTAAGGTAGATAGTCCCAAACCTTTGCCCATCACCTTTGGCTCAACAATCGAACCAATTACTACATTTATTACAGTATATAATAGCGTTACCAGTAAAGCACTCATAGCGCCAAGCTGTACTAATGTAATTAAAACAGCTGGAATAGCTGCAATAATAGAGCCTATATTTGGAATAAAATTAAGCATAAAGGCTAAGATACCCCATAAAAAAGCATAGTCTGTACCTATAAAAGAGAGACTGAGCCACACTATGACACCTGTAAGCAGTGAGATAAGTGCCTTAAGTACCATGTAATTTTTTATTTTAGAAAAAATTGTTTCTATATGTGCTATTGTTTCCTGATGTCCATCGGCAAATTCAACTTTTTTTACAAAATATTGTGATTCAAGAAGCATAAATACAACTGTTAAAATAATAATAAAGCCATTTGTAAACATAGAACCCATACTTTGAATAATGCTTGTTGCAAATTTCATCGCCTGTTTCATATTAATAAGGTTTGAAATATCATCCGTAGAAATTGCTATACCTAAAGAAGCTGCATAGGTAGAAATAAGTTGATAGTATCCGGAAAGTTTTTGTGCATATGTATCAATATTGGCACTAAAGTCATGAACAGAAGTACCTATCAATTTTGCGACAAATGCTAAAAACAAAATAAAAACTGTGATAACCAGTGTTACTGATAAAATATCTGCAATACCTTTTGAGTTAAAATAATTATATAAAGGAGAGAGAATAATAGCAATAAATAAAGAGAGTAAAAAAGGAATGATAATTACAGAAGCGCTTTTTATACCTGCTAAAACAATCACGACACTTGCCATTACAATAAAATAATAGCCTATTTTATGTTCTTTCATAATTTTACCTTTAGGTTTGTATCTCTTTTTGATTTGTAATTTGCTGTAAATAGTTTGAAATATTAATAAGCGAAAACGTTACTAAAAAAATCATTAAACCCGGGAAAAAACTTACCCACCAAGCAATTTCAACAACATCTTTTCCCCCACTTAAAATTGTACCCCAACTCATTTGCGGTGCGACAATTCCTAATCCCAAAAAACTCAATCCTGATTCTGCCAGAATAGCACCTCCGACGCCGAAAGTAAAACTTACAAAATAAATCGGAGCTAAAATTGGGGCATAATATTTAAAGAGTATTTTTAATTTATTTACTCTTGCAATATTTAAAATCTTAATAAAGGGTTGTGAAGTGATTTTAAAACTCTCAGAACGTATAAGTCTTGCTGTTGTCATCCATCCTGTAATAGATATAATAACGATTAAAACCAAGGCTGAAGCATTTACATAACTGACAAGTGCAAGCAGTAAAAAAAATGTTGGAAAGGTTAAAAACAAATCTACTGTAATGACAAATATTTTATCTACGCTTCCCCTGAAATAACCGGCCATCGAACCCAATATTAATCCAATGAACGAAGCAATAAATGCACTGCCTACGCCAATAATTAAAGAGACTTTGCCGCCTACAATTAAACGTGCCAGAATATCCCTTCCTAATCTGTCCGTGCCTAAAGGATGAGCCAAAGAAGGAGCTAAAAGAATTGATTTTGCATCTAAAGAATAGGGGTTGACATGGTAAAGTTCTAAACCGAAAAAAGAGAATACAAATATGAAAATAAGAATGAATATACTGAGCTTAGGCATAAAACTATTGTTTAATGCCTAAAAGTGTCTGCATCATTTGGTCAACGGTGGTAATTACTTTTGCCGCAGCACCGTAGGAAGTTTGGTATTTTATGAGATTTGTCATCTCTTCATCAATACTCACTTTCGTAATAGAATTATATTCCATTTCAGTCGCATTGAACTGCGTAGAAACTGTCTCATTTCTTGTGATAGCAGAATTTGTAGATATTCCTACAAATGTGCTTGTAATATCAAACATACCATACGTTGTAGCATCATACTCTTCATTTGAAACTTTAAATTTATAAGATTCGAATTGTTGTTGTACCATATCCAGAGCCACTCTATTATCACCTGCATTAGAGGAGTAACCGGCATGTAATCCTGTCGGATTATTGCTATATTGCGAATTTAATTTAATGTCTCTTGCATTAGTTCCTTCAAAGAAAGAGCCCAGACCTATAGCACCTGCAAAATTTGTGCCCGATGCAAATTTTCCATCAAGTAAATTATCGACAATTGCAAATGTATAACCTTGTGACTCAGCAAGTGTGTCCATACTCAATTCTAGTTTCGTATCACCAGTTGCACTCGGTGTATAATTAAAATTAATATAATCATCTATATCATTGTTGGCATTAGCATCACTGTTGTCATCTTTATTTGCAATAATTTGGCCCTGAATCGAATTTGAACCACTCACACCAGACATTGAAGTTGCAGCATTTATATCTATTGTTCGTTTTGCCACTTCATTACCGTCAATATCATACACTATCATATCAAAAGAACCCGGGTTAATATTTAAAGAAGAACTCACTAAAGAACTTGCAGGATTTAAATTAATATTATTTGATTCCATTTTAGATCTGGCACTTTTGGCATAAAGATTATTTGTTGATTCTATTAAACCCTTTGCAAAAGCATCAAAATCTGCAACAACATTTTGCAATACACCATCTGTAGGCATACCGCTAGTTGTATCTATAGCCCCGCCTCTGAGGTTAAATATTGCTCCTATTTTTCCACCGTTTATTTTTTCTTCAAGAGGAATAAGTGTACCATCCTGCCTCTCGTATGAAAGTTCATAAAAACCATAAGGATTAGTCCCTTTCTCAATATGTAGAGGATGAAAAGTGTTTCCATCAACAAGATTAAAACCATTTACACTCAAAGTATAACTGCCTGTTCGTGTATTTGAGTTGGAATCTATTTGAATATTAGATTCTAACTGTCCTTGGTTAACTTCAGCACCAATAAGACGTGAGAGACTTTTTTCAATAATATTTCTTTTATCTCGTAAATCATTTGCACTATAACCACCACCGGATTCGGCTGTATCAATTGATATATTTAAATCTGCAAGTTGTTGCGCCAAGCTGTTGACTTCAGTGATATTTGCACTGAGCTGATCATTCACCTGCATTTGTAAATTCAAAACCTGATTTTGTGTTTGTGTAATATGTTCAGTCAGGGTCTCTGTTTGTTTTGCTAAAGCAACTTTTATAGAATCATTGTCAGGATTATCTGCAAAAGTTTGCCACATATTATAGTACTCAGCTAAATCTGCTTTAATTCCGACACCATCTACTTCAGGAAAATACGTTGAAAGTTCTTCAAGTGTTTGCCTCTCAAAATCACTATATTCTTTATCTGAAGAAATGCTGTTATATCTGTCAAACACGAAATTATCAAACACTCTTTTAATATCTTGCACTTCAACACCGTTGCCGACATCTCCAGCACTTGTAATTAAAGGATTTGCAGCTGAAGTCACTACTCTTTGACGTGTGTAGCCTTCATTTTCCGCATTTGCAATATTGTGTCCTGTTGTATTGATCCCGACTTGTGCTGTACTCAATCCGCTATATCCGATACTGAGTGTATTAAAAATAGAAGCCATTTTAAACTCTTACTTCTAAGATAGTCGAGTCTTTTGATGCCACTTTATTGTATCCCTGCATTTCAGTTGGGACGAGTCTTTCTAAAAATGTATTATATAAATTACTGACTACTACCACTAATTTTGCATAATGTTTATTTACTTCTCTAAGTTCTGATAAGTTTATTTTCAATTCATCGAGTAACTGATGCTGTGTTTCATCTAATAATTGAGGAAGTTCAACATCTGGGTGAGATGTCATTAAAGAAGAAATTTCATAATCTATCATGGCTTTTTTAGCTTCAAAACTTTTGAGTTTTTCTTCTTTTATAGAAAGTCTTTCGAATTGATGATCATGTTGAGCTTGTTTAATATCTTCGATATCTGATTTTGTTATTGAAATTAAATCTTTTAAATCTTTTAAAGCATTCTGCAAATGATGACTCAACATGTCATTCTCCTGTTAGTTTATTTCTAAAGTAACTCGTCTGCCATTTTTTCAGATAATGCAGACAAATCTACTTTGTAATTCCCAGAGTCTATTGACTCTTTAAGTTGATCAACTTTACTGCTCTTTTGATCTGTAGCAGTTGCTGAAGCGTTCTCTTTTTTTTGCGTATTTGAAGTTGCATTATTTGCATAAGCACTTCCTATTACTGAATTATTTACGTTTGAAATCATAATTCATCCTTTAGTTTAATTAGTTAGTTTTTATCTCTATAGTTATATCGACAATAATCAGAACTTATTAAGCTAATTTTATGAATTCTTTTGAGATAAATAATCATAAAGCATCTGCGAAAAACCAAAGCTTCCCGCACTCGCTTTAGAAAGCTCATCTCTATACATTGATTTGTATATTTTATCCCCCGGATCATTCTGAGATGAAAACAAATTCTTCTCATCTTTCATTGCATTGTCCATTAACATTTTAACGATAACAGACTCAAATGCATCTGTTTGCTCCCGTAACGCTTTATCTTGAGCATTATTGTCTATCTTTGGTATAGCTTTATTATCACTAAGCATCTGCGTCTGTGCATTGATTGCATTCATTCCATAATTCATTATATTACCTTCAATTCTGCAGAAATACTGCCGGCACTTTTCATAGCTTCAAGTATAGATATAATATCTTTTGGAGAAGCTCCAAGTTTTTGCAATGAACGTACAAGATTTGCTACAGTAGTTGTGCCTTCTTTTGTATAGACTTCATTCTCGTTTAAACCGATAACCAGATTATTATCAACACTCATTGAACCCTCAGGCTTTGAAAGCTTTTTCTGCTCAACAATCTTAATAGTAATATCTCCATGTGTCAAAACAACCGGTTTGAGTTCTATATTTACCCCAGCAACAATAGTTCCTGTTCTTTCGTTTATTATGATTTTATCTTTTGGCTGATAGTTCATATCGATCTCTTGAACCTCTGCTAAAAATTCTATCATCGAACGATTTTGAGGGCGCTTAAGTTTTATACTTCTTGAATCCATTGCCACGGCTACCTGCGTATGATAAAAGTGATTAATTGCTTTTTGAATTCCAACAGCATTTTTAAATCCTGATTCTTTTAGAGAAAGTGTTGCATACTGCTGATGAAACAGATCAATATTGATTTCTCTTTCAATAAAACCGCCATTAAAGACAACTCCTGTTGTCGGGTGAGATTCACTTCCTGCACCTCTTGAATTTAATCCGCCTATACTAAGAGCACCTTGCGCTAAAGCATAGATTTTTCCATCAACTCCTTTTAAAGGTGTCATTAAAAGTGTTCCGCCTTCTAAAGATTTTGCATCACCAATAGAAGAAACCGTAACATCAAACTTATCCCCTTGTCTTGCAAAAGGTTTCATTGTCGCCGTCACAACAACAGCAGCAACATTTTTAGATTTTATATCTATAGGATTCATATCTATATTCATCGCTTTGAGCATATTTGAAATAGACTGCAGTGTAAATTTTGAGGTAGTTCCATCTCCGGTTTTTTTAAGACCGACGACAAGCGAATATCCTATAATCTGATTCTCTCTCACCCCGACAATATTTGATACATCAGATATTTTCGTTGCATTGAGTGTAGAGAAAAAAAGTATAAAAAGTAAAATATATTTCATTGCCATTCCTTACATGTAAGTAAGAATTAGCAAATTTTATTCCATATTTTCACTTATAAGGTATGTTAAAGTAGTATTGCCGAATTTTTTAAATTTTTTTATTCTATATACGCCTAGTTCTTGAGGAATTTCCAAACCGCTCATATGTTCTATAATAATCAACTTTACATTTGATTCGGGTAATGCTTTGATTAGCTGCATTGTTTTTTCATAAATGTCTTCCATCCCTTCTCGAATGCTAAAAGGCGGGTCAATATAAAAGTAGGCATCTTCATTGGATTTTTTCAACCTTGCAAGCACTGCGTTAATATTTGTAAAACTGTCACCTGCAAAGACTTCACATGCATTTGGATCAGTTTGCGCAATATTTTGTTTTAATGTTTTTACTGCGTTCGAGTCTTTTTCCATGAAATATATTTTTTTTGCACCACGACTTAGTGCTTCAAGTCCTATGGAACCGCTGCCTGAAAAAACCTCAACAAAATTTGCATCTACGATATCAAACTGCAATGTATTAAAAAAAGACTCTAATACTATTGACTTTGAACTTCTCGTTGTGGTTTTTGACGGCAATAAAAGTGTTTTTCCTTTATATTTTCCTGCAATAATTTTCTTGGTTAATTGTTTATTTTTCATAAAATGCTTTCACTGCTCTTAATATATTTTCTTGATACTCTTGTGTTAATAATTCAATTCTTTTTTCTAATATTTCAAAGTTCATAGTCTCTTCAACATCTTCTTCTTCAACTATACTTTTTGAGCTTTGAGGATACAGGTCATTATATTTTTTTTCCAATGCTAAAATAAGTTGTGATTTTGAAAAAGGTTTTACCAAATCTGCATTTTCATCACTGGAGATATAAAAACATCTGCTTTCATTCAAGCACTCTTCATCGCGAATAATAATATCACTCTTCTTTGATGAGCTTAAATGTTTTGCTAAAAAAAGCTCCAATGATTTTTGTAAAAGCGGAGATTGGCATTCAACGGCTATTCTCATAAAATTATCCTCTCATATAATACTCAAGTGAGTACTTTAAATCTTCATCTAACTCTTTTAAACTTAACATCCATGCAATATAACTTCTGTCATTTAGAACTATTTCTTCTATGTATTTTCCCTTATATTTCCCAAATGTAAACTTCTCTAAAAGTACATTTTGGAAACTAAGTTCTTTCATCTCTTTAACTGTTGCATACTCCAACAGATATTCAAACAATAATTTTGTCACAAGAACATCACTCAGTGCTTTATCTGTGCATAAAGCATCTTTAATGCCATACTTTTGCTTTATCTCATTTTCTTGCATATAAAGTTTTAGCTCATATCGTAAAAACTCCAAAGAAAACAATTCACACTCTTTTATCAAATGTTTTGTCACTTTTAGAGTATCAATGATATCACCCTGCCAATGTAGACCGGCAGCTGCTAGTTTTTCTAAATCAAATTTTATATTATGTGCTATTAAAGTATTTTTAGGGTTGTTATTTTGTTCTAAAAAATCATGCACTTCACTCTGTATAAAAAGCTTTTTATCCTGAATCATTTCATTTGTTATATGATGAATACTTGAAGCTAAGGGCGGTATTTTTTTCCCTTCATTGAGTAACTCATACATCACTTTATCTTCACTTAACAATGCTATGCCACACATAACATCATCTGCTTCTAAACCGGTTGTTTCAATATCTGTAAATATTAACATTTTGTTATCCGCACTTTTTTGCACTTTATGTTCAGGGCAATAAAAGAAAAATATCCTGCTATTAAAATAAAAATATATAACAGATAAATATTAAACCAGTCAAAAATATTTTCATACGAACTAAACAGCTTCATAATAACTAAAGCTAAAATCATCTGCGCAGCTACAATCCAAATAATGAGCATAAACCATTTACGCCAGACTTTAAGTAAATCACCGTAGCCTATATTTACTATTATTTCTCTTGTCTGCTCTTTTTTGTCTTCTTTGGGACATGTAAGAAGATTAAACTTATAGCTCCCAATACATTTATTGAAAATATACTTTAAACTTCTAAATAAAATGATTAAAAGTGCAAAACTCCATGACAAAACAAACCAAAACTTGAATATTGCAAGAAGTGCCGTACTTATTTCACTGTCCAAAGGTTTCAGCCCTTGATTAATATATATACCCAGAGTAATAACAATTGCCATAAAAAAAGCTAATACGAATGTATAGAATGTTAATTTAACTGCCCATTGCAGCCATATAAAAAAATAAAATCTACTCACTCTTTTGTCCAAAATTATTTAGCATATCATGATAATGTTCAAGTGTCATAAAACTTTTTTCAAATCTGTAGCGAATAACAAATTCAACCACCTTCTCTTTCAATTCATTTTCAACATTTTCAACTCTGCCAAAATAAGCCAAAGAAATATTTTTACTTTTTTGCGTGGCATTTTTATCATAACTTATCGCCAGTATTTGCAGATATCTGCCCTTTTTAATTTCACCAAGATTTCCGTCACTCAATGAAACACCCGAAAGGTTGACAGCTTTAAAATCAAATAAATCTTCAAATTTTTCAACTTTTTTATTTATACCCAGTTCTTTAAATAAATCTTTTAATATTTTTAAGTTTTGTTTTCTTGCAGTTTCATAACTAGAAATTTTATTTGTTAAATTTTTCAATCTGTCCAGTGCTGAACTCATTATATTTTCCTTTAAAAAATTAAGTATATCAAAAAAAAACTTTTAAATAATTAGATATAATGTCAATTATCAATTAATTAAAATAAAGAGACCTATGGACTATTTAAAAATACAAAATGTAGCTTCACTTGAAGGTACTATAGATATCTCAGGTGCGAAAAATGCATCTTTACCTCTTATTGCAATGTGCATACTTGCAAATAACAGTGTACATATGAAAAATTTGCCACAGGTGGTAGATATAAGAACTCTTTTAAAGCTATTATCAAACCTCGGCGCTACATGTGAGTTTTTAGATGACAGAGTTGTCGTAAATACTACAAACCTGCACGAAACGAGGGCAACCTATGATATAGTTAAGACAATGCGTGCTTCTATTTTAGTACTCGGTCCTATTTTAGCTCGATTTGGACATTGTGAAGTCTCTTTACCCGGAGGTTGTGCCATAGGGCAACGTCCGATTGACTTACACCTCAAAGCCTTGGAGCAAATGGGTGCAAAAATAAATATAAAAGCCGGATATATTGAAGCAACTACACCTAACGGGCTTCAAGGATGTGAAATTATTTTTGACAAAGTGACTGTTACGGGTACTGCAAATATCGTTATGGCTGCAGCACTTGCAAAAGGGGTTACAACCATCACAAACGCAGCAAGAGAACCTGAAGTAGTCCAACTTTGTGAAGTACTTAATGCAAGCGGTGCTGTAATCAATGGCATAGGAACCGCAATACTCGAAATTCACGGAACAGACGGGAAACTACTCAACATTGAAGAATTTTCTGTTATACCTGATAGGATTGAAGCAGGAACTTACCTATGTGCCAGTGCTATTACAAAATCAGAACTTACACTGACAAATGTAGAGCCCAAGCATTTAGGAGCAGTAATTTCTAAGCTAGAAGAGATGGGAAGCACATTCACTCTTTCAGATGATACTATAACTATTCATCCTGCACAAGAGATCAAACCCGTAAAAATTGTAACACAGGAGTATCCGGCATTCCCGACAGATATGCAGGCTCAATTTGTAGCACTTGCAACACAGGCAGACGGTGTTTCCATTATAGAAGAGAGACTTTTTGAAAATAGGTTTATGCATGTGAGTGAACTGCAGCGTATGGGTGCAGATATTACACTAAATGGTCATACTGCAACTGTTAATGGAAAAACTAAACTATGCGGAACTGATGTTATGGCAACAGATTTACGTGCTTCAAGTGCATTGGTCCTTGCTGCTCTTGTTGCAACAGAAGAAACAAATGTACACCGTATATATCATTTAGACCGTGGTTATGACTCGTTAGAGAGAAAATTAAAAGATGTCGGGGCAAAAATACAAAGACTTAAAGAGTAAAAACAACTTACTCTTTAAAAACGATCATTTCATATAAACTTTTTTTTGTAACGAGTGACTTCTCTGGAGCAACAGAATGCGCACTTTTTGCCGTTTGTACTTCATGACGCAGATCTGCTATCTCTTTTTCCATACTGTCTATTGTCTCTTTTAAATTGAGAATAATATCCACACCTGCTAAATTTACTCCCAACTCACGTGTTAATCTCAAAATTAATTTAATTTTGTCAATATCTCGCTGTGAATAGAGCCTTATACGCCCGTCCGAACGAGAAGGATTTATCAGGTTTTCCCTCTCATACTGGCGCAGAGTTTGAGGGTGAATATCTAATATTTTAGCAACAATACTAATTAAATAAACCGGTTCATCATAATGGTGCATTTGTGTCCCCTCCTTTTATATTGTTTTAGGTAGTTTTTCTTTCATAACTTCAACCAATTCAGAGTCTAAATCTTCAACTTTCGGTAAAACGATATTTGCTTTTAAATATAAGTCCCCTCTTTGTTTCGTTTTACGATTCATAGCCCCCATGCCTTTGACGCGGAATCTTTGTCCATTTTTCGTATTTTGCGGTACTTTTAGTTTAATCTCTTTTTCTAGAGTCTGCACAGCTATTTTATCGCCAAAGAGTGCAGCATATAGAGGGACATCAATAGTTTTTACTAAATCATCCCCTTCTCTTTCATACTCTGGGCTTGGTGCTACATGTATACGCAAGAAAAGGTCACCGACTCTACCGTTTTGCGCATGCCCTTTTCCTTTGACACGCATTCGTTCACCGTCTTTAACACCGGCTGGAATTTTAATATCAAAGCGCTCACCATTGACTGAAACTGAGTGTGAGCCACCTAAAATTGCTACTGCAAATGGGATTGTGACGTTTGCTTCTATATCAAGATTTGGTTCCTGGTAACGTTGTTGTCCACCAAAACCAGAACCTCCAAAGCCGGATGCTCCAGCTCCACCGAAACCGCTGAAGCCACCGCCACCGCCGCCTGAAAACATTTGACGTAATATTTCATCAAGGTCGACATTTCCGCCTTGACTTTGTGAAAAATCATGGAAATTTTGACCGCCGAACATTGCATCACCATATTGGTCATACTGTGCTTTTTTCTCTTTATCGCTAAGAACTTCATATGCTGCATTAATTTCTTTAAATTTATCTTCAGCACTCGGATCTTTATTTACATCCGGATGATATTTACGTGCTAATTTTCTGTATGCTTTTTTAATTTCTGATTCACTCGCACTTGGAGATACTTCAAGTGTTTCGTATAATGATTTGCTCATGTTTCATTCCTTCTGACTTATTTAATTATATATAGATTTTTGTTAGTGGAATTATATCATATAAGTTGAGCGTATGTCAATCAAGGTGAAAAACCTTGATATCTTTAGTGTAAGAAGTGGCGAATAGCTGAGAAGTAAAGACTCATACCAAATTCATCGGCTGCGGCAATAATTTCATCATCACGAATAGAACCGCCCGGTTCAATAACATTTTTTACACCTGCTGCTGCTGCTGCATCGATAGAATCACGGAAAGGAAAAAATGCTTCTGAAGCCAAAGCAGCACCACTTACATCAAGTCCCATCTCTTTTGCTTTTTTCAATGCACATTGTGCCGCATCAACACGGCTTGTCATTCCCATACCAACTGCAACCATAGCCGAATTTTTCACATATACAACACAATTTGATTTTGTTAGTGAAGCTACTTTATAAGCGATTTCCAAATCTTTCATCTCTTCAGAAGTTGCCGCTTTTTTACTCATCAGTTTTGCATTTTTCACTTCATCATCTTTTACTTTATCTGCATCTTGAAAAATAAATCCGCCGTCAATATGTTTAAAATCTTTTTTATCATTTGCAAGTATTAACTTATCTGCACCCATTTCAAAGAGTTTTATACGTTTTTTCGCAGCAAATACTTCTTGTGCTTCTTCTGTAATACGTCCTGCTATAATTACTTCAATAAAGATTTCATTCATTTTCTGCGCTAGTGCTTTATCAACCGTGCCATTTACTGCGACAACGCCGCCAAAGGCAGATACCGGATCACACTTTAGTGCTTCTGTATAAGCCTCTAAAAGTGTTTCTTTAATAGCAAATCCACATGGATTCCCATGTTTTGAAATACAAACAGCATTATCACTTCCAAATGCAGCAGCAATTTTTACTGCACCGTTTAAATCATTTAAATTGTTAAAACTTGCTTCACCTTTAAGTGTATTAAAATTATTTGAAAAATGTTTGTCAAATTCATAGAGTGCGCCTTTTTGATGAGGGTTTTCACCATAACGCGTGTTCATAACTTTATTTCCGACAACAAACTGCTTCTCACCGAAACCTTCATTGAAACGTTCATTCATATAGTTTGCAATCATTGAGTCATAAGCTGCTGTATGCTCATATGCTTTTATCATAAAACCTCGACGGAACTCTTTTGTATTTTTTTCATTTTCAATAGCATCTATTACGACATCATAATCCTCTACATCTGTTACAATAATAACTGAGTCAAAGTTTTTTGCAGCCGAGCGAACCATTGCCGGACCACCGATATCGATATTTTCAATAATATCATCAAAATCATCAGTTCTTTCAATCGTTTCTTTAAATGGATAAAGGTTTACACAAACCAAATCAATCGCCTCAACACCAAGTTCTTTTGCCTGATCTAAATGTGACTGCTTGTCACGACGGTGTAAAATTCCACCGTGAACGTAAGGATTTAGAGTTTTTACACGCCCTTCAAAACATTCAGGAAATTTTGTCACCTCATCAATTTCAACAGCATCGACGCCGTTCTCTTTTAAAAGTTTGTATGTTCCACCGGTTGAAATAATTTCATATCCGTTTTTCACTAATGATTTACAAAAATCAACTACACCGTTTTTATCGCTTACACTTACTAACGCTCTTTTCTGCACTCTTTCTCCTTTTTCTAAAGCAAAGCTTCATAAAAATTCCTCTCACTAAAGCTTTGCCGAACGGCAAGATTTATTCAAGCCTTGATTTAAAATATTAATGCCATTTTATCTAAATAGAGTTTAGAAGATGGTAAACTTAAAAAAAATAAATAAAGAGAAAGATCATGAAACAAAATATTGCGATTATTTGTTCAGGCGGTGATGTATCAGGTATGAACCCTGCATTAAAACGATTTGTCGAATACAGTTTTGAACAGAATCTTACACCCTACTTTGTATATGACGGGTATGAGGGACTCATTGACAACAATATAAAAAAAGCAGATTATTGCGATGTTGCAGGTATTATCAATCGTGGAGGCACAAAAACAGGGAGTGCCAGAAGCAAAAGATTTATGCAAAAAGAATACCGAACTATTGCAAAACAAAATCTTGATAACTTACATGTAACTATGTTAATAGTACTTGGGGGTGATGGCTCTTTTAAAGGATTACATGAATTTTATAAAGAACATAAAATAAAATTTTGTGGTATTCCTTCGACTATTGACAACGATATTTCCGGTACTGATTATTGCTTAGGTGTGGATACAGCACTTAATATGATAAAATTTTCAATAGATTCTATAAGAGATACGGCATCCTCATTTAAAAGAGCTTTTGTGATTGAGACTATGGGTAACAAGTGCGGTTATCTAGCGCTTGTATCACATCTAACATCAGGTTCTGAACTTTGCCTTATTCCAGAGATACCATATAATTTGAATGATTATGAAGAAAAATTCAAACGAGAAATAAAAAATGGTCGTAGATATTTTATAGCTGTGGTTGCAGAAGGTATAAAACAAGATTCTGCCGAAATAGCTAAGTGGTTTGAAGAAAAAATTGGTATTGAGTCAAGAGTGAATATTCTAGGACATTTACAGCGTGGAGGCAATCCAACAGTAAAAGATAGACTTATGGCTTATAAATTTATAACATATGCCATTGATGGTTTAATGAAAAATAAAAATGAAAGTATTATTTGTTATATGGAGAGTGGATTTGAATATAAAGAAATTGATGCGGTCGTGAACACGCCGTATCAATTAAATCATGAGCTTATAAAATATATAAGCTCATAAAAGCATCAGTGACTAGAAGTCACCTTGTGCTGCACGTTCAGGAATTTTTTCCATTGCTGTTTTAACAAGAGTTGCCATTTTTAACATTTCTGGAGGAAGTGTATAACCACCATGAATCGCAAGCGTCATATCCATACTGATTAAGTAAGCATCTCCGTTTCCATAACGAATATACATAATTCTACATGGCATAAATCCACCATAGTATCTTGAATAGTTTAAGAAGACTTTCGCTGTAGTAAGGTTACATAAAGACCAAATTCTTGCTTCTTTTACTTCATTCGGCTTTGCATCTTCTTTTGTGTACATTTTCACATAACCAGTAAGTCTCATGTTATACTCTTCAGTAAGTGCCGCTATAGATTCTCTAACATCATCACCGCTGATACCTTCATCAACTTTCCACTCTTTCATCATTGCACGAGCAGGGTCGCCATACTTTGCAACTTTTGTAAACATATCGTCATACGCCGGCATTGCACCATCATCAAGCTTATGCTGTTGAGTCACAGCAGTCCATCCCATATGCATTGTTGAACATCCTGTTGCAAAGAATGCGACACTTAATGCAATTAATGCAGTAATTATATTTTTTTTCATTCGTTTTCCTTTATCTAAATTACGTGATATTATACATTGATTAATATAAAATTAAATTGAGTTTTTAAATTTCATTTTTATATAATAAATATAAGTTTTATATATCTTGCTCTATTACTTGTCTAAATGTATTAAAATAGCTGTCTTTGAGTGTTTCCATATTCATACTTATATCATTAATGCGAATATTATCTCCGCCGACCGTACCGATTTTCTCAATTGACATTGATTCATCCAGCATTGCTTCAAAAGCTTCACAATTTTCAGGTTTTACTTCGATGATTGCACGACTCATGCTCTCTGAGAAAATATCTCTGTCATCAGATACACCCATCTCTACATCACATCCAAGCCCGCTTGTTGCTGCCATTTTAGCAAGCGCTATTGCAACACCGCCGCTGCTTGCATCTTTTGCACATTCTAAAAGATGTTTTTTATTTGCTTCTATTACTAAATCCCAAAGTGCAAGCTCTTGTTTGTAATCAATCTCAGGCATAACACCTGCTACAGTATCATATAACTCTTTCATATATAAAGAACCGCCAAATTCAGATTTACTCTCACCTACTAAATAGAGTGCATTTCCTTCAGATTGAAAACTTGACATCAAGACATTGTTTTCATCATCATTTACACCGACAGTTGCAATAGAAG
This sequence comes from Sulfurimonas autotrophica DSM 16294, assembly GCF_000147355.1. Taxonomy (NCBI): domain Bacteria; kingdom Pseudomonadati; phylum Campylobacterota; class Epsilonproteobacteria; order Campylobacterales; family Sulfurimonadaceae; genus Sulfurimonas; species Sulfurimonas autotrophica. Next base: position 1,592,480 of record NC_014506.1, read on the forward strand.
GTGTCGGAAAAACCGAAACACTATTTGTTTCATTATAAAGAGAAACATTTCCACCGATGACAGGAGTTGTAAGCTGGGCACATGCTTCTTTAATACCTAAACAACCTTCACCAAACTGCCACATGACTTCAGGGTTTTCAGGATTACCATAGTTGAGACAATCCGTAATTGCCAACGGTCTTGCTCCGCTCATTGCAACATTACGACCAGATTCTATAACTGCAGCCGCTCCACCCATTTTTGGATCAATGTAGCAGTAACGAACATTACAGTCAGCTGACATTGCCAAAGCTTTTTTATTCTCTTTTACACGAATGACCGAAGCGTCAAGTGTCCCGCCATTTTTGATTGTATTTGTTTGCACCATCGAATCATATTGTGTATAAATCCAAGATTTATCTACAACTTCCATAGATTTTGTTAATGTCTCAAATGCTTCTTGGTTTGAAACTCTGTCAAAGTCATCAATACTTACTTTATGTATATCTTCCAAATAGGCAGGTTTTTTCATCGGACGGTTGAGTTCAGGTGCTTCTTCACTTACAGGGTCAACCGGAACCTCTGCACATTTTTCTCCATGCCAGAAGAGTTCCATGTTTCCTGTGTCAGTAACTTCACCCACAACAGCAGCATCTAAATCCCATTTTTCAAAAATATCAATAATTGCCTGTTCTGAACCTTTTTTAGCACAAAGGAGCATACGCTCTTGAGATTCACTGAGCATAAAGTCATAAGGTGTCATGCCTTCTTCTCGGGCAGGAACCTTATCTAAATGCATAATCATTCCGGAACCTGAACGCCCTGCCATCTCGAATGCAGACGAGGTAAGCCCGGCAGCTCCCATATCTTGAATACCAACAACATGGTCAGTTTTAAAGAGTTCTAAACATGCTTCTAAAAGTAGTTTTTCAGTAAACGGATCACCAACTTGTACAGTAGGACGAAGAGATTTACTCTCTTCAGTAAAAGAATCTGAGCTCATAACAGCCCCGCCAAGACCATCACGACCCGTTTTTGCACCGACATACATTACAGGGTTTCCTGTTCCTTCTGCTTTACCATAGAAGATTTCATCACTTTTAGCAATGCCCAGTGTAAATGCATTGACAAGAATATTTCCATTGTAACATTCATCAAAGCTTGTCTCACCACCGATAGTCGGAACACCCATACAGTTTCCATAACCACCGATACCCTCAGTTACACCACGTACTAAATAACGTTGATGTTTAGAGATATCATCTTTGTTTAAAACATTACCAAAACGCAGTGCATTTAAGTTCGCAACAGGACGTGCACCCATTGTAAATACATCACGCATAATCCCGCCGACACCCGTTGCAGCACCTTGATAAGGTTCAATAAAACTTGGATGATTATGTGATTCCATTTTAAAAACAGCCGCATAGCCATCTCCAATGTCAATAACACCGGCATTTTCGCCTGGACCCTGAATAACCCAAGGTGCTTTCGTCGGAAAACCTTTCAAGTGTATTTTAGAGGATTTGTACGAACAGTGTTCACTCCACATAGCTGAAAATATACCCAGTTCAACTAAATTCGGCTCACGCCCTAAAATCTCTTTTATGTGTTTGTAATCTTCTTGTGAAAGTTTATGGTTTGCTAACTGTTCATCAATGTTTTCAAGTTGTTGGCTCACGGGTGTTTCCTAAAAATTGGTTTTTAAAGAGGGATTATATCTAAGGAATGGTAAAAGTTGTTTTAATGAAAAGAAAAATCGCTTTTTGAACGAATATTTTTTTTCAATGAAAAGATATTTTTATACTTTATTTTTTGAATTTCATACTCTTTGAGAGCATTCGGCAGTTGTATTTTGAATTCATCTCCCTCTTTTTTGCCAAGCATAGCTTTAGCCAGAGGTGAATGTATAGAAATCAGGCCATTTTCAGGCTCACTCTCCAATACCCCGCAGATAGTATAAATTTCTTCATCTTCCGTATCAATATTTACAAGCGTAACACTGCTGCCAAAGGCAACCTGCTTATGCTCATGCAGAGAGGGGTCGATTATATGCGAACTTTGAATCATTTTGTTGAGATAAAAAAGTCTCTTATCAATAAAACGCAATTTCTCCTTTGCAGCTTGATAATCCGCATTTTCACTTCTGTCACCAAGTGCTGCTGCAACAAGTTTTTCATGTGCGACCTTGGGTTTTTCAACTTCTAACAAATATTTGAATTCTTCTATAAGCTTGTCATATCCTTCAATACTCATCGGCTCTTTCATTTATTTTCCCTAATGCTCATATCCTAAAATATAATATGTTTCTTTATTTGGCAGTTTGTCTGTTTTTACTTTAAATTTATCACTGAAATGTTGTATTTTTTCATGTGCTTCTTGAGCCAATTCAGGCGTTGGTGACTCTACTTTTATTTTAAAATAATCTTTTGTATTTGACAAAGCAACATATGCATTGTTTACCTTGAGATGATCATTTAAATCTAAAATATGCTTCTCGATTTTTTCATACCCTGAAGTATTCTTTTGAATTCTTTTGAGTTGTTCTACCAAAGCATCATTTGGTACATATCTTAGTTGAGTCAGCATTGCATCATTTTGCATATCTATTTCCTTGTAAATTTTTAATGAAAAATAATAACAGTTTTTTGTAAATATTCAGTATGTATTTAGCTATTGATACTATAATTAGATTACAAAGACTATATTCTAAATATTAAAGAGAGAAATGCAATGACTGAAGATATATTAAAAAAAATTAAACAACTACCGCCACTTCCTAAATCTGCTCTTCAAATAGAAGAAGTTTATAAGAATCCAGATAGTACATTTAATGACATGGCAAAAATTTTGGAAAAAGACCCACTTTTGACTGCAGATATTTTAAAAGCGGCAAATTCGCCTCTTTATGGTTTTTCAAGAGAAATAAACGCCATTAGTCAGGCAGTCGGTCTTTTTGGTATGGGTACCGTTCGTGGATTTGCATTGGCTTCTATTGTAAAGAAGAGCTTTAATCTGGATTTATCACCTTATGGTATAACAAATGAGATGTTCTCAGAGCTTTCAAAAAAACAACATGCACTGACTACTTCGTGGTGTTTAAAAAAAGAAAATAGACTTTTGGGCGTTTTATCACCTGCTGCTTTTTTAGTAGAAATCGGAAAAGTGCTTATCGCTCAACAAATTATGGCTGATAAAAAAGAAGCAGAATTTAAAGCAGCTATGAAGGAACTTAAAGATGCTGAAGCTGCAGAGAGAGAAATAGTAGGTGTTGATACACCTGAAGTAAGTGCCACAATTTTCGCGCAATGGAAATTTGAAGAGGGGCTTATTGATATTATAAAAAACTGCCAAAACCCTGATGCAGCAAAAGAAGAAGATAAAAAAGCTGCACAAATTCTTCATGTAGTACGAGTTGCCGTTCCTATCAATGGAGTAGTTACAAATGAGAGTATTCAATCTGCCAAAGAGTTAATACAAAAGTATAAACTTGATATGGACAGCTTTGATATGGCTATTGAACACATAGAATAAAGAATAAAATTAATTGAAATCATTACTAATACGACTCACTCATGGTTTGAGTGAGCAAGACATCACAGAAGAAGAACTTCCTCTAGTACGTGAATGGCTTGTAAAAAAATACCTTACAAACAAACATAATATATATAAATTTAATTCCAAGTATCGTGCCGGAGTATTGGGACTAGTACAAAAAGGAACAGCCTACTTACATGTAATAGGTGAAAATATAAAAGACCTTTTTATCAATGAAAATAATTTAGGTCTGGCTACGGAAGGCGATCTTGTGATTGCACAAAGGCTTCTTGGGCACAGAGGTCCTCCTAGTGCCAAAATTATAGAAATTGTCGGTCGAGAACAAACATATAGTGTTGCTTACATTATTTTAAAAGAGGGACGCAAAACTTTAGTTGAATTAAAAACAGAGTACCCCATCGGGGCTGAAATGACACCTGAAGAGCTCAATACTTATGAAGTTGGTGACTTATTTAAAATAGATAATCATGAAAACAAAATCATGGAAAAAATCGGCAATATAAAGGACCCAAAAGCTGATGAAAAAATTGTTCTTGCCCAATTTAACAAGCATGATGAATTTGAGGAAGAAGTTTTAAAAGCCGCACCTTCTTTTAAAGAAGTAGATGCTTCAAAGTACCCAAAAAGAAAAGATTTAAGAGATTTGACTTTTTGTACGATTGACCCGGTAACTGCAAAAGATTTTGACGATGCTATATATTGGGATGATAAAAATGCAACATTGTATGTTGCCATTGCCGATGTCAGTGAATATGTCACTCCTTTTGGTCCAATAGACACAGAAGCAATTTACAGAAGTTTTTCTATTTATCTGCCGCATCGTTCTATTCCTATGCTGCCGCGACAACTGAGTGAAACATTATGTTCCCTGCAGCCGCATGTAGACAGACTGGCTTACGTATTTGAAATCAAACTCGATTTACAAACACTTGAAGTTGTAAAATCTGAGGTGTATGAAGCACTTATGCATTCCGACAGAAGATTTAACTATGAAGAGATTGATCTCTTTTTTGAAGGAAAACTTCACGCAAAGACAAAAGAGGAAAAAGAAATATTTGCATGGATTGCAAAACTCAAACCGGTAACAGACAGATTAAGAGAAAAACGTCTGCAGGATGGCTTTGATTTTCATTCTACTGAAATAGAAATGACCCTGGATGAAAATACAAATCTTGTATCCACTACGGTTGCGCAGGAGACTCCGTCTCACGGACTTATTGAAGATTGTATGCTTTTAGCAAACAAAGAAGCTGCAAAACGTTACAAAAGAGGGCTTTTTAGAATTCATGAACCGCCAAGCCAGGCAAAACTCCAAAAGCTCTATCAAGAACTAGCCGGTATAGGCATACATGTAGAAATTAAAAACACCATAAAAGAGACGATTGATGCCATCCAAAAACAGGCAAAAGAGATGGATATTGCGCCTGAAGTAGATACGCTTATTATTCAGTCACAAATGCAGGCACGCTACTCTCCTATAAATGTCGGTCACTTTGGACTGGGTTTTAAGGAGTATACGCATTTCACTTCACCTATTAGAAGGTACAGTGATTTAATCGTTCACAGACTCTTAAAAGCCATCAACAGAGGCGATACACAAGAACAGTCTTATGTTTTAAGAAATATTGAGTCACTCAGTATGGCTATCAGTGAGAAAGAGCGTGAGGCAATGATTATTGAATCTGAATATAAAGCACGAAAATATGCCAGATGGGCGCAAGACAATCTCAATAAAGAGTTCAAAGCAAGAATTACAGCAACAGACCCTGAACTGCGGGCAGAACTCCATGATGAAATTATTGGTGCAAAGCTTCATTTTACAGCCGGATCAGATGTTATATTGTTTGAGGATGTCCTAATCAGAATTGATAAAGTCAATATAGCAAGAGCAAGAATATATGCATCAGTGGTTGGGAAATTAGACAAATAATGTATAAAAACGAATTCGATAAACATATACAGAACAAGAGTATCTCAAACAGTTTTGTTTTCTTTGGTGAAAGTAGTTTTTTGATAGACATGTATACAAAAATGCTTACAAATATAGAAAACACAAATATACTCAGTTATTACCATGACGAGTATGACTTTAATTCTGCAAAAGCCCATCTTTCACAGGGTTCACTTTTTGGAGATAGAAATATTCTCATCATTAAAAGTGAAAAAAAAGTTCCCAAAAAAGAGCTTGACATACTTTTAGAGTTATGCGATAAAAATCCGGACAATATTTTTGTATATGCCTATTATGGTTCAGATCATAAAACTTACAATAATAAAAAAGCTTTTGCCAAGACGAAGGCCATGAATGTAAGATTTTTTCATCCAAAAGAGTATGAAGCACAAAATATTGTTTTTCAACTTGCACAGGAAAAAAATGTCAATATTGATAAGTTTACAATCTCACATCTGCTTAAAATTCATAACGGTGATGTCGCACTTGCATCAAATGAAATAGATAAATTTCGTGTATATGACAAAGCAATTACAACAAAAGATGTCGACAATTTGGTTTATGGGCTTGCAAGTATTAATCTTGATGATTTTATAAAAAAATTGCTTGACAAAAAAGATTTTCGAGATGATTTACTAAATATACTAGAACATGGCGAAGATGAAATAAGAATTATCAGTGCTATAACTGCTTACTTAACGCAACTTTATATGTTTAATATTTACATTCGTATAAACGGTGCGCCTAATGCTTTAGAAATTTTAGGTTACCCTGCTCCATCATTTATTGTTGAACAAAAAGCATCTGCAGCGATTAAAATCAAACCACAAACGTATTCAAAACTTCACGAGCTACTCTTAAATAGCGAACTTCAGATGAAAAGTTCAAATGTAGATAAAAGTGCAATTCTCCTTTCAAGCTTAATCCGATTACAAAAACTGCTTTAGAAAACTATTTTTAAATATTTATAGTGTATAATTACATTATGAATAATTATACAGACATATTACGACAGCACCATTTAAAGGCAACGCCTCAAAGATTAGAAATTGCAAATGCACTTGGTTGTAATGGACACATGACAATAGAAAAGCTGTATGAAGTCATGTTAAAAAAGTTTAATTCAATTTCACTTGCTACTATTTATAAAAATATTAATCTGATGATAGAGAATGCTTTTATACAAGAAGTAAAAATTCCAAATGAAAAATCAGTATATGAACTTACAAAAGAGATGCATTCACATATAGTATGCAGACAATGTAATGAAATTCATGACATTACACTGGACTTGTCGCAAACAGCACAACTTGCTTCACAAACTTCTCATTTCAAAATTGACAAAGCAGATTTGGTTTTATCCGGACTTTGTCAAAAGTGCCAACAGATTTAACATACACTCAGAACAATTTCTGTATAATACAGCATTAATTTTTCCAAGAAGGAATACCAATGCGTGGTTATAAGATTTTTGCTGGTTCTGCCAGTGTTGATTTTGCAAAAGAAATTTGTAGTATTTTAGATGTTCCATTAGCAAAAGCTGATGTTAAAAAGTTTAGTGATGGTGAAATTTCAGTTCAAATTGCTGAATCTGTTCGTGGTCGTGATGTGTTTATAGTGCAATCAACAGGGGCACCATCAAATGACAATTTAATGGAACTGCTGATTATGACAGATGCCCTAAAACGCTCATCTGCTTCAAGTATCACAGCCGTTGTACCTTATTATGGCTATGCAAGGCAAGACAGAAAAGCTGCTCCCCGCGTACCAATTACTGCAAAACTTGTAGCAAATTTATATGAAACAGCAGGAATTGACAGAGTCGTTACTATAGATCTTCATGCAGGGCAAATCCAAGGCTTTTTTGATATTCCTGTTGATAATCTCTATGGTTCTATCACTTTTGAACAGTATATTAAAAGTAAAAATCTGAAAAATCCTATTATTGCTTCTCCGGATATCGGTGGTGTTGCACGTGCCCGTTATTTTGCAAAACGTATGAATTTAGAAATGGTTATTGTCGATAAACGCCGTGAAAAAGCAAATGAGAGTGAAGTTATGAACATTATAGGCGATGTTGAGGGTCATGACGTTATTATGATAGATGATATGGTCGACACGGCAGGCACAATGGTTAAGGCTGCAACTGCACTTAAAAACAAAGGCGCGACATCTGTTATGGCATGTGCAACACATGGTGTACTCAGCGGAAAAGCCTACCAAAATCTTGAAAACGGTGAACTTGATGAATTAATCATCACAAATACACTAGAATCGCAACCCAATACCAAAATAAAAGTCTTGACAGTTGCACCGCTTTTTGCTGAAGTAATTCGCAGAGTTTATCATAATGAGAGTGTTAACAGTCTTTTTGCATAGGAATATCATTGAAAAATATTAGAAACTTCTCAATCATTGCCCACATTGATCATGGGAAAAGTACCTTGGCCGACAGAATCATACAAGAGTGTGGTTCAGTTACTGAGCGAGAAATGGGCACGCAAATGATGGATACTATGGATATAGAACAAGAACGTGGTATTACTATTAAAGCACAGTCAGTTCGACTTGATTATGTCAAAGACGGGGAACATTACATTCTCAATCTTATAGACACACCGGGCCATGTTGACTTTTCATATGAAGTAAGTAAATCTTTGGCATCTTCTGATGGAGCATTGCTGATCGTTGATGCTGCACAGGGTGTGGAAGCCCAAACTATTGCCAATGTTTATCTCGCGCTTGACAATGACCTTGAGATCATTCCTGTTATTAATAAAATTGACCTCCCAGCAGCTGATCCCGACAAAGTAGCTGAAGAAATAGAAACTTCCATAGGTATAGATGCTACAGATGCTGTACTCGTAAGCGCAAAAACAGGTGTAGGTATACGTGAGCTCATTGACGCGATTGTGGAAAGAGTGCCTGCACCGCAAGGTAATCCAGAGGCACCAACAAAAGCAATCATTTATGATTCTTGGTTTGACCAGTACCTTGGTGCCTTGGCTCTTGTTCGTGTATTTGATGGAGAAATCAAAAAAAATCAAACTATCAAGCTGATGTCTAACAATGAAGAGCATCAAGTACTTGATTTAATGTATCCGCATCCTCTGAAAAAGATTAAAACACCGGCTATAAAAAGCGGTGAAATTGGTATTGTAGTTCTTGGTCTCAAAGAAGTAAGCGTTGTCAATGTTGGTGATACTATTACCGATGCGAAAAATCCTACAGCTGAACCGGTAGGTAATTATGAACCTGCAAAACCTTTTGTTTTTGCAGGACTTTACCCAATAGATACAGATAAATTTGAAGAGCTTAGAGATGCACTTGATAAACTCAAGCTTAATGACTCATCACTCTCTTATGAGCCTGAAACTTCAATAGCTCTGGGTTTTGGTTTTCGTGTAGGATTTCTTGGAATGCTTCATATGGAAGTTATCAAAGAACGTCTGGAGAGAGAATTTGGACTTGATTTAATCGCTACAGCACCCTCTGTTGTTTATCATGTCTACCTTAACAATGGTGATATGATTGAAGTACAAAACCCTTCAGAACTACCCGAAGTCAATCATATAGACAGAATTGAAGAACCGTATGTCAAAGCAACTGTTATTACACCAAGTGAATACCTTGGAAATATTATGAATCTTTTAGTATCAAAACGTGGTATTCAAAACAAAATGACCTATCTCAACGAAGACAGGGTTATGCTTGAATATGAAATACCGATGAATGAAATCGTCGTTGATTTTTATGATACTCTTAAATCAATTTCTAAAGGGTACGCTTCTTTTGATTATGAACCGACAGACTTTAAAGAGGGAGACCTTGTAAAACTTGATGTAAAAGTTGCCGGAGAAGTCGTTGATGCACTGAGTGTCATAGTGCCAAGAACTTCTGCCCTTTCACGCGGACGGACACTGGTAAAAAACATGAAAGAGCTTATTCCCCGCCAGCTTTTTGAAGTAGCCGTTCAGGCATCACTGGGTAATCAGGTAATTGCTCGTGAAACTGTAAAATCAATGGGGAAAAATGTAACTGCCAAATGTTACGGCGGAGATATTACTCGTAAACGTAAACTACTAGAGAAGCAAAAAGCCGGAAAAAAACGTATGAAATCTATCGGTAAAGTACAACTTCCGCAAGAGGCTTTTATGTCCGTTCTTAAGATGGACTAAAGCATATTTTATGAAATGTATATTGTGTGAAAGTTATGCCTTTACACATATATGTTCTACATGTCAGACAAACTTTCTTTCCCCCTCTCTATACAAAAGAAAACTCTCTAACGGTGTTAATATCATTTCTTTTTACAATTATGAAGAAATAAAAGAACTGCTTTTTACCAAACATACTGATATAGGTTTTTACATTTATAATATTTTGGCTCAACTCAGCTTTAAGAAATTTGCTGGGGAATTTCATACAAAAGAAAAATATATATCTTTAGCAGTGGATGATACAAGCAAAAGCGGCTATTCGCATACGGCAATATTAAACCATGCTCTTAAAACATATAATATCAACCCGCTGCATAATAAGCTTCGAGCGAAGAACAGTGTTTCATACTCAGGAAAGAGCAAAATGTTCAGGCAGGAGAATCCAAGAAATTTTCAATTAAAAAAGTTTAAAAGTGATAATATAATTTTGGTAGATGATATTGTTACAACAGGCCAAACGCTTACTCAAGCCTGTGCAAAAGTTGAAGAACAAGGCAAAACCGTCAATTTCTGCCTTACCTTAACAGATGTCAGTCTAAAATAGACCTTTTAAAAGATTCCCGACATCTTTTCCTATTCTTTTTTGTATCTCTTTTTTAATAGCTTTCGTTGCCTCTTTTTTGATGATTTTTTTCGCATCTACTCCAATTTTTGGTCTGTTAATATTCCCTTTTAAAGTAACACTCAAAGGATTACCGTTAGCATTAATATCAATTTTTGAATCAATTGTATTGGCTTTAGAGTCTACTCTTGTATTTTTGGTCTGAATTGATGATGTATTTGATTTTAAATCCAAGGAAGCAATGATTTTTTCTTTATTAATTTTTGCATTCACATCGCCTTTAAAATGTTGTTTATATAAATCAATATGTGCATACTGTTTTGTCAAATCAAGTACCTGATTACGCATAAATGTACCATTTGAAAGCAAGCCTTTAAAATCACCTTTGGCATCGGCTAAATTATATACCAGTTTGCCGTCTATTGAAGATTTAAATACTTTTGGATAAATCAGCATATCTAGAATATCTAAAGTCTGCAATGCATTTAAATTTGCTACAAAATCATCGTTATGCAGTTTAGCATCAAGTTTTCCGCCGGCTACATTAGACAAAAGTGTGAAATTAAGATCTTTTGCTTTTTTTAACTCTCCATTTGCAGATAATGCACCTTTTAAATGTCTTTGCGTTGCAAAATAGAGTCTGTCAAGATTATGAACCTTTACTTTATAATCACTTTTTAAAGAAGCATCTTTTGTATTAAAACGTGCCCCTTTAATATCAAAATTTGCAAGATTTGATACAAAGTTTAATTTTGTATCTATTAAATTTTTATTTAAAGTTGTATAAGTGACAGCACTAAAAGTCGTTCTTGGTATTCTACTTTTAAACTTATAAGCTTTTGTTACATATTTTGAATCTACAACTCCCTTTGTTATCTGAGATTTTACAATACCGCTTAAATTTTTAGGATCAGCATTTGTAATTTTCACATTCATATTAAATAAAGCATCTGCGAAATGCGGCTGTTTTACCATATAAAGCAGTTTTTGAAGTTTTAAACCTTTTATATCAGCTTCAACGCTTTTAGGTGCAAAATCATGCAAAGTTGCTGAAAAAGTTGTATTTGAAGATGCTAAGTCACTTTTTCCTTTTATAACCATTTTTGCTTTATTCCCGTGGACAGTACCGTTGAGATTCAACTTTCCTCTGATATCAGCCGAAGTTATTGGTTTTAGTACTGCCAACTCCTTTACATGTAACGCATACTTTGCATCAACCTTTAGAAGCTCGGGAACTATTTTACCGCCGGAAGTTATTTTTGCAAGATTAGAGTTTAATATATATGTATAGTCTACATTATCCCCTTTGAGTTTAGCATCTAAATTCATCGCAAAAGCCGTTGCGGGAATAGTAATATTAAAATCTTTTTTCATCACTCTTGAATTTAATTTCCCGTTTTTTGTAATTAGGAGAATATCACCATCAAGTTTATGCGGTGTAATATTTTTAAAATTAACATTTAAATTCACATCGGCACTTGCATACAATTTCTGATTGAGTATATGTAGCAAAGACTGTAAATCAGCTGTATCTACTTTTGCCATGATTGAACTTGGATTTAAGTCTGTCATAACAACTTTGTAGTCTGTTTTACTTTTGGCAACATCACTCTTTCCTAAAACAGTAAAAAGCTTATCATTGCCTTTAACAGTTCCATCTGTAAAAAAAGAGTCCTGCAGCTGCATTGAAGTCAAAGGCTGCAAAGTTTTAAGCTCTTGTAAATTAACACTATACTTTACATCAAAAGATTTTGAAAAAATCGAATACGTTCCTTCAACTTTGATTGTATTATTCTTATTAAGCTGCAAAACTATTTGAAAATCATTTATCGACAAAGAAAAAACTTTCAGTTTTGAGTCAAGTTTTGTCTGCTCTTTAATTTTATCCTCTATAACAGACTTTATTATAGAATTTCCAAAACCTGTAAAGGCTGTAACATATACTGCTATAAGTATTGCAGCAACGGCACCAATTAACCAAGTTAAATATTTCATAATATTTCTCCATAAATTTTGTAATATAATGATACTCAAGATAAGCTTCACAATAGTTTTAAGTCACCAATAAGATAAACTTGACAGTATTTGACTAAAGTTAATTTATATAAAAAACAGAACTACTACTTGACATTGTTACACTCAATGTGTATAATACGTTATCTTTTCAATAAAAAAGGAGAAATTAATAATTATGTCTGATAAAGAAAATGTAAACAATAATAACGAAACGGATGCTAATGAAGTCGCTGCTGAGGCTGAAGCAGTTGAAAATGAATTAGATTTACTGCAAAAAGAACTTGCAGAGTTAAAAGACAAATATGCACGTGTTCATGCTGATTTTGATAATATCAAAAAAAGATTGGAACGTGAAAAATATACAGCGGTTGAATATGCAAACGAAAAATTTGCAAAAGATATGATACCTGTTGTTGATTCTCTTGAGATGGCTTTAAAATCTGCTGATTCTGATGCAGACCCACAAGAGCTTATGAAAAAACTTAAAGAGGGAATCGAGCTCACTCTGAAACAATTCACTACAGCGCTTGAAAAGCACGGTGTAACAATGGTATCACACGAAGAACCGTTTGATCCAAATATACACAATGCAGTACAAAGTGTTGACAGTGAAAATGTTGAAAGTGGAGAGATCGTCCAAACTTTTCAAAGAGGTTATAAGTATAAAGACAGACCTCTGAGAGAAGCTATGGTAGTAGTAGCAAATTAAATTTGCTTAATGCAACTTAGGTTGCAAAAATAATTTTTAAAACTTTGTATAATTACACCGTAATAAAAATTAAAAATAAACAAAAATAAAACAAAAAAAAGGAAGTTAATATGTCAAAAGTAATAGGTATAGATTTAGGAACAACAAATTCATGTGTGGCAGTATATGAAGGTGGTGAAGCGAAAATTATTCCAAATGCGGAAGGGAAAAATACAACTCCTTCGGTTGTTGCATTTACTGATAAAGGGGAAGTTTTAGTTGGTGACCCGGCAAAACGTCAAGCTATCACAAATCCAGATAAAACAATTTCATCTGTAAAAAGAATCATGGGTCTCATGATGAATGAAGAAAACGCGAAAATTGCACAAAGCAAAGTAACATATAAAATCGTAGACAAAGATGGTATGGCAGCTGTTGATGTTGCAGGAAAAGTATATACACCGCAAGAGATTTCAGCAAAAATTCTTACAAAACTAAAAGAAGATGCTGAGTCTTTCTTGGGAAGCAAAGTAACTGACGCAGTTATTACAGTTCCGGCATATTTCAATGACAGCCAAAGAAAAGCGACAAAAGATGCGGGTACAATCGCAGGACTGAATGTTCTTCGTATTATCAATGAGCCGACTGCATCAGCGCTTGCATATGGTTTAGAGAAGAAATCTGATGAAGATGTATTGGTTTATGATTTTGGTGGTGGTACATTTGATGTAACAACACTTGAAATCAGTGATGGTACATTTGAAGTTCTTTCAACTGATGGAAATGCATTCTTGGGTGGTGATGACTTTGACAACAAAATTGTTGACTGGTTAGCAGCTGAATTTAAAGGAAGTCACGGAATTGACCTTAAAAATGACAAAATGGCATTGCAACGTTTAAAAGATGCTGCTGAAAATGCTAAAAAAGAGTTAAGTTCAGCGACTGAGACTGAAATCAACTTACCGTTTATCACAATGACAGAGGCTGGTCCACAACACTTAGTTGTAAAACTGACTCGTGCAAAATTTGAAGGTATGATTGACCCACTTGTTGATGAGACAATGGATCACGTTAATACTGCGATGAAAGATGCAGACTTAAGCAAAGGTGACATTAAAGAAATCATCATGGTTGGTGGTTCTACTCGTGTTCCTTTAGTACAAAAAAGAGTTTCTGACTACTTTGACGGTAAAGAGTTGAACAAATCAGTAAACCCTGATGAAGTTGTTGCTGCAGGTGCTGCTATCCAAGGTGGTGTATTACGCGGTGATGTTAAAGATGTTCTTTTACTTGATGTTACTCCATTGTCACTTGGTATTGAAACACTTGGCGGTGTTGCGACTAAAGTTATTGAAAAAGGAACTACGATTCCTGTAAAAAAATCTCAAATCTTCTCAACTGCAGAAGACAACCAGCCAGCGGTAAGCATTAACGTTGTGCAAGGTGAAAGAGAATTTGCTAAAGATAACAAATCTTTAGGTCTGTTTGAATTGACTGATATTCCGGCAGCTCCTCGCGGTGTGCCTCAAATTGAAGTTACATTCGATATTGATGCAAACGGAATACTGACAGTTTCAGCAATGGATAAAGGAACTGGCAAAGAACAAAAAATTACAATCTCTGGTGCTTCAGGATTAAGTGAAGAAGAGATTAACAAAATGGTTCAAGATGCAGAAGCGCATAAAGCTGAAGATGAAGCTAGAAAAGCTGTTGTTGAACTTAAAAACCAAGCAGATGCATTGATTGCACAAACTGAAAAATCAATGACAGAAATGGGTGAGAACCTTGCTGCTGATGAAAAAGCAAAAATTGAAGCAGCTATAACTGATCTTCAAGAAGTTCTAAAAGATGATAATGCTACAAAAGAACAAATTGAAGAAAAAGTAAAAGTACTTACAGAAGCTAGCCACAAAATGGCAGAGCAGATGTATAAAAAAGAACAAGGCGGTGAAGCTGGAGCAGGAGCTGACTCAGCGAAGAAAAAAGATGACGAGGATGTTATCGATGCAGAGATAGAGTAATTACTCTATCTCCACCCCTTTCTTAATTAAAATCCTTTTTGGCAATCTGCCAAGCAGAATAAAAATCAACTATTTTTCCACCATTTTCAGCCTGAAAAACTTTTGCATCAGCTAAAGACTTAAAAGCATATTTGCTTACTCTACTCATAGTAGCAGGTTTTTTACTTCCAACAACATAGTAAGCTTCAGTTACCGGTATGAATTTTAAAGAACTCACATCAACAACCTGAGGATTTTCAAGTTGGGCACCTTCTTTGATGTCTTTAGTCAAACAATGAATTGAGCAGTATTGATGCTCCACATCACCCTCTTTTGCAGCATGGCTTGTTTTATAGAATTTAACCAAATTCATGCCGCAGATATGGCAATATTCTCTGTTTTTACCTTTTTGAAGTAAAATTGCCTGCTCTCTTGAGACACTCTGAAACATTTTATGCTTCATCTTTTTTACTTTAGACGGAGCTGCTTTCTTTGGTGCAGTACTGCACCCTGTTATCATCATTAACGATAGTGAAATAAGTATTAATTTAAACATTAACCTTCCTTTATTTTTCAATATTTTATCAGTTTATTATTACATTAGTGTTAAGCTGACGTCATGAAAAGTAAAATAAAACATTATATGAAAGAAATTATCTTTTTTTTTGTCCTTATGACAATTTTAGCAAATGCAATAAGTTTCTATAAAAGTCAGGACTTAAGTCAAAAACCCTTAGCTATACAAAGCTTTAAACTCATTAATTATCAAGAATATAAAATACCGGACAAAAAACCGGTTTTAATACATTTTTGGGCTACCTGGTGTCCTACATGTAAACTTGAAGCATCTAATATAAACTTTTTAGCCAAACATTTTGAGGTTGTTACCATAGCCGTTAAATCCGGTGGTGATGATTCTGTAAAAAAGTATATAAATGAACATAACTACACCTTTAAAGTCGTTAATGATAAGAACGGCAAACTCTCTTCACAATTTCATATAGCAGGCTTTCCCACTACGTTTATTTATGGCAAGAATAAAAAGCTTCTCTTTAGCGATGTCGGATATACAAGCACACTGAGCTTATACTTAAAAATGTGGTGGGCGAGTTTATGAGCCGAATCCGCCTAATATATCATCCTCTACATCCTCTACATGTACCTTTTTATGTGCAGAGAGGAAAAAGCTCAAATCGTCTATATCTTTATCAGTTAATTTTTTCGCAAATTGTGCCATCATTTGTTGGGAGACACTCTTTGCCTTACCCGCTCTAAAATCAATTAACTTTTTTTTCAAATACTCTTCTTTTTTGTTTGCAAGTCGCGGGTAAGTACTGCTTCCTTCAGCAGAGGGTCCATGACAGCTAGAACAAGCATTGGCAAAAAAAAGCATCTCGCCTCGATTGTAAGCATCTTCATCTCCATATATTTGTACTATTAGAATAATAAATAATAAAATAAATCTCACTCTCATCTCCTCTTTGCTATAATTGTATCAAAAAGTAGTCACAAATTGAATAATTTTGCGTTTGAATATCCTTATGTTTTAATACTTTTACTTTTAGTAATTTGTATATATAAATGTCCTGTTACCCTGAAGCAGATTATTTTTCCGCACATTCACCTTTTTTCAAAAAAAACTTCTTTGATAAATAAAGAAAAATTACTCTATTCTCTTATACTTACATTGCTGATATTTTCTCTTGCCTCGCCAATTATTTATGATCAAAAAACTTCGAGCAAACGAAAAGGTCGAGATCTGGTTTTTGCACTTGATACCAGCGGTTCCATGGCAGAGAGCGGATTTAACCCTGAGAATGTGCAAAATAGGAAATTTGATGCACTCAAAGAACTCCTCAGATCCTTTATAACAAAACGTTACAACGATAATGTCGGTGTATCAATATTTGGTACCTATGCCTACCCTGCCATTCCTCTGAGTTATGATATGGGCAGTGTCGCATTTTTACTTGATTTTTTTGATGTCGGCATTGCCGGAGACAGCACGGCAATAGGCGAAGGGTTGGCAATGGCTCTTAAAATACTTAAAAAAGGGGAAGCCAAAGAGAAAGTGATTATTCTCATTACTGACGGCTATCAAAACAGCGGTGCCGTTTCTGTCAAAGAGGCAGTTCAAAAAGCAAAAAAGCAGCATGTAAAGATTTATACCATAGGTATAGGCGACCGCTCTGCCTTTGATGCGAACCTTCTTCAACTCATTGCAAAAAATACTGATGCAAAAATGTTTGAAGCCAAAAATGTAAAAATGCTGCAGGATATCTACAAAGAGATAGATAAACTTGAACCGAGTGCCATTCGTTCAAAGCATTATCTTAACAAACAAAATCTTTACATGTACCCTCTATCTTTAGCATCTTTACTGCTTCTTTATCTTGTGTTAAAGAGAAAAAAGGAGCTTTTATGACGCTTTTATATCCTTGGGTTCTCTTTGTGCTTATTCCTCTGTATTTTTTATATAAGAGGGATACACAGCCCAAAGAGAAAAAAAGACAAAAAAACCTGCTCTATATTGCACTCTTTTTTACCCTGCTTACCTTGAGCAGACCGGTTATAATAAATGCGCCGAGCGAACAAAAATTCGATGCAAAAGATTATATTATTGCACTTGATGCCTCATTTTCAATGCAGGCGGACGACTTAAAACCAACACGCTATGAGGTGGCAAAGAAAAATATTGCGCATATTATCAAAAGCTTAAGCAAGGACAGATTCAGCATATTTGCTTTTACCTCAAATGCCATGCTGATATCACCGCCGACAACCGACAGTGCTATCAGTATGATGGCATTAAATTCGCTTGAGCCCAAATATATACTGACAAAAGGAACATCTTTGCTTTCTTTGTTTAAGACCATTGCCAAGACATCCTACAAAGAAAAAAATCTTATAATATTTACGGACGGTGGAGAAGACAGAGACCTTTCAAAACTTGTCAAACTATGTAAGAAAAATTCCATTATTCCTTATATAGTAGCAACTGGTTCAAACAGCGGGACAACCCTGAAACAAGATGATAAACCAATTTTAGACAACAATAAGAATCTTGTAATATCAAAAATAAATCCTCTTCTAGAACCTTTGGCAAAAGAGTGCGGCGGAAAGTATTATGAATTAAATACAAATAAAGATATAGCCGATGAAATTATTGCTGATATAAAAAAGCAAAACAGCACTATAAAATCGACTACAAAAGTCTTAAGTTACAAAGAACTTTTTATGTTCCCTCTTTTTATAGCCCTTCTTAGCTTCTTTATCTCTGTTACAAAACTACATCAGTTCTTTGTATTTTTACCCCTGCTCTTTTTACCCTACCCGGGTCATACGGCATCATTTTTAGATTTTTATCACAATAACAAAGCCAATCAGGCATATAAAAGTAAAAAGTTTATTACAGCAGCAAAAGAGTTTCAAAAACTTTCACCCTCGCCTAAGAGCTACTACAACAATGCAGTTGCTTATTACAAGGCAAAAAATTACAAAAAGTCAATAAAGCTTTTTTCACAAATAAAATCTACAAATCCAAAGCTCAAGCAAAATATCTTTTATAATCTTGGTAATTGTGCCGTAAGTTTAAAAAAATACAACAGAGCAAAGCACTATTATCAAAAAGCATTGGCTCTTGGGTTTGATAAAGATGCTTTTTATAATCTTTCTCTTTTATATAAATTGGGACTAAAAGAGCAAAAAAATCTCTCTGATATGCTTCCTAAAAAAAGCACGCAAAAAAAACAAACAGCTAAAGAGCAACAAAATGAGAAAAAAGATGCAAGTAAAAGCGGCTCATCCAAATCAAATCAAAAAGCTTCGCAAAAAAGCAGCGGCAGCGGTAAAAATAGCAAAAAAAAGAAACAAGAAAACCAAAACTTACAACTGGTAAAACATAAAAACAAATCAAAATACAAATTAGGCTATAAAGCCTATGAACTTATAAACAAAGGATACACAAATGAAAAACACCCTTGGTAAGGCCATTTTTCTCTTTATGCTCTTTGGAATATCACTTCTGGGAAGCACACAGCTAGCAAGCTATAAGCTCACAACTAATAAAAAAAGTGTTCATACAAAAGAGCCTCTGCTTATCACCTTTACAGCCAAACAAAAAAATCATAGTGACAACATGTTTTTTTCCTTTAATGTCCCCAAGAGTCCTGATTATGAAGTAAAACTCCTACATAAAACCATACAAGACAACGGCTACCATAATACTATAACAACTTTTGAATATATTCTCTTTGCACTTAAAGAAGAAACCTTACATGTAAACTTTGACTTTATCATACGCACTGCCAGCGATAAAGCGGTCAAACAAAGTTATGTAGATGACCATGATGATAGTATAGCCATCAGCACCTATGATACAAAAGTAAAAATTAGGCCTTTAACAATAAAAGTAAAAAAACTAAGCAAAGATGTAGATTTAGTAGGAGATTTCAGACTTAATTCTCAAATAGATACAACAGAGATTGACCAATATGGTGCTGTTAATTTACATTATATCCTTAGCGGAAAAGGCTACAAAGAACCTCAATTAAATCTGCTCAGAAAACAAATTAAAAATGTAACGATTTTTTCAAAAATAAAAAACAATATTTCCAAACTGACAGAAGAAGGCTATATTATAAATACCGAGTATATCTATGCCTTGACTTCAAAAGAGGATTTTAGAGTTCCTGCTCTGGCTTTAGAGGTATATTCTCCAACAAAAAATAGATACTACACACTCCATACAAAAGCCTATACAATCAAAGTCAAAAAAATAGATACCACAGTGTTAATAGATAAAACGAATGCGCCAAAAGCAAATAACTTTGTAAATATAGAAGCCGTGAAAAAGTTTTTTATCTATGCCCTGCTCTTTTTAAGCGGTTTCTTAGCAGCAAAATTGAGTGAAAAATCATTTATAAAAAGAGAAAAAAAAGAAGAATTTAAAGATATTAAAAATGCAAAATCAGTAAAAGAGCTGCTTACACTACTCATCATGCATTATCAAGACAAAGGGCTGGATGAGTATATTTTCAAGCTTGAAGATAGTCTCAATAATAAGCAGCCTCTCAATCTCAATAAAATAAAAAAAGAAATAGTTGCAGAACTTACGTAAAAAATTCTACGTAAACCTTGTCAAGATATTTTTTTGCTTTTTGTGCTTTTTGAATTTTTGGTTCAAAGAGCTCTTGCATCGCAGGATATTTTTGTGAATACTCTTTATATAACTCACATTTCATGTCCATATGACTTTTAAATTGATCGACAACTGAGAGCATATCTTCAGGTGTAGCAATCCACTGCATAAAATTTTTAAACATTCTCTCGCGAACATCTATGGCAAATGATTCATCAAGTTCTGCAGCCATACGCTTTAAATCCCATCGTGAAAAATAAATACCGCTCTTCGCAGGAGGCATTATCTCTGCGTAAATAGCTTTTAAATAATCCGGGTAGTCTTCATATTCATCTTCTACGCAGCTTCCATCCTCACAGGCAGCCTGCATTGCCTGTTGTTGCATCATTTCAAATTCATTTCTTAATTCGTTTAAATCTTTTATATCCATTCTTCTCTCCCTATTTTATATATTTTTCAAATATTTCTTTGGCTAAAGCTTCGCCTAGCAATGTTTTATTTTTTTCTAAATACGTTCCTATCAATCTTTCTCCATCTCTTAGAACAAAATCACATTTATTGTACACCTGTACGAATTCATCTGCTTCATCCAAAAGCTCAACCACATTTTCTTGATATTCTTCGGCAATATATGCTCCGTTTACATGTGATTTTTTCATATTTGAAAGCGTAAAATAAAAATCATCTTCACGTATATTCATAGGTATCATCATAGCATCAGCATTGTTTACTTTTATCTCTTTATTGAGCATAACAAAGAGTCTGTTTGGACTGGCATGTTCTGCAATAAGACCAAAGAGTTTTGTCTCTTTTTTAATCCCGTCATCAGCATTCATTGTCTCTACTTCAGCCATTCTTTCACTCATTTGATCCCCCATAATTCTTTTGCTTCTTCTTCTTCAATTCTACATCTGTTACAGATTTTTTCTCCGCCTTGATAAGCAAAGAAATTACCGCATTCATCGCATCTTTTTATATCAAAACGCACCAAAGTTTCAATTTTCGGCTCAAAAAAGCTGCTAAGAGAAAAAGTTTTTCGTAACGTTAAAGAGTCAGGTTCACATACATCATGACAACTGTGGCACTGCACACAGGCAAGCGGATTAAAATTAATCACACTTCCTCTCACATCAGAACTCAATGCGCCTGTCGGGCAGATTCTATAACACATTTGACAATTTGTGCATGTCGTCTCATTTAAATCTTTTTGTGAAATAAATGAAATATCTTTTATATCAATGGTATGAAAAACTTCCGGTACGCTTGCACGCTTCATAGCCATAAGGAGTAAACTACGTCTATCAGGAATGTTCTTCTCTTTTATTTTCATAATATCTTGCGCAGTAACTGTATGTGTTTTTACATTTTCATCACTGGAGTCAACTTCATTTTGAAGTTGCTGTTTAATGCTTATAGCAGTTTTCACACCCTCTTTAGAGAGTAATTTACGTCTGCTTAAAGGGTCAAGATCTTTTTTAACTTCATAATTTAATTCTGCAATGCGTAAACTTTTGTCTTGTAGCATCGCTTCAAGTAAAAAGTTCACTTCCTCAGCTCTGTTGTTTATAATAGCGAGATTTGTTTTTGCAATCTCACAATCAGTACAGGGACCAATATCTAAACTAATTTGTTCTGGAGATATCAACGCCATACTAAGCAGTTCTTCAACACTTAAAGATGCTATACATGGAAAATTTGTATCATTACATGTAAGCACACTATTTTGATCTTCTAAAAATTTAAAAACATAATTTATCGGTTTAAAATCATCCAATGTATATGCAGCAGTCGGACAAACAGCGTCACAGCCGCCGCATCCGACACATTCACTGGGAGTAAAAGAGATGGTAGAGTTTTCTAAGTGTATAGTTTCAACAGGGCATACTTCGACACATTTGTTACATATCGCAAATTTATTGGAAGTATGAACACATTTACTGACATCTAAGGTTAAAAGACTCATACCGGGTAGTTATATCCATTATTTTTTAATTGCGTTAAGTATTCAAAATCACTCATCATAAATTCTAAGACTAAATCAGCAACATCAAAGTAAAATGCAGTACCCGCTTCACTTTTCACATTTAAAAGATACATTGGAGCCCACTCTAAAAGATGGTCTTTCATAAATCCGTATTGCAGTTGTGAGAGTTGTTTCGCCATTTCCAAGTCATTTGCTTCTAGTGCTTTTAACTCTGCCTTACACAACTCATACATAAATTCCAACTCTACCCCTATATGGTCTGCTGCCATAACACGAGCTTTATCAAGCTGTACCTTAAATTCAAAAGCATTAAAAATTGCTTGTATAGGGTTATCTCCCCCTGTTTCCATCATTTGATCTTCTCTTGTATAAAATGATTCATAAGGAATAAGATGGAGTAAAAAAAGGTTAGTAAAATCAACATTCAAATATTTTTCTATCAAATCTTTTGAATCAAGCTCTTTTCTTTTTTCCCAATCTTTAAATGTCGGGAAAAAAGAGAGCATATTTTCATCTTCTTCTATTGATTTTAATAGCCCTTCATCAATTTCACTCATCGTAATTCTTGAGATAAGTGCATAGATATTTATTCTTGCAATCTGTTCTTGCTTTAAATCATTATTCATAAACAATGTACCTTTTGGAAATTTTCTTATGGAAGTATAGTAAAGCCACACTTGAAGTGGGCTTTAACTTTGTTGTTAAACGTCTTTAATATTAACTTCGTAAGCTTTTTGGCTTGGTTTTACTGGACGTTTAATGTGATATGGACGACGTAATTTATCTGACGCATTTAAAGGACGAGTCAGTTGATCTCTCCATGCCTGATAAACTTTAAAGTTACTTTCATAGTTAACTTTAATGTCACCTATTTTATCATCAGCAGATGCTTTAGTGATGATAACTTTTTGGTGCCAACCGTGATTTCCTGCAATAGGATCCGGATGACAAGGAGCCACAGCATTCTGCCATGCACCGCTAAGACCATCCCACCAGATGTTGTCAAGGTCTTTGTTGTACTCTTTAAACTGCCATGCTTCATGCGGCTTAATTCCCTCAGTCGGTTTCATTGTTCCAACTTTACCATCATTAGTCATTTCATATTTAGGAGAACCTAAACTCATAATGCCAAGCTGATGTTCAAACCCTGGAATTTTCACAGAGTCTTTAAGTTTCCAACGACCGGCATGGTGTGAACATGCAAGAACACCGGGACGAGTTGCCTCAGTAGGAACTGCCATACCAACAAAATAACCACTCTTAATACCTGTTAAAGTATCTTGAATTTGTACTCTTATAGCATCACCGCGTTTAATGCCAAGTTTTTGGGCATCTTTTGTGTAAATCCATACAGGATTATGGTTTTGTGAAATCTCCATCAAATGTTTAGAGTTCACAGAACGTGTGTGAATATTGTATGGTAAACGATAAATCGTATTTAATGCAAATTCATTATCTGCTTTCATATGTTTATGGTGAACTTGAGTTACAAGGTGTACCATTTTATCATTTTCTGCATCATTTCTTGGATAAATAGGAATAGCATACTCCGGCCATTTCCACTCATCTGCTAACCACTCGGAGAAGAATTCCAGTTTTTTACTTAATGTATGGAAACCTTCATGAAGCTCACCATTGATTTCAACACCAATAGATTTTTTGAAATTGCCATCATCTACCCATAATGCACCAAAATCATCTTTAGTAACTTCATTTTTACTATATTTATGTCCATGTGCATGGTAATACGTTCCATCAAATTCAAGCTCTTCTTCTTGAGGTTTATACACATCAGTTTTCTCAGTCCAAGCACCATGATCTCTCATATAGCTGTAGATTGGATACTCTTCACCTTTATAAAGTTTTGTTGCTTCTGCTTTTAGTTTCGGTAACAGTTTAAATGCTTCATCAAAATACTCAGGAACAGTAACACAACGAGACGGATCTTTTTTACTTGCCCAGTATTTAGCAATACCTAAAGAACCGTCAGGGTCAACATAATGCATAATTAGGTTCGGCCAGAATTCACTCTCTTCCCAAACTTCACCAAGACCAAATTTCATATGTGCTTCAAGTGTTGCACGTGTCGGATCTTTTGGCTTCCAACCGGCTTTCTCAGCGGCAACACGAAGAACCGCTTGACGGAACTCTATACGTTGTTCCGGTTTAGACGGCGTTGACTGCTGATCGTTTCTCTCACCTGCAAGTCCAACAGGAAGTACATAATCACAGTACCAGTTAGTCTCAGACCACGTTGGAGACAAGTTAAATGATAATTCAAATTTATCTTCACGCTTGAGTGCTTCTATCCATCTGAATCCATCCGGATTAATCCATAACGGATTGTGCATTCTTGGAACATAAACAGCCATAGATTTTGGAATCTTCAAACCGCGTTTTGTCCATTTTTCATGCCATGCATCATCCATCATAATTTGCGGCATCATATAACCCATTTCATATGTTGAAATAGGATATTCAGGTGGCCATGCAATTTCATTCCATGCATCAGTTTTTTCAGGGTGTTTTCCGGCTACTGTAGCTTTATCACCTTTTCCTGCAACTGAAATTTCATGCCAGTGGTGCATGCCGACACCACCAATATCACCACGCATAGCTCCAACAAGAGCAAGCGGTAAGAAACCAGCACGCGTATTCATCCAACCACCACGGTGACCAATCGGTCCTGCGCGCCACAAGTATGTAGCAATTTTAGCACCAGCTGGAACAAACATCTCCCAAAGCTCATCTAACTTATATTCCATACCTTCAAGTCTACACTCTTTAACAACAAACTCTTTAGTATATGGAGCATAAAGTTCTTTTGCAACTTCAAGAAAAGACTCATAAGTGTCATCTTTTGGCATCTTAGAAATATAGCCGTATCCAATCATCTTTTTAAGATAATCTTTGTTAGCCATTAATCTATCCCAGTTTACCCATTCTTTTACAAATTCATGGTTTACTATATCTGAATCATCTTTTTTCTTTTCATTCAAAATACGATTTGTTAAATAAAGATAAAGCGCCGCTTCCGTTCCCGGCCAACATGGAATCCATAAATCTGCCATACCCGCAGAGTTACTCATTCTAGGATCAATAACAATCATTTTTGCACCACGTTTACGTGACTCAGCAATTAAACCGGCTGATTGTTGGAAATAGTGTCCTGCATCAGCAGCATGTGATGATTGTAAGAATATAAGATCCGCATTTCCCCAGTCCGGCGAATTTCTATCATCATTTGCCCATTGAATTGTTCCCTCACGAGCACCTGCAGAACAGATGTTCGTATGTGAGTTGTATCCATCAATACCTAAAGATTGTGGTACACGTGGACCAAAACCATTTTCATTTGGACGACCGACATGGTACATGATAGATTTCTTAGAAATCTCATCACCTTTAGCAAGAGTATCATGCATTTTTTTACCAATAGCAGCCATAGCTTCATCCCAGGTTACACGAACCCACTTTCCTTCACCACGCTTAGAACCAGGAGCTCTCTTAATAGGAAACGGAATACGATCCGGATCATACATTTGAGATGTTACAGCGTAACCTTTTGCACAGTTTCTACCACGAGAACCAGTGTGTAACGGGTTACCCATATATTTTCTAACTGTCATAGTGTCTTTATTTACCCATGCAGTCAGTCCACAACCCGCTTCACAGTTTGAACAAACTGTAGGAACGATTGTATAGTTGTTTACTTGAATTCCATCAGGATTTTCAGCACTTCTAACACCATGGCGTTCAATACCGCCACGTTTCCAGTCATCGCCATCAAGTTCAGCAAAATTATCCCAATCTTTTTGATCAGGATAAAAAGAAATTGAATCAGGAGTATTAGTAAACTTACTTTGGCTAACAGATTCTGCAGCTGCATCAGTTGCAAATACACCCTTAGCTATGGCTACACCAGCTACGCTGAATGCAGCACCTTTTAAAAATGTTCTTCTACTTTGTAAATACATTTATATTTTCTCCTTAACTCAATGGTAATAATTGTGGAATAACAAGCCATACATGTTTTACTACCCACAGACCTACGATTGCTAAAATAGCCGCAAGACTTAAAAGACTGTTACTTTTGCTGACTCTTGAAAGAGCAACCAATAACATTGGTAAAATATATGCAACCCATTGTCCTATCCAGAACATAGTTGAATACTCACCGTTACCTTTCACATGTGCTAAAATAGCTGTTACTTCTTCTGATTTCATTCCACCAAAGATATATTCTGACATGTAAATTATAAATGCTAGTAAAGCACTTAAACCTAAAATCGCTCCAAAAAATTGTTTTGTTTCGTCACTAAGTTTTGAACCGCCGAGTAAAATCATTGCTGCAGAACCAGAAAGAGTTGCTGCTAGAATCATTTGTACTGATTCTGTTGACATTTGCCACAATTCACGTGCACTAGCCTCTGCCATAATACCGGCAGTATATAGTGTAACAGGAATAGCAAGAAGTGTTACCCAAAATAAAAGTTTATCAAATGATTCTGTTTTCTTTTGAAACCCTAAAATAATCATCAAAAATTCTAAACCAACAAATACCGTTGCCATCCATGCACCAACTGTAATAGCTGACGTCCAATGAGGATAGAAAAAGATATGCCACATTCTAAATGGTTGATGTAAATCAGCCAAAGTAAACAATAAGAAAATGTTCATCATAATAAATGAAACAATAAGCGTTGAAGTTCTAAGACCTGTCATTTCACTTGAATTTTTTCTAAGCAATAAGAAAAGCATAAAAATCAAACCTGTACCTATACTTTTTGCCCACATATTCATTGTAACAAACCAACCCCAAAATACGTCTGGTAATGCTACGTCCAAAGTCACTACTGCATGTGTTGCAGCTAAAGATTCATGTATCATTCGTGATGCCCTCCTAGTGGAAGTGTTGTTATTTTATTGAATAAATTATAGCCCTCTATTCTTTGTGATGCAAGAGGGTTAAGGTTCACTTGACCTGCTCCAACATAGAAATGGTGAGGGTTTGTTCCCTTTTCAGGTTTTCGAACCTGTACATCTCTATGATCTTGAATATACATAGAAATATTTGAAGCCGGATCGTCAAGGTCACCAAAAATATTTGCTTCAACAGGACATGCAACAACACAAGCAGGCATCATGCTTGATGCGATACGGTGCGCACAATATGTACACTTATCTGCTGTTTGTGTTTCAGGGTCAATATAAATTGCACCATATGGACAAGCCATAACACAACCCGCACAACCGATACATCTTTCTTTATCAATGTTTACAATACCATTCTCTATATAGTGTAATGCACTTACAGGACAAATTCTCTCACATGGTGCATTCTCACAATGATTACATCTAAGAGGAGTAAATGTTCTCTTAGTTTCTGGGAAAGTTCCCACATCTACATATTTAACACGAAGTCTCCATGTACTAAGCGGAACTTCATTCTCCACTTTACATGCGATCTCACAACCTTTACAACCCATACACAGGTGTAAATCAACTAGGAAACCTAATTGCATATATTCTCCTTTGGCCTTTAATGGCTTTTTTAAGATTTATAACTACGACTTATTAACATTAAAAGAAGCCCTTATGCACGGCATTTCGAGCTTTTTTTACTACATCAATATTAGCTAAGTTAGCTTAAATTAGTTATAAAAGAGTGATAATTTTTTGATAATTTTTTTTTGCTGGGTATATTTGGAAAATTAATATTTGGAAGGTTTATATTAGTTATAAAATTAACTTTTACAACTAATATAAATTATTTATTTAAGTCTGACACGTACTGACTGCTCATGCGCTGTCAGTCCTTCTGTATTGGCTATTAATGCACACTCTTGACCAATTTCATTGATAGCTGCAGAGCTAAATGAGATGATAGAACTTTTTTTCATAAAGTTTTCGACACCAAGCGGTGAATAGAATTTTGCCGTTCCACCGGTTGGAAGCGTATGATTTGGTCCTGCAACATAATCACCAATAGCTTCAGGCGTATTGTGGCCTAAAAAGATTGCTCCAGCATGTTTGATATAGGGCAATAATTCAAACGGACTCATAGTAGCAACTTCGAGATGTTCAGGTGCTATTTTGTTCATCAACTCTATCGCTTCATCCATTGTTTGTGTCACGATAATTGCACCGCGTTCTTCTATAGATTTTCTTGCAATTTTTTGACGAGGAAGTTTTGTAAGCCATGATTCTATCTCTATTTTAACTGCATCAGCCAATTTTTGTGATGGCGTAATCAAAATAGAACTTGCCATCTCATCATGTTCTGCCTGAGAAAGCAGATCTATTGCCAAATGATTTGCATTCGCACTCTCATCTGCCAAAATACCAATTTCACTCGGCCCTGCTATCATGTCAATATTTACTTCACCAAAAACCATTTTTTTAGCAGTTGCTACAAAAATATTTCCTGGTCCTGTAATAACATCAACTTTTGGTATAGTCTCTGTACCATAAGCAAGAGCTGCAATAGCACTCGCACCACCGACTTTATAAACTTCGCTCACACCGCATAGATGACAAGCAGCCAATAAAAGTTCATTTGGCTCATTGTCGGGCGTCGGTGTACAGACGATAATGTTTTCAACACCGGCAACCTGCGCAGGAATAACATTCATTAACAAAGATGACGGATATGCTGCTTTTCCTCCGGGAATATAAAGCCCAGCACTGTCAACAGGAGTCACTTTTTGACCTAAAATTGTTCCATTTTCCTCTGTATCAAACCAAGACTTTGGTTTTTGTTTTTCGTGATATGCTTTTATTCTATCATATGCCAAATGAAGTGAATCTTTTAATGCTTCATCAATATTTTCATATGCTGTTTTCATAGACTCTGTAGTAATTTTCAAGTCTTCATCACTTTTTGGCGTCCAGTTGTCAAACTTGGCAATATGAGACTTAAGTGCTTTATTTTTATCTGTTTTTATATCTTCAATAATATCACCTACAATTGCACTCACATGAGCGATATCCATCTTCCCTCGTCCCAGAAGTTCTTCAAACTTTACATCAAAATCATTATCATTAGATTGTACAAATATCATATTTACTTTCCACTTTTTTTCTTATTTATTTCTGAGAATTCTTTTTTTACAATATCTAAAGCCTGTAAAAAAGCATTTTCTTTTACTGCACCCATTAAAGGCTGAAACATTGGCTGACCGTTTGGCATCAAAAACCATATTGTCGGTGTTCCCGGTCTCCACAACTCTTGTGGCATAGCATCACCCTCATCACTGTAAGCTATAATAGAAACAAAATCGTTGTTCAACTCTTTTATAACTCTGGAGTCTGAAAACGTTGTTTTCTCGAGAATCACACAATACTTACATGTATGCCGTGAAAATACAAACAAAACAGGTTTATTCTCTTTTGTTGCCTGTTCAATTCCTGATGTAAAATCTTTTGCCCAGTGCACTTCATCGGCCATTAGAGATGTTGTTAGCAGAAATACTATTATTAGTAGTAATTTACCCATATTTTTTTACCTTTTTTAAAAGTTCTTTTGCACATTCCTGCGCTGATTTATCAGTAACATCTATTACAATCTCTGCTAATTTCAAATACTGAGGTCGTCTCTCTTCATACAGCTTTTTTGCCTCTTTTAAATCATTAAGCAATGGTCTTTTTTTCAGTTTTCTCGCCGCATTTGGATGTTTTTTTATTCTCTTAATAATAGCATCAAAAGGAGAGTCCAATAAAACAATTGTACCTATTTTTTGTAAATTTTCTCGTTTATAAAAACCGCCGCCCGTAGATACAAGAGTATCATGTACACTTTTTTCTAACCATTTTGCAACATGTTTTTCTAATTTTCGAAAATAATCTTCACCATTTTCTTCAAATATTTTTTTAATTTTTTTATTTTCCATACTCTCGATAAGATCATCTGTATCAATGGCAATATAATCAGAATATTTTACAACTTCTCTGGCTATACTTCCTTTGCCTACGCCCATAAAACCTATCAGTACAATGTTTTTCATTTCACATCCCCTACAGTTTTGCTTCTTTGGACGTGATTTTATCATACTTAGCATAAAAGTATTCCATTTATCAACTGTTGGTATAATATCTTCTTTAAAAATCAACAGTAGGTTTATTATGAAAAATAAAAAATTTATCACCTTAGGATTTGCATCGGTTGCTACATCAATGGCTCTTATGTTTTCCTCTTCTTTATTTGCAGAAAGTTCAATTAAAGATGCGCAGGCTTCTAGACTTCAGGCTTTAGAAAAGTTTACAAAAGTTATCAGTATAGTACAGCAGTATGATGTAGATGATGTAACTATAGAAGAACTTATAGATAAAGCACTTGACGGAATGATGAAAAATCTTGATGCCCATTCAAATTATTTAACACAAAAAGACTACAAACAGCTCAAAGTACAAACTGAAGGCGAGTTTGGCGGTCTTGGCATCACGGTAGGCATGAAGAACGGAGCGTTAACTGTTATTGCCCCAATTGATGGTACTCCAGCAGATAAAGCAGGACTAAAATCTGGTGATATAATTTTAAAAATTGATAATAAATCGACAATCGGCATGACCATTGATGAAGCTGTATCATTAATGCGTGGTAAAGTCGGTGAACCAATTGATTTGCTCATTGTTCGAGAGGGAAAGATGAAGCCTCTTGCCGTGCATATTGTTCGCGGTGTTATTACTATTGAGTCAGTACATGCAAAAACCATCGGTAAAAATATACTTTATCTAAGAGTCGCTAGTTTTGATAAAAAAGTCGTAGAAGATGTTACAAAAGAAATCAAAAAAAGAAAAGCGGCAACAAAAGGTATTATTTTGGATTTACGAAACAATCCAGGCGGTTTACTTGACCAGGCTGTCGGCTTGGTTGACACATTTGTTAATGACGGTGTTATAGTTTCCCAAAAAGGACGACGCAAAGCGGAAACGAAAACATATACTGCACATACATCAAACACACTCACCAAAGTTCCTTTAGTAGTTTTAATCAATGGCGGCAGTGCAAGTGCAAGTGAAATTGTGAGCGGTGCTTTGCAAGATCATAAACGCGCTGTGTTAGTAGGTGAAAATACTTTTGGAAAAGGAAGTGTACAGGTTGTCCTACCTATTACAAAAATAGAAGCGATAAAACTCACAATTGCTAGATATTATCTTCCAAGTGGAAGAACCATTCAGGCTGTCGGGGTCAAACCTGATGTTATTGTTACACCAGGTGAATTTACAACGCATAAAAATGAGTTTGCTATTAAAGAAGCGGACCTAAAAAAACACCTGCAAGAAGAACTTGAAAAAGTTGATGGCAAAAAAGCACAGACTAAAGAAGATAAAAAAGATAAAAAAGATATAATTACGCCAGAAATTTTCAACAAAGACATTCAACTCAAAGAAGCAGTTGACATTATGAAAGCTCTTGTGATAATAAAAGGATAGAAACAGTGGAAAAAAAAGGGTTACTTTACGAAGGTAAGGCAAAAAAGTTATATTTAACAGAAGATGAAAACTTGGTTATTTCTGAGTTCAAAGATGACTTAACAGCATTCAACGGCGAAAAAAAATCAAGTGAAGAAGGAAAAGGAGCGCTCAATAATAAAATTTCTACAGAGTTATTTAAACTCTTAGAGCAAAACGGTATTCCAACTCACTTTGTTAAAATGCTTGATGACAACCATATGCTGCATAAAAAAGTTGATGTTATACTTATAGAGGTAATTGTTCGTAATATTGCGACAGGGAGTCTTACTCGTAACCTCGGTATTGAAGATGGCACGGTTTTGCCTTTTACTCTTGTAGAATTTGACTATAAAAACGATGAACTTGGTGACCCAAAACTCAATGATCAACATGCTCTTATTCTCGGGTTAGTTGATTTTCAAGATGAACTTGATAAACTGCGCCGCATGGCAAGACAAGTCAATGATATTTTGAAACCTTATTTCGCAGAAAAAGGCTTAAACCTAGTTGACTTCAAACTTGAGTTTGGAAAAGATAAAGACGGCAATATTATTCTCGTTGATGAGATTTCACCTGATAACTGTCGTTTTTGGGACATGAAAAGCGGTGAAAAAATGGATAAAGACAGATTCCGTCAAGGGCTTGGCGGACTTACAGTAGCTTACGAGCAAGTTTTAAATAGAATATTAGGAAAGTAATTAATGAAAGCAATAGTAAATGTATTTTTAAAAGCAGGCGTATTAGATTCTCAAGGTAAAGCAGTTCATCATGCACTTAGTTCTCTTCAATTTAACAATGTAGAAGATGTCCGTGTTGGAAAGCAAATCGTACTTCAACTCACTGAAACAAATAAAGAAAAAGCAATGGCTGATGTTACAAAAATGTGTGAAGAACTTTTAGCAAATACCGTAATTGAAGACTATACTATAGAGCTTGTATAATGAAAGTTTCTATTTTACAATTTCCTGGAACAAACTGTGAATACGACACACAGTATGCTTTTGAAAAACTAGGTGCACAAACTGAAATAATCTGGCACAAATCTACTACTATTCCTGCAGACACTGACCTTTTAGTGGTTGCGGGAGGATTTTCATATGGTGATTACCTTAGAAGCGGTGCTATTGCAAAATTTTCTCCGGTGATGTCTGCTGTTAAAGAATACGCAGACAAAGGTGGAAAAGTATTAGGTATTTGTAACGGGTTTCAAGTTTTAACAGAAGCAAGACTGCTTCCGGGCGCACTTAAACGTAATGAAGGACTGCACTTCATCTCCAAACACCATCATTTAAAAGTAGAAAATAATGAAAACATTTTTTTAGAAAAATTAAATACAGGTGATGTTGTCAATATTCCGATTGCACACCATGACGGGAATTACTACATCGATGATGAGGGCTTGAAAGAGCTTGAAGCCAATGGACAAATTCTTCTCAAGTACACAGATGCAAGCGGTGAAATTAAAAATCCCAATGGCAGTGTTGCAAGTATTGCAGGTGTTTGCAACAAAGAAAAAAATATTTTTGGTCTCATGCCACATCCAGAGCGTGCTATGGAATCACTTTTAGGAAGTGATGACGGAATAAAAATGCTTCAAGGTTTTTTAGCGTCGTGATAAGAACACTTTTACTTACTCTCATTTTCATCTCATCACTTTTTGCAAATAAAGTGATTTATCTCAGCTATGATGAAATTCCACAAAGAGTAATTAAAGGTGAAATCTTTCCTGTTACTTACAAAACTTTATCGACAGTGAAAAAATTTGATGATGTTTTGTATGAATTTTCCAACCAAAAAGGATTGAAAATACTCGATGAAGCACCTCAAAGAGTACAAAAAGGAAAGTATTATTATGATACTTTTCATATGCAAGCAACACAAAACAGAGCAAGACTTCCTGATGTAGAAGCTTTTTTAATGGCTCCACATGACTATGAAAGTACAATTCTCAAAGGTTCAAAACTCAATGTCATTACACTAAATCCAAGTAAAAACTTTTCAAATATCATCGCAAATAATTTCTCAATCAAAGAGTACAAAACTACCGTATATGACAACATACACAATATTGTTATTTTTGTAGCTTCCACGCAAAACTGTGATATTGAAAAAATGCATTTTAACGATGTTTACAAACAAGGCATAGAATCAGAATCGGGTACTTATTCTGATGCAAAAATAACCTATTTTCTTGTCATTGATAAAACAATAGAAAATTTTTCTTTTTCATACTTTAATTTGTTGAAAAATGATTACACACAGGTGACTATTCCTATCATCGTAAATGATGATAGTGTTACCACGCAAAGTGATTTACGTCCGCGAGACCAGTCGCATGACACAATAAAAATGTATATAGCCGCTGCTTTTGCATTTATAGGCTTTATTTTAATACTTATACGACGAAGATATCTCTATTTAGTTTTAATTATAATCCCGCTGATATACATTATATATCTGGCAATACCCCAAGAAAAAATATGTATAAAAGAGGGGGCACAGATTTACCTGCTGCCTGTAGAGAATTCAACTATATTTGAAACAACACAAACACAATATCATTTAACAAAAGAAGGCCAAGTGCAAAACTTTATAAAAGTAAAATTAACAAACAATAAAATAGGCTGGGTAAAACATGAAGATACTTGCTCATATTAGCTGGGCCTATGCCACGCTTATAATATTTACCGGGCTTACTTTTTCCATAATTATGTACCCCATTTTGCCCCGACCATATGCCAGAAAAATTTCAGCATGGTTTATAAGACTAAGTACACTTTTTTCTACAACAATTGAAGGAAATGAAGACCCTGATGCACAAATGTTTTTAGTGAATCATCAAAGTGATTTGGACATCTGCGTTATAGAAACCATAACAAATAAAGATATTACCTGGGTTGCCAAAAAATCACTCTTTGAAGTGCCATTTTTCGGACTTGCAATGAGTATGCCAGAAGATATAGAAGTAGAAAGAGAGAGCAAGACATCTTTAATCAAGCTTCTTCGTGCGGCAAAAGACAGACTCAAGAAGAAAAGAATCATAACAATGTTTCCAGAGGGTACCCGTTCTCGAGGTGCAAAAATGTTACCGTTTAAATCGGGAGCAAAGGTTATAGCTGATCAGTATAAGCTCAAAGTACAACCTATTGTCCTTATAGAGACTGCCAAATGTTATGATATTAAACGTTTCTATTATGTACCAAGAAACATAAAAGTTATATTTTTAGACTCATTTATCGCAGATAAAGATGACCAAAATTGGTTAAGTGGACTAAGAGAAAAGATGCAAAAGGTGTATGATCATGAGTTGGCAAACAATACTCGCAATAGGTAGCGGCGGATTTATCGGAGCAATTTTACGCTCATATATTAATGGTCTGATTTCTCATAGAGTACCGCATGAACTTCCATTCGGTACACTTGGTGTAAATCTGATAGGAAGCTTTATAATGGGTTGTCTTGTAGCCTATTTTATGTACTCAACTCTATTGACTCCGCATATGAAATCTTTTCTATCAACAGGAATTTTAGGAGCATTAACAACCTACTCTACTTTTGCGATAGAAAGTTTTTTACTTCTAGAGGGCGGCAGTATTGCACTGGGTCTTATGAATATGGCACTAAATGTTTTTGGTACAGTGTTTATGGCTGGAAGCGGCTATTATCTGATCAATCACTTTTTTAAATCTTAATAATTTCATCCGCACACCATGATGCCAAATCCATATCATGAGTAATAAGCAGCATCCCCATAGAATCCAAATTTTTTATAAGCATCTTCATCACTTCAAGTTGAATCACATTGTCAAGTGCTGATGTCGGTTCATCCAGTAAAAGAAGTTGAGGCTGCATGAGCATAGCTCTGACAATAGATGCACGTTGGAGCTGCCCACCTGAGAGTTCATGTGGAAGTTTTAAGAGTAAATTATATTCTAAGTTCATATTCTCTAAAAGAGATTCTAATTTATGTAAGGGTGCTACATCTTTAATTTGATGTAGTAATGTATAACTTGGATGAAAAGAGCTGTAAGGGTCTTGAAAAATTTCAGCTACTCGCGATATTTTGATACTGCCGCTTTGCGGTTTTAAATTCCCAAGTATAAGCTCAAAAAATGTACTTTTTCCTGCCCCACTATCTCCGACTATAGCTTTTAACTCACCTTGTTTTAAGAAAACAGAAAAATTTTCAAAAAGCAATTTTTCTTTTTTGTAGCCAAAAGTTAAATTTTTTACCTCCAATACATTATGCTTCAAAAAATCAACTCTTAGTTAATGCAAGATAGGCTTTTTCTAATTTTTTATACAAAATATCTGGTGTAATATCACTGTTTTCTTCCCAGATTTTTTTCATAACTACGTTATCTTCATCGCCGTTCCAGACCTTAATATAGGTCCCTTCTTTGTATCCATGATCTTGACGAAACTGATTTAAAATATTTTTTCCTACATATAGACGATAAAGTGTATCTAAGTTCAAGCCGCTCATACTGACTAAATCAAAAAATTCCGATACCAATTCACCCAAATCAATTTCATCTTTTGATACAGCAATTCGTATAAGATTTTCCACTTTTTCAATTACATCTTCTTGTGATGCAAATTTTAATGTATCAGTTTGGATATTACTTAATGATTCCAGGGCTGAAATATCTATAGCTATATCTTCAATACCACCTTTTAAATTTCTTTCATACACCTCAATTGCCAAACTCATTATAAAATGCCAGACATCAATGACTTCAATCTGATGATTTTGCCAATCAGGCTCTACATCTATGCTTTTCCAATGTTTCCAGCCAAAACTGTCCACCATTTCTGCACACTCCATATATATACAGCGTTTCCAGTTAATTGTTTTTCCATTTTTTGTCACGCCTTTTGTCCAATTTTCGCCATTGGTTGCATCATTGAGCTGATTTTGCAGCTGTAACATTAACAAAATTTTATTATCCATCAATTTCCTTTTGTCTAAAGCTCTATTTCTTTTATATATTTTATCTAAATATGCTAAAATTACTTACTTAAAAAGAGAGATTTATGAAAAGAATTAATTGTAGAAAATGTGACTATTATTATGTAACATGGGAAGCATCCAAACCGCATGGGTGTAAGGCTTACGGATTCAAGTCAGCACAAATTCCTTCTATAGTCGTTTTTAACAGCAGCGGAGCTGAATGCTCTTTGTTTAAGCCAAAGCAGATGAGTAAATAATTTTTTTTCCAAAACCCAGTCTGTTATCAGTTAGTTTAAAATAATCAACTTTTATCTGCCATAGTTTTGGCATCATCGCCAACGCATATGGAAATCTTTTAAAATAGAATTTTTTTAAATTACTCTCATTGAGCAGTGTCATTGTTCCCTCAAACTGCAATCCCTCAATTTTTCCTATCTCTTGTGTTTCGAGAAAAATATTTCCGGCAACTGCAGAATTTTGTAATATATTTTTTACATGTAAAGTATCAACACTGCTTGCCACCACAAAAGAAAGCTTAGACTCATCATATGCATAAAACAGGCTGCAAACATTAGGTTTTTTCGTATCTGTTGTTGCCAAACTCATCACATGATGCTTGGCAATAAAAGTTGATATTTTTGCTAAATCTTTACTCATTAATGTTTGTACATGAAACTTTCTAATTTTTCTGCATCCCTAATTTTACGTTTATTTAGCATCATTTTTGCAGTTTCATCGTCATCAAGCATGTCAAATATATCAAAAGGACTTGTCATATTATAATAACTCTTTATAAAATCCAGTAGTATTTCAAAGTTGTCTTTTTTTGTAGTATATTTTTTATACTCTTTATATTCAGTCCAATTTATATCAGCCAATCTGTCTCCTTTGTAATGCACTTTCAAGTCGTTGAACTATCTCTGTCATTTTAGCAGAGCTAACAGCAAAATTCAAGCGCATAAAACCGCTGCCTTCTCTGCCAAAACTAATCCCAGGATTGAGCCCGAGTTTTGCTTCATTGATAAAAAAAGCGCGTAACTTTTTGTCTTTTAAACCCATACTGCGACAATCAATCCATGCCAAATAGGTTGCTTCAATTGGTGTTATTTTAATAAACTGCGGATATTTTTTTGCGACTGCTTCGAGGAGTAAATAATTATTGTATAAATGACTTTTTAATGCTTCAAGCCACTCTTTTCCTTCTTTGTAGGCAGTTTCAAAAGCAACATGAGAAAGTGATGAACCTTGGGCGAAATGTACTCTGTCATATGCTTTTTTAAATTGCTCTTTAAGTTCTTTATTCTGTATAGCAACACTGCTCATTGCAAAGCCTGCCATATTAAAAGTTTTTCCTACACCAAGCGCTGTCACAGTGATCTCCTTTGCTTTTTGACTTAGCGAAGCAAAAGCTATATGCTTGTTAGGTTTATAAACTAAATCTGAGTGTATTTCATCTGCAAAAACAACAATATTATGCTCCAAACAGATTGCCAATATTTCTTCCAATTCCTCTTTGCGCCATACTCTTCCAACCGGATTGTGAGGCGAGCATAGAAGTAGAAGTTTAGTATTTTCATTGATTTTTGCTTTAAAATCTTCTATATCGAAACTATATTTTCCCTCAGAATCAAGTTTAAGAGAATTTTTTACAAGTTTTCTGTTAAGTTTTAAAATACTGTGAAAAAATGGCGGATAAACAGGTGTTTGCACAATCACACCCTCACCCTCTTTTGTAAAAGCTTCTATGCACGTATGCATGGATGCCACAACAGAATGAGAATAGAGCATATCTTCTAAATTAAAATCAATGTCATGCTCTTTTTTCATCCACTCAATCTGCGCCATAAATGCCGACTTGGGTACTTCTTCATACCCCATTACAGGATGTTGGAGTCTTTTTTTGACAGCATCTAAAACACATTGCGGCGTGTCTATATCCATATCTGCCACCCATACCGGCAGAACATCTTGTGTACCAAAAAGTTCTTCTCTTAAAGTATACTTTTCCGCATTTGTTCCCTCACGTTCACTTGCTGTTGTAAAGCTGTATGTTAGCGCTTTTTCCATACACTCACCTGTGAAATAGTATGCTGATATTTTCTTGCCGTCTCTTTTATAACAAACTCTAAGTCTTCTACATGTAACAGGTCAAATTTTGCATCTAAAATACTTTTTAAACACTCAATTGTTTTTACCTCATTGCCGTTTCCATCTTTGTAACCGCCGAGCCAAAACTCTTTTTTCGTAGAGCTTTCCTGCCATGTATATGGAGATGTTAGCATCAAAATGCCATCATCATTGAGCCTTGCATCCACTGTATCTAAAAAAAGTCTCGGGTTGTAGAGTCTGTCAATGAGATTTGTCGCCATTATAAGATCATAAGAATTAAAATTCGGTTTTAAATTACAAGCATCGCCCTGCCAAAAAGAGACTTTATGCGCCAACTTTTCATACCCTAAATCCTGCAGGCTTACTTTTTTATTGACAGTGAGCTCACCCTCTTCTTTTGAACTAAAGGCAATATACCCCTCTTCTTTTAATTTAGAACCGACACTGACAAAACGCACAGAGAAGTCTAACCCCTCAACTTCGTCAAAAGTTTTTGCAAGCTCATAACTCGCTCTCCCTGTTGCACAGCCTAAATCCAGTGCTTTTGTTTTGTTATGTGCATATTTATCAGCAATTTTTGCACATGAGACTGCAAAATTTTCAACACCGAAATGTGTGTCACCGTATTGAAACTCACAATACTGCGAGATGAGTTCATCCGTTTCATAAATATCTTCACTTTTGTGCTGTGTGTTTGTTGTAATAACGTATCGAAATCCGGCATTTTGAAAAAAATGTTTTCTAAAGGCATACCGAGAATGTTTCATTATCAAATTCCCGCTGCTTGCCCACGAAGAGCCTAATATGAGGGCATGCTTCTCATCAAAAGTAGGAATTGAAAAGTCATCATAGGCTTCATGCGCCTCAAAGCCTTTAAACCCCCGTATAGGAGTTCGGCTCCACTGCCAGACGTTCCCTATCACATCATAAATTCCATTGAAGCTAAACTCATCTACAGGACAGGATGAGGCATAATGATAAAAATTAATATTTGCCCGACTTTCATGGAGCTCGGGAACATCTTTAAGATTTGAGTGCTGGTACACAAGTTCATATTCGGCTTCACTCGGCAGCGTATAATGACGGCTCTCTTTTCGGCTCTTATACCTGCAAAACGCTTCCGCTTCTAAAGCATTCACATCCACGGGCCAATCCAGTGGCATATCTATAATTTTACTCAATGCCCGGTATTTAAAAGTTGTCTCTTCTTTTACCCAGAAATGCGGATATTTTACTTGAGATTTTTTTAAAAACTCCAATCCTTCTTCGTCCCAGAATTCTTCTCTCTCATAGCCGCTTTCATTGACAAACTCCATAAATTCGCCATTGCTTACTAGATATTTGGAAACCTGATAATCTTCTACAACCTCACTATAATCCCCATATTCATTATCCCATCCGTATAGGTTATGTGTTTTATCTTTTCCCAATGTAACTTCGCCGCCGCTGATTGCTATCATTTCATTTTGAGGGGCATCTGAAGAATGCTTACATAAATTAAATTCAGGAACCTCTTTTATAAACTCGATTGGCATTTGACGATGCAGAACAAGTGAAGTTTCAATATGAATACGCTCATGTTCAATGCTCATCAGTATAATCCACATAGAAGAGTCATCCCGTATCGGTAGTGTAAAATCCAAATGAATAATCAGCTCATCAACAAGTGTACGCACAGCATTTCGGTAAGCTCTAACTTCTGAAACCTCAGGCCATTTATAATGACCTTCTTGCATGTCATCCCAGCTCATTTCATCCACGCCCACGGCAAAGATAGATTCAAATTCAGGGTTTATCCTCTCATTAATTATCTTCATGTTGATAAGTTTGTTCACAAAAAAAGTCGCCGTATGCCCGAAATAAAATATCATCGGATGACGAGTCGGTTCACTCTTTTTATAAAATACACTCTCATCTTTTAAGAGTTCAAATACTTTTTCAAACAAATCAAACGTATTATGAAAATACGCGCGTATCTCTTCACGTTTTTTTGCAATACTTTGACCGTCGAGTGTTACGGGGTACATACTTAATTTACTCAATATTATTTCCTTTTTTACTAATGCTCATTGAATCTAGTTAATAGTCTTTTTAGCTTTATAATGGAGAGGCTCAGACCGAAGGGAGGATTCGTCCTCGGAATTACAAAGCTAAAATGACGGCCACTAGTAATCACAACACCTTATGTTATAATCATTATATGAAATTTTATCAAAGTAAATTATTAAACAACTATCCAGAGCTGACACATGCCTTTACATGTAAGGAAAGTAACAACCTGGCTTTTCATGTCAATGATATAAAAAAGAATGTAATACAAAATCATATACAGTTGGCAAAAGAGCTCAAGTATGATTATAGAACACTCGTTCATATGAAACAAATCCACTCAAATATTGTAAAAATAGTTGATAAAAATGATAATTTTGACAACCCTCTAACCTGTGATGCAGTGATAACAAATAAAAAACATATCCCTCTTATGGTTATGGTAGCAGACTGCTCCCCTCTGCTCTTTTTTGACCCTGTACAAAATGTCATCGCAGCAGTACATGCAGGCAAAGCGGGAGCCTTTGGAAACATTATTCAAAATGTTATAAAGAGTTTTACAAACGATTTTTACTCTGTGCCAAAAGATATTATAGTAAGCATAGGTCCTGCTATTTGTCAAAACTGTTATGAAGTCGATGATGAGATTTATCAAGAGGCAAAAGAACTTAAACTTGATTATGCTGTTGAAAAAAAAGATGAAAAATTCTATTTGGACATTAAAGCAATTTTGCGAGAACAGTTACATGTAATGGGCATAGAAGAGAAAAATATTGAAATATCTTCTCTTTGTAACTGCTGCCATGCAGATACATTTTATTCCTACAGAAAAAATAACAACACGGGAAGATTTGCCGGTGTTATAATGCTTTAAATCTCGTAAAAATATGTCGCATAAGCACGGTCAAGTTCAGATAATTTTATATTAAAAACTGCTCTGACTTTCTCTTGAATATCCTTCCAAAATGAATCTAAAACCACACTCGCACCCACATTTTGAGAAACAGTGAAAAGTTCCCCCTCCAAAGCTTCAACAACATCCAAAACTATAATTTTAGAAGCATCGGATGCCAATTTATATCCGCCGTTTGCCCCTCTTACACTTATTACGAAGCCGTGTTTTTTTAAAGTTGAGAGAATCTGTTCAAGATAGCCGTGTGATATTTGTGTAACTGCGGCTATCTCTTTAATCTGCATCAGTTTATTTCTTGGAGAGTTATACAGGGCATGCATTGCTGCAACACCGTAGAGACTTTTCGTAGAAACACCGACCATCAGACAACAAACCTTTTATACAGGTAATATATTTTACAGCCCATACAGTAATCAAATGCAAGTTCCAAGAACAAACATACTAAAAGTATGGCACTTGTTATATAAAAAAGAGTCTCTGCATGTAACAAGTCAAACAACAAAATCAAAACTAAAAATAAAAAACCAAAGTACGTTGCTAATGTCTTGGGTGCATTATCTTCAAGCTTGCTCTTTACATGTAAGAGCTCTTTTGTTCTTGAAGATATAAAATATAAAGGACTGTAACTTTTACTTACAAAAAGTCTTATGGAAAAATCCGCTATTAAAAAAAGTATAATAAATTTATTGAATGTCATTAGATAAAGACTCACAAGCAGTAAAATGTAAAATGCATTTATTCTTACAATATTAGCATCAATCTTTATAAATGAAACGGGACAGGATTTTTGACTCATGCCGACTCCTTGTATTAAGTATTGTAATAATACTACAAGGAGTAAAGAAATGTCAAGTAAACACAGCAGGTTACTAAGGATTATACGCTTTTATTCTTTGGGCAAGCTGCTCAGGCAGAAGCTGTAAAGATTCTTCTACAACTTTTGTATTTCCATGGGTTATAAATTCGTCCTCATACTCAAAAGAGACTACAGAAATATCCAAAATATTTTCTTTGGCTAAAAACTCTAAAAGTGCAGAGGCAACACCGCCTAGTTTTGCCGTGTCAGAAAATACAAACCATTTTTTGTATTTTTTTGACAATTCTTTAAGCATCTCTTCATCAAGCGGTTTTACAAAACGCAAATCTAAAATAGTTACATCTTCATCCAAGTATTTCGATGTCTCATACGCTCGTCCTACACCGTTTCCGTATCCAATAAGCAGTATATCACTCTTCGCAGTTTGGAGCAGTTGTGATTTTGCAAGTTCAAAAGGTGCAGATTCAGGAAGATCTGTCTCTATAAAAGAGCCTCGCGGATACCGCAGTGAGCAGGGATGTTCATACTTTGCCGCAAATCCCATTGCCTGGTGAAAACTTTTTTCATCTCTTGGTGCAAAAAGAGTCATATTCGGGATGGCTCTTAAATAGCTTACATCAAATACACCCTGATGCGTCTCACCGTCTTCACCCACTATACCTGCACGGTCAAGGGCAAAAACCACCGGCAGATCCATTATGCAGGTATCATGGATGACTTGATCATAAGCACGCTGTAAAAAAGTCGAATAAATCGTGCAAAAAGGCTTAAATCCTTCTTTTGCAAGTGCTG
This sequence comes from Sulfurimonas autotrophica DSM 16294, assembly GCF_000147355.1. Classification (NCBI taxonomy): domain Bacteria; kingdom Pseudomonadati; phylum Campylobacterota; class Epsilonproteobacteria; order Campylobacterales; family Sulfurimonadaceae; genus Sulfurimonas; species Sulfurimonas autotrophica. Next base: position 1,635,668 of record NC_014506.1, read on the forward strand.
CCATAGAAGTAACAGCATGCTGTTCTGCAATTGCCACATCCCAAAATCGCGTCGGATATTTTTCTATAAGTTCACTTAAGCCTGTACCGCTGGGCATAGCTGCCGTCACACCTACAATCTTCTCATTTTTTTCACATAAAGCAAGCAGTGACTCCGTATATATCTGCGTAGCACTCTTGTTTGCAGCTTTTTTAGCAGAATTCCCACTCGATAAATCAAAAGGACCGACACCGTGCCATTTCTCTTCTTTGCCTTCTGCTATTTCATAGCCTTTTCCCTTGAGAGTCTGTGCATGAATAATTACAGGTTTATTGAGTTTTCTAGCTGTTTGCATGATATCTACAAGCTGTGCAATGTTATGCCCGTCAACCGGACCAATATAGTTAATGCCCATCTCTTCAAAAAGCATCCCCGGCGTTACCAGTTTTAACGATTCTTCCATACGCTTAGCAATATATCTGGCACCTTCACCGAAATTATCAACAAAACTTTCAGTATTTTTCTTAAATCTTTGATAAAAAGGAGAAGCCATAGCAGAACTGAGCATTCTACTTATGGCACCAATCGGCTTTGCAATACTCATTTCATTGTCATTAAGGATTATTACCATTGGGTATTTTCTATCGCCAAGTTCATTTAACGCTTCATATACCATACCCGCTGTCATAGAACCGTCACCGATAAGGACAACAGGGATTCTTTCATCCTGTTCTCCTTTAAGCGCAATTGCTTTTGCAGCACCGACACCTAGCGATATAGAAGTCGAACTATGCCCCGCTACAAAATAATCATCAGTACTTTCACTTGGTTTTGTATAGCCGCATATACCGTTAAATTGTCTAAGTGTATCAAACTCCTCCCATCTTCCGGTAAGGAGTTTATGTGCATATGCCTGATGTGACACATCAAAAATAAAAGGATCTTTCTGAGAATCAAATACCTTGTGCATTGCCACAATTATCTCTGTAGCACCAAGCGTAGAGCTTAGATGTCCGCCGTTTTTACTTACAACCTCTAAAATTCTTTTTCTTATCTCATCACTTAAAGCCTCAAGCTCTTTAATATTTTTTTCTTTTACATTTATTCTATCCACTCAACGCTGCCTTTTTCACTCGTTCAAATCTTTTTGATATTTGTGCATCTATATTTCCTGCATCACTTAATGCAATGACACCGCCTTCACTTACTGCACTGTCAGGAAGAACCTCTACATGTTCAAGTTTCCCTAAATGTTCAACTATCGCACTATGATCTTTTGGATTGACTTTCAATGTTATCTTTGAAGCACTTTGCAGCTCTTTCATTAACTCATCACTTAATGTTTTAGCCACTTGGACTGAATTTTCACTCACTTCAATTTGTATGACCTCTTTGGCAATATCCAATGCAGCATTAAGTAGTTCACTTTTTACACCTTCTAAAGCTTTTTCAAACTCACCGGCACTCTCTTCAAGTTTTTGTATGGAAGTCGTTAAAAGCTCTAGCTTGTTGTTAAGCGCTTTGTCAATTTCTTCACGCGCTTTTGCCTCTCCTGCTTTAAGACCTTCATCAAAAGCCTCTTCTTGTACTTTTTTCAACTCTTCTTGAAACTCTTCTTCTTTGGCTTCAAGTTTCATTTGCAGTTTTATAAAGTTTGATGACATTTCATCCGTCTTTTTCATCAAAGATTCAATAAGAGAGTCTTTGGAACTCGTACTTAATGCACTAGAATCAACATCTGAGACTCTGGCTTTTGGGTTGTCATCTGCTGTAAAAACTTTTTCTTCACTCTTTTGTTGTTCATTTAACCCCATGGCTATAACTTTGAAACTATATTTATGCACATTATGTTCATCAACTGCGTTGCTAGATATTATCGTTGCCATTTGCTTACTCTATCATCTCTTCAGTTGAACCCATCTGAATAGCTCCAGATTCAGCCAACTGATTTACAAGTTCAACAATTTTTCTCTGAGCAGCTTCTACATCTTTCATTTTCACAGCCCCAAGGAACTGCATCTCTTCTTCAAATGCTTCGCGAGCACGCTCACTCATTGCAGAGAAGAACTTCTCTTTTAACTCTTCAGGAGCAGACTTAAGTGCCAGCATAAGTTCTGCTTTGTCCACAGCTTTTAATACTTCTGCAATAGAGTTTTTATCAAGAGAAACCATATCTTCAAATGTAAACATCATCTCTTTAATTTGTGTTGCCAATTCTTCATCAACCTGTTCAATATTTGCCAATGTAGCTTTTGAATTTTTCGCACCAAGACGGTTAAATATATCTGCAACGGCACGTGTTCCACCCACTTCAACTTTGTAAGATGCAAGAGATTCAAGTTTTGACTCTAACACTGCTGAGACTCTTTTGATTACTGAAGGAGAAATATCTCCGAGTTTTGCCATACGCATAGCTACTTCACTTCGCAAGTCATCCGGAAAATACTGCAGTGTATCTGCCGCTTCGGTCGGATCCATATGTGCCAAAATAAGCGCAATAGTCTGCGGATGCTCATTGATAATAAAGTCTGAGAGCTGTTGCGGCTTGATTTTTGATAGATATGCAAAGTTTTGTGTATTTTGCATACTTTTGGAGAGTTTATCTAAAACTTTTTTTGCCTCTTCCGGACCAAGTGTTCTATACAACAACTCTCTGGCATATTCCATACCGCCTGATGTCATATATTGACCCGATTGAAAAATTGCATGAAATTCTTCTAAAACGGCAGTTGCCATTGCTTTATCTATTGTTTTATTTGCTGCAATATATTTAGAGATTTCAGTAATAGCTTCAACACCCATATGAGAAAATATGGCTGCAGTCGCGTCTTCACCTAACTGCAGTAAAAGTATGGCAATTTTTTCTGCCATACTCATTTCATCAAGTGCTGCTTGTTGTTGCTGCGTTAAAGTAGACATGTTTATCTCCTCTCTCTGCTAGGAATTTCAGATTCTTCACTCAAAAGTGCTTCTAGTAAAGATGCCACCTCTTCTGGTGTATCTTCTGCCATTGTTCTTACTTTTTCCAAAATAACTTCATGTTTTAGGTCATCTTCATTAAAGTTACTGCTCATACCCAGTTGATCTTCAACTTTTTTACGCATTGTCTGTACTTTTTCAACCAAATCTTCACCTTCTTCCTCTTCTATTTCCAATGACGGAGCTACAAGTTCTTCATCTTCTTTTGAAATTTCAAGCATCTTGTCTGCAAACGGTGCAATAACTTTTTTATACAGAATAAACAATAATATAAGTACAAACAAGTACTTAAACAGGCCTGAAAATGGTGCTAAATATGTTTCGCTAAATATGATAGCCTGGTTCACGCCTTGCACGCCTTTATTTGTTAATGCTCGCTCAAACTGCAAGTTTTGCACACTGATTTGATCCCCCCTATTAGGATCAATACCTATAGAACGGCTAGCCAGAGATGTTAATGCATTAATATCCGCATCGTCTAGTGGTACATACTCCATTTCTTCAGTAGGATTTCCGTCTTTATCTACTTTTGTTTTATATTTACCATCGACTACAACAGCAGCCGTTATCCTTTTAATTCTCGCAAACTGGCTTTTTGTAGTACTGACAGTTTTTCCTACTTCATAATTAGTAGTACCCGAATTTTTTGAATATTTTTCTACTGTTTTATTTGATGCAAGTCCCTGTACAGGACCGATATTACTCACAGTTCCTGGCACTCCTCCAACTTCTTTTGGCGAACTGCCTTCTCTTTTTTCTTCATTCACCTGTTCACTTCGTACAACATTTTCAGGATCATATTTTTCGGAAGTAGAGTTTTTCTGTGAAAAATCAAATTCTATAGTTACCTGTGCCACGACTTTGTCTTTTCCACCCACAAATGGTGCGATAACATCAATAATTTTTTCTTGTCTTTTTTTCTCTTCTTTGATTTTATACTTTTGCTGTACAACAGAAAGTTCACTCATCTGTGCCATTTCATCATTATCGCCAAGTGTCACGCCGTCGCTGTCAATCAACATCACATTTGAAGATTTTAATTTTGGTACGGCTGCAGATACAAGGTTTTTAATACCTCTTATTTGCTTAGGCGTAAGCATTCTCCCATCAGCGAGCTGCACCATTACAGAAGCCGTAGGATCAACCTGTTTTGATACAAAGAGTGTGTCTTTTGGAAGAGCAAGGCTTACTGTTGCTTTCTCAACAGGAGAAAGTGCAGTGATAGTACGGGAAAGTTCCCCTTCTAAGGCACGAAGATGTTTAATTTTTTGATCAAAACTCGTTGCACCGAACTCCTGCTTGTCAAAAAGCTCAAAACCAACACCGCTGTTTTTTGGTATGCCCAAAGAGGCTATTGAAATTCTCTCTTTATAAACAACGTCACGCGGTACTTTTATAACATTATTTGCTTCAATTTTATAAGTAATATTGTCTTTTTCAAGCTGCTCTACCACTTTTGCAGCATCTGCCGGTGTTAAAGCATCAAAAAGTACTTCATATGCACTGCCTGAAGTTTTTTTAGCAGTAAAAACAACTAAAAATATTAAAAAAGCAACAATACCGACAACAGCGGCTGCTATAATAATTTTTTGCTGTTTTGTCAGTTTTGCATACAATACTGACAGCTGTGAAAAAAGTACCTTAAAATCCATTAACTTCCCATCTTAAATTTTATATTAATGCTGATGCAAGTTCAAAAAAACGGCTGTTTTGTTCTTTTGTTCCGACAGTTACACGAATTGCGTTCATACCGTAACTACTTAAATCTCTCACAATCATTCCTTGTCGCAATAAAGCATCAGAAAGTTTCGTTGAATTTTGCGTTTCATTTAGACATAAAGTAACAAAATTTGTATAACTCTCTATTATATCTATTTTTTTCTCGTTTGCAAACTCTTCATAACGTTTCATCTCATCAAAATTTAAAGCGATACAATTATTTACAAATTCTTCATCTTCAAGAGCAACGCTTGCAGCTTCAAGCGACAATGTTGTAATATTAAACGGCGGTCTTAATTTATAAAGTTCTTTTATGATATTTTTCTGCGAAATACCATAACCCACACGCATACCACCAAGGCCATAAGCCTTTGAAAAAGTACCCAAATAAATAACATTTTCAAATTTGTTCAATAACTCTTTTGGAATAACTTTTTTACTTGCATCTTTATAAGCACCATATTCCATATAGGCACAATCTACAACAACCAAAGTATCCTTATCAATTTTTTCTAAAAATTCCATCATTGCCTGCGCATCTATAGCATCGCCCGTCGGATTATTCGGCGTACACAAAAAAATAATATCCGGATTTTCTTTTTTATAGAGTTCATAAAATTCATCTAAATCGTGTTCTTGTGATGCAGTTCTAATAATCTGGGCACCAACATGTTTTGCATATATCTCATACATTGCAAAAGTAACACTGTTAATCAGTATTTTAGAATTTTCATCAGCTTTTGCATGCATAATAAACTCTATAACCTGATCACTGCCGCTACCGATAATGAGATTTTCATTTTCAATAGCGTACTTACCTGTTAATGCACTTTTGAGCTTCGTCATGCTGTCATCAGGGTAAAGCGCCATATTTGGTATAATCTTTGCAACTGCATTTTGCACTTTTGGTGAGCATCCGTAAGGATTTTCATTTGAAGCAAGTTTTACAATGTCTTTTGGCTCTATACCAAATTCCCGTACTACAAGCTCTATTGGCTTACCTGCTTCATAAGTATTAATGCTTTCTAATTTTTTGTTAAATTTCAATCTTCACCCTTTACGTAACTTCCAAGCCATGTGACTTCATCTTTATGTTTTTGTATTACTTTTTGAATTCTTTGTTCATCTATATGACCATAAAAGTCTATATAGAACCAGTAACCGAATCCGCCTTTATCTTTTGAAGGACGTGATTCTATTTTTGAGAGATTTATTTTTTCTTTGTCAAAGTCCTGTAAAAAATGCACCAAAGAACCCGCCTCGACGGCATCGTTTAAGCGTACTAATATTGAAGTCTTATCATCTTTACTTATAGCGTTTTTAAAATCACTTAAAATGACAAAGCGTGTTGTGTTGTCTATAGCATCTTCTATGTTTTCAAACATGGTAGGAACACCATAGAGTTTTGCGGCAATATGTGAGCAAATTGCAGCTGAATTTGGTTCACGTGCTGCGAGTATTGCAGCTTTTGCAGTCGATTCTACAGGAATCAATTCAACATTAACAAGACCATGCTCGCTTAAAAATTCACGACACTGTCCAAAGCCTTTGTCTTTTGAGTATATTTTCGTAATATTTTCAAGTTTTTCCGCTTTTGTAGCAAAAGACATATGAATAGGCATATAAAGTTCTGCAACGATTTTGACCGAACTTTTGGCAAGTAAATCAAGTGTTTCTCCAACAATACCGTCACGAGAATTTTCAATTGGTACAACACCGAATTTCGCACGACCTGCTTCAAGTGTTTTAAATACCGAAGCAATAGAGTTTAACGAAAGATAATCACTCATAGCCCCAAAACGGCTCTCTGCCGCTTGATGGGTGAAGCTCCCCTCAGGTCCTAGGTATGCGATACGTTCAGGCAATTCCAAATTTCTTGCAACTGCAAAAATTTCTAAAAATATTGCCTCTATAGCGCTTTGATTTAAAAGTCCGCCTTCTTCTTTATTTAGAGTAACAAGTCTGTCAATAATGGCTTTTTCTCTCTCTGGTCTATAGATAGCTCCGCCTGTATCTTTTTTAATTTCCCCGACTCTTTCAACGACTTTCATACGCTTATTAAGGAGTTTAAGCATCTCATTATCTATTTCATCTATTGCTACTCTACAGTCATCCAAAGTTTTCATTACTTCTCCATCTTATGTCGAATTAAAATATCTTGCATATTTTTATATATAAAATCGGGTTTGAGATTTTCCTCTAAAAAAGGCACGATTTCATCAGCACTTTTATACTTTCCGCTTGTCACAAAAATCGTCTGCATTCCAAGCTCTTTTGCTCCGCCCAAATCTCCTTTGACATCATCACTTATAATTGTTATATCACAAAACTGAGCATAAGGGTTTTGTTTTTTGAGTCTTTCAAGGGCTTCTTTGTAAAATACTTGACTCGGTTTACCCACAACATCATAAGCACTGCTTGTTGCAAATTCAAGCATTTTTAAAATCGCTCCGACACCGGGGTAGCGTTTATTGTTTTTTGCATAAATAGATGTTTCATGCATACCCACTAACTTTGCGCCTGAGAGTAGAAAATCTATCATCTGTGCATATTCATCGGCAGTGAAATTCTCTTTTATAGCTATGAGCACTGTTTTAGGGTTTGTATAATCTAGCTTGTATCCCATTTTTTGCAGTGTTTGTAAAAATTCTTCTGCTCCATATGCAGCAACAGCCTCTTTTGAAACATGTGATTCTAAAAGCATTAAAGGGTCAAGATATTTACCTGCATCAAAATCAAAATCTATCGAGTTGAGATATGCTAAAAAATCCTGCGATGCTTTTTTTGTATTGTTGGTAATTACCATGTACGGTATATGCTCAGTATTAAGTTTGTTTATAAACTCTCTGCTCCCCTCTATAGGAGATTTGTCTTCATCGCTGATAAGAGTGCCCTGAACATCTATAAAATACATTTTAGTCTACTAAAAATTCTTGTTCTAAACAAATAAGGTCTTCAAAACATTCGCGTTTGCGAATGAGCCTTGCTTTGCCGTTTTGTACTGCTACTTCCGCACTTCTGCCGCGGGTATTATAATTACTTCCCATACCGAAGCCGTATGCCCCTGCACTGTGAATAACGAGCAAGTCATTTCTATTAAGCTCCGGTAATGGGTAATTTTTAGCAAAAAAATCACCGCTTTCACATACAGGGCCAACAATATCAACTTCTCTTGTCTTGCCATTATTATCTGTAATCGCTTCTATTTTATGGTAGGCATTATAAAGAGAAGGTCGAAGTAAATCATTCATTGCCCCGTCAACTACCACGAATTTTTTATCTCCATTTTGTTTTTCGTACAACACTTTTGTAACAAAATAGCCTGCATTTGCTGTTAAAAATCTGCCCGGTTCACAAAGAATAGTCAAATCGAGTGCTGTAAGTGTGCTTAAAATCGCCTGAGCATAATCATACGGTTTTATCGTCTCTTCGTTGCCATATTTAACGCCAAGCCCGCCACCGACATCAAAAAACTTCAATTCTATATCAATAGCCTGCAGTGAACGAATTAAGTCCGCTACTATTTCAGCAGCTTCTCTGATTGGCTGTAGTTGTGTAAGTTGTGAGCCAATATGAAAATGAATCCCTACAGGGTCAAGGTGTTCAGAGTTCTTGGCCTGAATATACATACGCTTTGCAGTTGAGAGATCAACGCCAAATTTATTGTCATGCAAGCCTGTTGAAATATAAGGATGAGTTTGAGGGTCAATGTTCGGATTGACCCTGATACTGATACGAGAAGGTCTACCAAGCTCCTCTGCGATTGATTCAACACGCTGCAGTTCTGCTTCACTCTCAACATTAATATATAAAATATCTTTTTCTATCGCTTCGCGAATTTCGTCATCACTTTTACCAACACCCGAAAATATAATTTTATAAGCAGGAATACCTGCTAAAAATGCGCGGCGCACTTCACCGATAGAAACACAATCAGCACCGCTTCCCATTTTTGCAAAATGTCTAACCACACTCAAATTTGAGTTTGCTTTAACAGCATAAGCTATAATAGACTTACGGCCTTTAAAAGCCTCTTTTAACTCTGTATATTGTTCTGACATATAATCAAAATCATACACATATAACGGTGTACCATACTCTTTTGCCAATGCTTTAAAATCAACCATAAAAATTCCAAATCTTTTTTAGATGATTTTACCCAAAATGTGCTTATAAGTGCCTAAGATGTAGAGGATCTGTGCCTATGCCACTGCAAGAAGGCCAAAACAGCAAGTATGACAACCGGGACAATTATACCTATTTCACTCGATATAACTTTATTATTTGCAAGTTTTATAAGGAAAAAAAGAATTCCCCAGGTAAGTAAAGTAGCTAAAATTGCGCCGAAGGTAAAAAGGGAAACATTCAAAAAACGTACACTCATAGGTACAAAGAAAAATATAATGACTATAAGACAAGGAACAAAAAATGGATAAATAAATATTTTATACAATGCTGCTTTGATATTATCCGTATTGATGTTTTGTTTATCCAGCAGACGTATAGCATCAACAGCGTCTTTAATTGTAAAATTCACCTTGCCTTCATATACCTGGTCAAGCATTTTAGGACGAAAACCTTCTAAAATTCTCAAGTCCTTTGCCTTTGTGACTGTTATGCCGGGTGATACAAGGGATAAATCATCAGGTTTGGTGATGATGTCAGCTCGCTTAATAAACCAATAATTATCTATATATCTTGCAGACTTGGCAACCACGACCTCTTTTAAAGACTCATTTTCAACACTGAATACACGAATATTTTTTGCACTCTCCTGCAAAGGAAGGAGTTTTGAAAAGTATATATACTTGCCCTTGTAAGCAAAAAAAAGATCTCTTGTAGGGCTTAGGTATTGTGCATTCTTTTTTATATTTCTAGAAAATTCTTCTGATCGGGCGAAATTTGACCAGGCATGTAGTGCAATAAAAAGTATAATCACAGCAGTTGATACAAATACAAATGGACGCAGTACATCTACTCTTGAATAACCTAAAGAGAAAAATGAAACAAGTGCATTTGATCGAATGAGATATATTTTTGTAGATATCATGGCAAATACAAGTGCTACAGGAAGTAAAATATCAATTGCTGAAAATGACTTATACACCAAATAAATTAAAATAAGGTTTGCCGATGACTTTGACAATTCCTCTGCACTTCCCATATAATCAAAACCGACAACAAACAAAACCAAGGCTGTTAATATAATCAAAAAATATTTTATATAATGCAAAGATATATATTTAAAAGCTAGCATACCATAGCCTTTTGAGAATACTTTGAGCTCGTATCTTCGAGTGAATTTGTCAATAAAAATTCCACTGCATCACAACTTTTGTTTATCCATTCTTGGAGACATTTTTGTTCAGTTTGATTAAATGGGCTAAGCACATAAGAGGCGATTTCGCCTTTATGTTCAGGTTTACCAATGCCCATTCTTACTCTGATATATTCACGAGATATTTTAGAGTCTATTGACTTTAAACCGTTATGTCCACCATGTCCACCACCTTTTTTAAAACGCAATGCGCCAAAAGACAGGTCTAAATCATCATGTATTACAACAACATCTTCAAGTTTATAGAATTGTTTTACTTTTATAACAGATTCTCCCGAGAGGTTCATATAAGTCAATGGTTTTAATAAAAAATGATTTTGGAATTTATAAAGTTCACCTTGGAATGATGAAGAAGAAAGTTTTACGGCATTATGACGACGAATAAGTTCATCTACAACCATAAAGCCGATATTATGGCGTGTATTCTCATAGTCGGATCCAGGGTTTCCCAGCCCAACTATAAGCATATTTGTTACTACTTAGCTTTAATAATACTTAATACAGCAACACGGTCAGCATCTGTAAATTTAACATTTTCAGACGCATCAATATCGCGAATAAGTTTAGCATCACCAACGTCCATATCTGTTACATCGATAACAATTGTTTTTGGTAAATCTTCTATCTTAGCTTTTACTCTTAAACGTCTCTTAGAAACATTTACAAGACCTTTATTTTTTACACCGATAGCTTCACCTACAGGTTCAACAGGAACCATATAGTGAGTTACAACACCCGGTTGTGCTACCATTAAATCTACGTGTAAAAGTTTCCCTGTAACTGGGTGAGACTCATATGATTGAACAACAACATTCATTTCATTTCCGTTAATTGAAACTGGAAATGCTAATGTGTCCTTATTACGAACAGTACGGATATACTCATTTTCTTTAAATGCAGCATTGATATTCTCAAGCCCTTTTCCGTAAATATTCGCAATTAGATAACCATCACGGCGAAGTGCTTTTGTGCCCTTTTTGCCAATACTCTCTCTAACTATACCTTCTAACATATGAAGTCCTTTATTTTTTAAAATGGCTGAAATTATACCTGTTTATGCATTAAACTTTACTTTAAATCGAAAACATCATCATCATCAGTAGAAATATTAATATTTTTTTCTATACTCTCTTCCAGCATCTCTGATACTTTTCCACTCATAAGTCCATTCATTTTCAGTTCCAAATCTGAGGCACTCGTTGCATTTTCAAGTGCCTGTTCCTTAGAAATGATGCCCTCATCATATAAATCTAAAATAGCCTGGTCAAAACTTTGTGATTTATAATGTTCTTTTCCGGCTTCAATAGCATCACGAATTTCATAATCCCTATTTTCCATAATCAACTTTTCAATTGTCGGAGTACGCACTAAAACTTCAAGAGCAACACGACGCTTGCCATCAATAGTTGGAATCAGTCTTTGAGATATTACCCCCTGTAAGACACCTGCAAGTGAGAGACGTACACGGTTTTGCTCATCTGTGGGAAACTGTGCAATAATACGGTTAATAGTCTCTTTCGCATCTAGCGTATGGAGCGTTGAAAAGACAAGGTGACCGGTATCTGCAGCATGAAGTGCCAAGTTGATTGTTTCTTGATCCCTCATTTCTCCAACCAAAATAATATCAGGATCCTCCCGAAGTGCGGCACGAAGGGCACTACCAAAGGAGAGTGTATCTTGTCCGACAGATCGTTGATTAACTATGCAGTTTCTGTCTTTATGCACAAATTCAATCGGATCTTCAATTGTAATAATATGTTTCTTTTTATTGTAATTGATTTCATTTATAAGCGCCGCAAGCGTTGTAGATTTACCACTACCTGTAACACCGGTAACAAGTACCAATCCTCTCTCTCTTTGCGTGAAACTTTTTACGATATCAGGCAAATGAAGTTCTTCAAAAGAGGGAATTTTAACAGGAATAACACGAAATACCGCTGATACTCCATCCATTTGAAAGAAAATATTTACACGAAAACGGCTATTCTCATCATATGGGTAAACAAGGTCAAGTTCTTTTTTTTCGACAAATTCACCAAAACGCCCTTTTAATAATTCTTTGGCAAATGTTAATGCATCTTCTTTAGAAAAAATACCTCCAGAAAACTGTACAATATTTCCGTTGATTCTTGCTCTCATTACAGAGTTGGCCTTTACATGTAAGTCACTGCCACCGACTTCAATCATCTTTTTAAGATGCACCCGTACTTTTTTTAATTGTTCAAACGTTAATCTGCTGACATCCACCTGTGTAGTCATAATGCCTCCAATATCTCTTTAAATGCTTCTTTAAAGGCTTCTACTCCCTCATCTATCTGCTTTTGCAGTACTTCATCTATTTTAATACCAGTCTCTTCTATCTGTACAAAATGATCCTTTATAATATTTTTGTCAATCGGCAAGGCTTTTTTATCTGTACCATGTGCATGAAAAGCTTTAATAGTATCAACAGGGGCAGTATTTACACTGTTATAAGCCAAAAGCTTTTCAACATAGTAATAAGGCGGCAGCGAATTATCTTTTACACCGGTACTTGCAAAAAGTGCTCTACAGCCTTGTACATTCATACTTTGAATTTCTTCATATATAACAGAGGTATTGTATATTCCTGTTAGTGCTGTTTGAATTCCGTTTGCCTCAAGCATTGCATCAAGTGCACGGTCAATTCTGCTGACAAAAATACTTATCACAGTATCAACGCTTTTTCCATAAACTTCTATACCTTTTCTAAAAGCCTCTGCACAGTATATTGCTTGAGATTTTTTAAAAATCAGCGTTGCATTCACCGGAATTCCCACAGCCGTCAGTTCTTTCATGGCACCATAGCCTGCTTCTGTAGCAGGAACTTTTATCATAACATTTTGTCTGTTTATTGCTTTAAAAAGTCTTTTACCTTCTGCTACAGTTGCCTGCGTATCATCACATAAAAAAGGATCAACTTCAATACTCACATATCCGTCATCCCCTCTTTCATACAGTGGTTTTAAAATATCTGCAGCTTTTTGTATATCGTAAATTGCTACAGCCTCATATTTTTCTTTTGGAGAAAGCCCATCAAGTGATTTAAGTTGTGTTTTATACGCAGGAGAGTTTAAGATTGCATTTTTAAAGATAGCTGGATTTGAAGTGGCCCCATTGATTATTCCATTCTCTATCAATTCTTTAAATTCTTTATCTAAATAATCTCTTTCGATAAAATCAGCCCACAACGAAAACTTCAAATCTTCTATATACATTCCAATTCCTGCTCTTTTTTAATTTATTTTGAATCTATTATAACCCAATCAATCTGAAATTATGGTATTGTTAATATCTTCAAAAGTTTTATCAAACTCAGTATCTTGAATCTCTTCACCCAACAGACGCTTCACCTGTAGATTTGAAATATTTAATGTTACGGTTGAGAGCGGCTGTCTCCATTGGTGTGCTATCATACTAATCATTTCGCCCATAACAGCCTGCTTAGACTGAGTTGTCAGGATTTTATCTTTATGTGAAAGTTGTTCAACTTGTTCTTTTAGCATATTTTTTTGCTCAACTATCAAACTTTTTGCCTCATCCATTCTTTTTTGATAAAAATAGATATATGTAACCTAAAAAAGCGAATAATGCGCATGTATAAAGGACTGCAAAGGGGCTACCATCAGGAAAAATACTAAAATAGCAACCCAGAGAACGGCATTTTTGTCCTTTCTAAAATAAAGATTAAGACCATATTTGCCAGTAATAAAAAAACCTCAATCGGTATCAATGTCGGCGTATCTCTTAAAATATTTGCGGTAATACCAAAGAGTAATCCGGTACTTGAGAGTACAAAAGCGATATTCATCATTTGAAACTTATTTTTCAAATCACTTTCATCTTCACTAAAAGTCCAGCCGCTTGTAAAAAATTTTCTAAATTTTTATTTTTCATGGTAAATATATTTTATCCTGTAATTCTTCATATTCACGTTTTACATCACTGTCCAAAGTAATACCTCCACCACTTTTGTAAACATATCCATCGGCAGATTTTTCTATAAAACGTATCATTACACCGCTGTCTAGACTATTCCCATCAAAAATACCGAAAACTCCGCTGAAAAATCCTCGCTTATATCCTTCAACATTCTCAATGATATTAACAGTACTTTTTTTTGGAGCACCGCTGATACTGCCTGCTGGAAGCAAAGTACGCAAAAGTGTACCCAATTCATCCTGCCAATTACCATGTAGAATACCGCTAATATGTGAGCTGACCTGCAAAAGTTTTTTTTCTCCAGCTTCTATACTCTGCAGATAACGAAATTTTTCTACTTTCACATGTGATGCGACCATAGATAAATCATTTCTTAGCAAATCCACTATCATTATATGCTCTGCCATCTCTTTTTCATCTGCTAAAATTTTTTCTTGTGCATTCGGGCATGAGGCATCAATAGTCCCTTTCATAGGAAAAGTATGTATAGTATTGTTAGAAATCTGTATAAATTTTTCAGGAGAAAAGCAGACAAATTCATCTTTGTAGCGAAGTTTATAATGGGCGTTTGCCATTTTAAACATCTCTTTTAAAGAGAGTTCTGTCTGCACAGGTGTTTTTTGTGTAAGATTTAGAATATAAGTCTCGCCTGCTTTGATTTTTTCAATAACGGCATCGAATTTTTTTTTATACTCTGTAAAATTTATAGGCACTGTCTGTAGTGTATGGGGATGTTGTATGTAAGTATACTTCTCATTAATACAAAATTCTATGTCTGCCTCTTGTAAATCTTCAAGCAAAACAACTTCAACCCTTTGTCCTTTAAAATCACTGATAAACAAAAAAGGCTTTTTCTGTTTTGCTAAAATATTTATTTGCTCAAAACTCATATTTAGGCAATCAGTTTTTTAAGTATCGCCATTCTTATATTTACTCCATTACTGACTTGTTCCAATACTTTACAACGCTCATCTTCTAGCATGGCATCGCTTATATCTATGTTTCTGTGAACTGGTCCTGGATGGAGCAGTATAATATCTCGATCACCCACAAGTTCTTCTGTTATACAAAAATCACTTGCATAATCTTTGAGTGAAGCATAACTTTGTGATGAGTGTCGTTCTGTTTGCGTACGCAGACTCATAATCGCATCTACATCATCAATAATTTCTTTTAAATAGTGTGTAGTTTTCAGAAGGGTTTTTGGTAAGAAATGCGGCGGTGCCACTAAAATAACTTCCATGCCAAAACGTGTTAAAAGCTCTATATTTGAATTTGCAACACGGGAATTTTTAATATCTCCCACAATGGCAATTTTCTTACCTTCAAGTGATCCGAAATGCTCTGTAAGTGTATATAAATCTAAAAGTGCCTGAGAAGGATGCGCATGTGCACCGTCACCAGCATTGACTATGCTTGCCTTTGTATGTTTGGAAAGAATTTGAGGTACTCCGGCATTTTCATGACGTACAACTATGGCATGCGGTCCCATAGCATCAAGGTTCATTGCCGTATCAACGAGTGTCTCTCCTTTTTTTGTAGAACTTTTTGCAACATCAAGATGCACTATTTCGGCACCGAGTCTTTTTGCGGCAATTTCAAAAGAGCTCTTTGTACGTGTAGAGTTTTCAAAAAAAAGCGTGATAATAATTTTATCTTGTAAAATTCTTTCAAAACGGCCGTCGCTGAATTTTTTGGCATCTGCCAATAACTCTTTTATCTCTTCTTTGGTAAAATCATCAGTTCTTATTAAATGCTGCATATTTATCCTAAGGTATTTAATTTACAAATTATACAAGAGTTGACTCAGAGTGTCAATATCATCTGTAATTTTTAAGACCTCAAAACCACTTTGTAAAAAATATGGCTCACTTACATATATAAAACTACTATCCTCTTTTTTACAGTTAAAGCCTACGATATGGGGAATATTTTTATCTTCCAAGGCTTTTTTACTTAGAAGCGTATCATTAATACAGCCCAAAGAACAATGTGTGACCAGCAGAGCACACGCTTCAAACTCCTCTATCAAATCTATCATCATATACTTTTCATCCACAGGTACATACAATCCGCCCGCTCCCTCAATAATCAATACATCACAAAGCTTTTCAAGTTTTTGCATCGCTACATGTAAGATATTTATATCAAGTGGCTTAGCATTTGAAGCCACAAAAGGTGCAGCCGGAAGTTCATATGTAATTGGTACAATATCTTCAACACTTATATCTTTAAACTCCGGATTTAATTCTTGAACCAAACTCAAAAGTTCACTTCCATCAGGACAAAACCCATCAATAACACCAGTTTCAACAGGCTTTATCACACCAACACGCAAACCACGCGAAGCATATGATTTTAAAAGCAGTTTAGTTGTATATGTTTTACCAATATCGGTATTTGTAGCTGTAATAAATATACGTTTAGCCAAGGGTTCTCTTTTTTATTGAATCTGTTTACATGTAAGAAGATTATAGCAAAATATAGTTTGTAAAAACTAAAAGAGTGATGCAGGTTCAAGGAGTCTAGAGATGAAGCGTACTATGAGTACGTGAAGAACGTAACGACGCAGAAGATGCGTCGCTATTTTAGTTTTTATCAGTGTTAACGATTTTGTTTGCTGCAATCCACGGCATCATTTCACGTAGTTTCACACCAGTCTGCTCAATTAATGAAGCACGTGCATTATTTCTTTCAGCATTCATACGAGGGTAACCTGCTTGACCTTCTAAGATAAAGTCTTTTGCAAATCTACCGTCTTGAATCTCTTTAAGAATTTCTTTCATAGCTTCTTTAGACTCTTTATTGATAACACGTTTACCGGAGACATAGTCACCATACTCAGCTGTATTTGAGATAGAATATCTCATATCTGCAATACCGCCCTCGAACATCAAGTCAACGATAAGTTTAAGTTCATGAAGACACTCAAAGTATGCCATTTCAGGAGCATAACCAGCTTCAGTTAAAGTCTCGAATCCGGCTTGAACTAAAGATGTAACACCACCACAAAGAACAGCCTGCTCTCCGAAAAGGTCAGTTTCTGTTTCATCTTTGAAAGTTGTCTCAATGATAGCAGTACGACCGCCACCAATTGCAGATGCATATGAAAGTGCTAACTCTTTAGTATTTCCGCTAGGATTGTTTCCAACAGCAATTAAATCAGGAATACCACCACCACGAACAAATTCAGAACGTACAGTGTGACCAGGTGCTTTTGGTGCAATCATTGTAACATTGATATCTGTAGCAGGAATAATGCTTTGATAGTGAATGTTGAAACCATGACCGAATGCAATAGTATCACCGGCTTTTAAGTTTGGCTCAATCTCTTCTTTGTAAATTCTTGCCTGATCTTCATCCGGAAGAAGAATCATTACAACATCAGCTTTTGCAGTAGCTTCAGCAACTGTTAAAACTTCAAAACCTTTTGCTTCAGCTTTTGCCCAGCTTGATCCGCCTTTGCGAAGACCAACAACAACTTCAACACCACTGTCTCTTAAGTTTTCCGCATGTGCGTGTCCTTGAGAACCAAATCCAATCATCGCTACTTTTTTAGCTTTAATTAAGTCAATATTACAATCTTTATCATAGTAAACATTTAATGCCATTACATTTCCTTGAGCTTCAAGGGCATATCCCTTGAAAAATTTGTCGCATTATACTCTATATATGGTAAAACTTTTATTAGACCAAGCTTATAACTTCTGTTAAATTATTTGAGTTAATCTCATACTCTGTATAATATGAAAAAATATTTGGAGAAAATATGAAAAAATTCAACCTTTTTAATGAAATCATCACAGTAAATAAAGCAGAACTTCTTAGAGCGATAAACTCTTTTAAAGAGTATGGCATAAATATAAAAGGAGCAATAGAATACGCTCCATTTGACAACAAAGAAGTTTTGATTTATCAGGGCAGATACATTCCAAAACCCACAAATGCGCTAATGCCGAGTCAAGCACCTGCCCTCGCCCAAATATTTGGAGATAATTATCAAATCGTTGATGATGAAGACAGAGTCCTCATTAAAGCATTTTCAAACTGGCAAGAGCTGATTAAAGTAAACACACCGCGAGCTTCCTATGATGATACGACAGGTGATGGTGTCGATAAATTCGCCGATGAAGCCCTAGAAGATATAGGATGGAATGCAACCGAGTTCAATATAAACTACAGAACACTCGTTGACGTGCTTGAAAAAGAGTGTGACGGTACACTTCTTTGTATAGAACAAGAAGAACCTTATCAGTTCAGCGGACTTGGGTTTTTAGAGAATGATGCCCAGGCAAAAGAGCTTCTTTTTTCTTATTGTCAAAACGAAATTAAAAAAATAATGAGTGAAGATCCTTTATATGCAAAAGAGAAACTTAGTGATGATGAGCAAGAGGCAGCTGAGTATTTCAAATGTCTATAAACAAACAAAAAATATCTATAGAGTATAAATACAGAGGTTCCATAGAATTTCCCGATACCACTGAAGCAAAAGATATTTTTTTTAGAACAAAACAGGCTTATGCCAATCATGAAAAGATGAGCATAAAACTTGTTTTTTCCAATGCCAAACTTGCAAAATTAAAAAAGTATCAAAAAGGTGCTTCCGAGAATGAATTGCTAAACTTGGATTTTTATATAAACTTAGGTGAAATTTTGGATTTTAACACAAATGATGCCCAGCAGTTAAAAAAACGTATTCAAATTATAAATGATACGGCACATTCAAGTTTCAACATCACAAAAAGACTCAGACTCATAAACAAAAAACAAAAATCACAAGCAAAACAAAGTTATCTTTTTTGGGATATAGAAAACTTTTCAAGTGTTGCTTCAATTTTCAATGATATTATAGAACCTTATAACATTTCAGATGATAATATTTTTCTTGCTGCAAACCCTGATTCACTCTACCTTAAAAAAGCCGAATGGGAAGCAAATTTATACGACTATGGTAAAACACTCAACTCATTTAATTTTATAAAGTGTGATCATGGAAAAAATGTAGCCGATGATATTTTACTTCAAAAGTTTCAAAATGCCGACTTAAAAAGCACAAATGTATTTATTTTAACTTTTGACAGAGAGTTAAAAGAGCGATTTGCCGAAGTAACGCACCCAAGCAACAATGTCTATATAATGGCTAAATAACACTCTCTTTAGGCTCGCCAAGGTAATATCCTTGTGCATATTCTATACCAATTTCCTTAATAACATCAAACACTTCTTTAGAATGCACAAACTCGGCGACAACCTTTTTACCGAGTTTTTTTGCAAATATCACAATTGTTTCAACAATCAGGCGCGAATTTTGATCTTGATGAATATTTTTAATAAGTGAGCCGTCTATTTTCATATAATCAGATGAAATATTTGTCATATATTGAAAATTAGCAAATCCGCTTCCAAAATCATCAATTGCTATGTATGCCCCTGATTCATAGACTTCTTTTGTAAATTCACTCACAATATCTTCGTTGGAATATTCTTGTGTTTCCAAAATCTCTATTGTTAACTGTTTGGCAATATTATACTCTCTAATTTTTTCAAAAATAAACTCTCTCATTTTTTCGCTAAAAATATCACTAAATGAAAGGTTAATACTGAATTTCAAACCATTTTTCGCAAAAAAAGCGAATGTCTTTTCTACCATAATCTCAGTAATTCTAGGATAAAGTTTTATTTTTTCGCTGATTGCGAGGAAAAAGTAGGGAGAAAGTATCTTCCCATCAGATTTTCGTAGGCGCACGAGTGCTTCATATTTTTCAACTTCTCCTGTTTTTATATTGAAAATAGGCTGATAATAAGGAATAATATCATCACTTTCTATCGCTCTTTTAATCTCATTTGCCATTTTCAAATTTGATTCATATTTTTTTGAAAGTTCCAAGGATTTATTAAAAACCAAGTAGGGTTTATGTGCTTTTTTTGCAGCTTTAAGCACCATATCTGCATTTGCCAAACCGGTATTCTTCTCATTTATATATGCTGCTGAGATGGTTACTGAGATATGTATCGCCTGATCATTCACTAGAAATTCTTTTTTTTCTATAAATATTATAAGTTTTTTAATGATCCTTTCAATATCTTGATAGATTTGCTCCACATTTGAGATGACAGCAAATTCATCCGATGGTAGCTTAAATAGTTCCATGCCTTCATTTTCAGTAAATTCTTGAAGGTATTTTGACATTTTCACTAAGACTATATCGCCAATAGCATGTCCATAAAAATCATTTATAGTTGTAAAATCATCAATATTGACCAGGAAAACTGTCTCACCGACACATTCATCAATCCTTTGAAGAAGACTCAGCCTGTTTGGTACCCCGGTCAATTTGTCAAAATATGCCTGCTTGTAGATAAAGTCTGCACTTCGCTGAATTCTTTGTTCGAGTTCTGAATTTAGTTCTGCCAACTCTTGAGATACGCTGTTTGCCAAATTTGCAAGCGCATATTCCGTACTGACTGCGAAATCATTCCTGCACTCAATATTTTTTCGTTTAATGGACTCCATTATTTTATTATTTTCACTTAAAACCAGTAAAGTAATAGATTCATTCAGTAAATCTCTTTTTTGATTGTGAAAAAATTCTCCATAGGTAAAAAAACCACTTAAATCACCAAGTGTAGAGAGACCCTCAAGTTCATACTCTATATATTTTTCCATAAAGCGTCTTCTTGCCATACATGAATATACAAAAACAGCTTCAGGCTGGAATTGAATATTGTTAAATATTTTATCTATCTGATAATCACCGCTTTTTAAAAGATTATTTACATTTCCTACGCCAAAACGAACCTTTTCGCCTTCTTGCAAATTTCCTGCAAATGTCAAGGAACCATCATTGTGTTTAAATAAAACAGCTCTGCCTATGTTTACCCCGTCTTTTTCAAAAATGAGCGGGAATTCTATACCGATTTGAGGGAGATTCTGTGCAAGTTCTTTACCCATATATTTTGCATAGATATCTACGGCAGGCATGCCGTCTATTTCATACACTCTGTTTTTTACAGATTTTGTAATGGTAAGTTTTTTCCCTATAGGTGTCCAATCAAAGCTATAATGAGTAAAAACATTCAATGCATCAGAGTTTAAAGTAACGCCCACTGCTCCGCTGTCTGTTATGCTTTCATTGTTAAAAACATAGGTTTTTTTAAGCTCTCCATTATCACCTGCCAATCCGCCAGAAACTATTATTTGTGAATCTACACTGCTGATGCCTTTTAAAAACTCTTCACCGTTTGTATTAATTCCATCAGCAAAACTTAAAAGTACTTTGCTGTTTGAATCAATAATTTGTTTTAATAGTTTTTCACCAGTAGTGTGACTCATTTGTACAGAATCATCATGCTCTACAAGTATAGATTTCAAGGTAGTCTTTTCAAACTTTGTAAATGTTGCAACATGTTTGGATGCAATATATATATCAGCATTATGCAAGGCACCGTCTGTTGTTGTTCCAAGAATAGTGGCTTCGGGAAAAATTGTTGCAAAATAGTATTGTATTTCTTTTATTTCTTCAAGATTATTATTTGCACAAAATATTTGTATAAGAGTTTGTGAGTCTGCAGCTAAAGATTCCTGCTTTTGTAGTTCTGATATATTATCAAAAATTATCGTTTTATTTATCATCACAATATTGTAATAAACTTAAGCTTCAAAATTATTTAGAATTTAAATTTCTTTGCTAAAAATCTTTGAAGTATTACCATCGCAGATAGGGAATCAACCCTTCCATCACGAATATATTTTATTTTACCTTTCATCATATTTTCAGCTTCAAGCGAACTGCCGGCTTCATCCTGATAAAGCACTTTACCCTCAAAATCAACTAAATTCATAAAATGTTCAATGCGTCTTCGCATTTCATCTTCGCTGCTTCCACCCAGAGGTACACCGATGACAACAGCATCTGCTTCCCACTCTTGTATAATTTTTTTTACTTCAGATGATGCCTGATTACGATTTTTTCTTATCACGGCAGGAAGTGGTGTTACTATATCTTTATGCGCTGAATATGCCAAGCCTATACGTTTAAGACCCAAATCTATTGCAATGTATTTCACACCTATTTACCCAGACAAAAAGAGCCGAACATTTTATCGAGCATTTCATCATTTTCAAACGGACGGGTAATGCTTGCCATCTCTTTAACCGCTTCATTGAGATGAAATGAAAAAATTTCCAATTCCTGATCTTGCAGCGGCTCGAAAGCTTCTTTTATGTTTTGTATAGTTGCTTCAACGGCAGAGATTTGACGTTGGGAAATAAGCATGATTTCATCACTTACATTGCTTGCATCCATTATTGCTTCAAGTTTTTTCACCAAAGCCGTGACATCGTTTCTAGAGTTTAATTCCAAGTCAAAAGCCAAATTTTCTAAATGAAATTTCTGCTCTAAATCTATTTTATTTTTAACAACAAGCATCTCTTTTTTATCTCTGTTTTGCTTTATAAGCTCAAGAATCTGCTCATCTTCTTCATCGGCTTTACGTGAGCCGTCAAAAAGTGCTATAACTATATCACTCTCATTGATAGCTTCAAGAGAGCGCTGTATTCCTATGCGTTCTATCTCATCGTTTGATTCACGGATACCTGCCGTATCGACAATACGTATCAGGTGTGTCCCGATTTTAACTTGCTCTTCAATCGTATCACGTGTCGTACCCGCTATATCGCTCACTATGGCACGATTATAATTAAGTAAAGTATTTAAGAGTGAGCTTTTGCCGACATTGGGCTTGCCTATAATAGCCACACGAAACCCCTGCATTAAACCTTCTCGTGATTTTGAGGTTATGAGTGTTTTTTCAAGTAAGGTATAAAGTTCATCTAGTTTGGCTTGTATTTGTGCTACTAAATCTTCGGGTAAATCTTCTTCGGCATAATCAATACTTACTTCACTATACGCTAAAATATGAATAATATCATCACGAACCTGTTCTATAAACTCTTTAAGCGATCCCTTCATTTGAGAAGCAAGAATCTTTGCCGCATCTTCACTTTTTGCTTCTATGAGTTGTGCAATTGCCTCTGCTTCACTTAAATCAATTCTACCGTTAAAAAAAGCCCGTTTGGAAAACTCACCGGCATTTGCAAGACGTGCTCCGGCTTTAAGTGTTGCCCTGAGTATAGTTTGTGCAACAATAAACCCACCGTGACACTGAATTTCTACAACATCTTCAGCCGTAAAAGAGTACGGCCCTTTAAAATAAATAACAATAGCTTCATCAATAAGTTCATTATTATCATTATAAATATTTGTAAGTGTTGCATGTCTGGGAGTGAAGTTTTCTTTACATGTAAGCTTTTTTGCTATATCTAAAGCATGCTCACCGCTTAATCGTATAATAGCAATAGAGCCGATACCATTGGCTGTTGCAATGGCGGCTATAGTCTCATTCATAATTTAATTATTATGATAATCGTTTACGATTATATATTTGAGTCCGTCTTTTGTGGAACGGATAACAACGTATTTATCAGGGTATCTCTCTCGCAGCTCTTTCAAAGCAATTTGTACCAAAACACCATCAAGTATTTTTGTCTGAGCACGTCCGTCTCTATCTATATTTTCATATACGTTTGTTAAATATCTTGCAACGGATTCTTCTTGGTTTTTCAAAAATTCTGCTATTTCAAGACGCAGCTGCACATCATACTTTGTATTAATCCAATTAAATATCATATATGAGAGTGCTTTATATCTGTACCCCTCTTTCCCGATTAACAATGCAGCATCTTCACCTTTGAACTCTATAAGGAGTGTTTCTTTATCATAAGCTGAAACTTCTATTTTTTCTATCTCAAAACATATAAGATCAAAAAGCTTGTTAATATCTGCTTTTACCTCTTTTGCTACAACTTGTATATCAACCAAAGGTGCTGCTTCTTCGGATATTTCATCATCATATTCATCATCATAATCTGCCGTATAATCAAGACCGCTTGCCAAGTCTTCTTCCATCTCGTCTTCATCTTGATCACTAACAAAAGAAGTCGGCATAATAGTATCATTAAGCATTGTATGTGCCGGTGTTATATCTTCTGCTACTTCTATAACTTTTGGAGTTTCAGGAACCTGCACTGTTGCTACTTTTTTCTTTTCATCCAAAAGCTCATTTTTTATCGTTGCAACGATTATCGCTTTCTTTTTAAACAATCCTAAAAATCCACCACTTGGAGCCTGTACAACTTCAACAGCTAGTTGAGTTACCGAGCAATCCAAGGCAGCAGCTGCATCTTTAAATGCACCTTCTAATGTTACTGCTTCAATTTTAATCATTTTTATTTCTCGCTATTTTTTTCAATTGCCACTTTTGCATCTTTTGCGTTTTTAAACTGTTGATTTACCATAAACTGTTGTGCAATTGAGAAAAGGTTATTTGTAAACCAGTACAGAACAAGTCCTGAAGGGAAAGTTACAAAGAAAAATGTAAATATTACCGGAAGGTATTTAAATACTTTTTCCTGCATAGGGTCTGTAAAATTATTTGGTGTCATGCGCTGTTGTATGAACATTGACGCACCCATTAAAATTGGTAATACATAGTACGGATCCATACGTGACAAGTCATTAATCCAAAGAATCCAATCTGCACCCTGAAGTTCAACTGCATTTAAAAGCGTACGATAAAGCGCAAAAAATACAGGAATCTGTAATATCATAGGTAAACAACCACCTAGAGGGTTTGCACCGTGCTTCTTATACATCTCCATCGTAGCTGCATTTAATCGTTGTGGATCTTTTTTATATTTTTCTTTCAATTCTTTAAGCTTAGGCGCAAGCTCTTTCATCTTTTGCATAGAGACCATACCTTTGTATGTCAAAGGATATAAAACAGCACGAATCAGTGCAGTTAAAGCAATAATCGCCCATCCCCAGTTACCAAAAATACCATGCAGCCATGAAAGAACGGCAAAAAGAGGTTTCGCAGCAAAAGTAAACCAGCCGTATTCGATTGCATTTGTAAGTACAGGATCAATTGCTTTTAAAATTTTATGCTCTTTTGGCCCGATATATCCATGAATGTTTTCATCTTTTCTAGCATCAAAATAAACAACCGGATTGTCATCTTTTCCACGTTCAACTATAATATTTGTATCTTTTGTAAAACCATACAATATAATTGCCGTATACTGATCAAATGAAGATGCCAGTTTTACACCTTGGAACACCTGTCTGCCTTCAGCATCTCCATCTTCAATAATATGCGCAACGTCATCATCTGTATATATAAGTGCACCCGCAACTGCCATAAGTTTTTTAGAGACTTTTGGTCTGTCCCCAAGATAAATATAATGTCTCACATCCTTTGAAGTGGAAATTTTTGCATCATAATGACCATCAGTATAAAATGTTAACACTTTTGTTACAGTAAGAGCAGATAACTTTTGTGTTAATGTTACGGTAACAGGTTTGTCTTTTAGTGATACTTCACTTACATTTGCCGTATATGGAACTTTTGTAGCTTCATCATTTATTGCATCCTCAGCAAAACGAATATACAAAGGCTTTGTTCCTGTACTTGGAATTACCTGCGCATGTAAATTATCAGTATTTCTAAATTTATCTTCAAGAAGTTCTTTGGAAGACATACGTCCCAATGTATCTATCTTTAAAATAAAATTCTTATTTTTAATTGTAACAATGTTATTTGATATACTCTGAGCTATCTTTTCCTGTTGGGATATAGCATGTCCAGAAGCTTCTTCTACACGTGTTGTAACATCTTTTTTTGTATCTGTTTTTGATGTAACTTTATCTGTTTTAGCATTATCTGCTACCTTTTGTTCTTTCGATGGAAATATCGCAGTATAGCCTACGAAAAAAATTATTGACAATAGTACCGCTACTATTAATCTTTGATTTGGTGACATTTTGTCTAACACAAATTACCCTTTATATAAAAAATTTTTTATGATGTAATAACGGTTTTTTTTATTTGGAACCAACCAATACTTTATAGCATCAATCTCAAGTTTAGCGGGCTTTAAAGAGAGTCTGTCTAAAAGTGGATACTCTATTCCGCCGTCAAAAAATTGATTGCAACGTAGTATTCTAGTAAAAGAGTGGTAAAAAGCACTTGAAATTGAATTATTTTCAAAATTTATTCGTGCATATTCGCTACATGTAGGATAATAGCGGCATGATCCATAGCCGATTAGTGTAAAAAATTTCTGATAAAGCCATAAAAGCTTAAGTAAGAGTTTTCGCACGACTTAATACTTTGTTAAAATCATTGGTGAGTTTTTCAAAAGGTGCATCAAAAATTGCTGCTTTTGCAACAAAAACATATGTACCATCTTTAAAGGAGTCAGAGTATTCACAAAAAAGTGCACGAAGACGACGTTTCGCACGATTACGTTTTACTGCATTTCCCAGTTTTTTGGTAGCGGTAAAACCTACTTTGCGTACTCCTGGTTGAGGAAGAAAAAACAAAACTACACTCTGTGAGTGCTGGTTTTTTCCTTTATTATAAACATATTGAAACTCTTTATGGAGTTTCAATGTGTTAAATCCGCCTATACTGTCAATTTTTTACGACCTTTAGCACGACGACGATTAATTATGTTACGACCATTTTTAGTAGCCATTCTAGCTCTAAAACCATGTGTTCGTTTTCTAGGTGTATTATGTGGTTGGTATGTTCTTTTCATTCGACATATCCTTATCTGATTTAAGTTCGGAAGTTTACAAAAACTTTACTTAAAGCTCGGTTAAGGTTCATTTCACTTACACTTAATACTATTGTAATAAAACAAAGTTATAATACTAAAACAACACACAATCAAGGTTCACCGTCTATGCAGTATGTCAGTCTATTTTTACTAACTTTTTTGTTTTCAAGCATATTATTAGCTCAAGATGAAGACATTACTATTTTAGCAAAAAAGTTGAACTTATATGGAGGCCAAAAAGCAGCTATTCAGTGGAATCGTATTTTTTCTTCCCAACGTCACCTCAAAAAATATAAACTTGAAAAACTGCCTATACAAACCAGGAATAAACTGCAAAAATATCTTATTTCTCATGCAGCAGACTCAGAACAACCCATAGTACCAGGATTACAGCCATGAAAAAAACCCTTTTAATACTGCTAACAACACCGCTTTTATTGATGGCCTCACCAGCCGATGATGCTATTAATAAAAAAATACTTGAATTAGAAAAAGCCATTGTCGAACTTGCACAACGTTTACATGTAGAGACTATAGCTGAATTTGTATCGACACAATCAATTTTAGATACTGTGAAAAGATTAGGAGTAGATTATGCTCAAGGTTTCCATCTAGGAAAACCTTTAAGCATTGAAGAACATATAAAAAGTTAAAGTCTTAAGAAACCTTAACTTCCACTTCACCGTTTACAACAGTGAACTCAACGCGAGAACCTTCTTTAACTGTACCTTCTAAGATAAGGTCAGCTAAGCGGTCTTCAACGATTTCATAAAGAGCACGTTTAAGCGGACGAGCCCCATATACCGGATCAAATCCAGCTTCTGCAATATACTCTTTTGCCTCTTCGCTAAGAGAGAGCTCAATATCTCTTTCTTTGACTTTATTGGCAATTTCACTAAAGAAGATATCTACAATACCTTTAATCTGTTCTTTACCAAGTGCATTAAAGATAACCACATCATCAAGTCTGTTCAAGAACTCTGGTTTAAAAGCTTTTTTGAGTTCAGACATAACCATGCCTTCAAGCTCAGGACTTCCTGCATGTGTAATGATTTTATCACTTGCAATATTTGATGTCAAGATAATAATAGTATTACTAAAATCAACTGTCACACCTTTATTGTCTGTTAAGCGACCGTCATCAAGCACTTGCAGCAGCATATTAAACACATCAGGATGTGCTTTTTCCACCTCATCAAAAAGAACAACTGAATATGGTTTTCTTCTTACCGCTTCTGTAAGCTGTCCGCCTTCTTCATAACCTACATAACCGGGTGCTGCACCGACCAAGCGTGATACTGCATGTTTCTCCATGTACTCACTCATATCTATTCTAATGAGTGCATCTTCAGAGTCAAACAAGAACTTCGCCAAAGTTTTGGCAGTTTGTGTTTTACCGACCCCTGTAGGCCCAAGAAATAAGAAACTACCTATCGGTCTGTTCTTATCGCTTAAGCCTGCTTTATTACGTTTAATAGCACGTGCCACCGCATGTGTCGCCTGAGATTGACCGACAACAGTTTTATTTAACTCATCTTCAACGTGAATAATTTTATCTTTCTCACTTTGAAGCATTTTATTTACAGGAATACCTGTCCATCTGCTTACAATTGAAGCAATTGACTCTTCATCCACAGAGTTTTTAAGCAGTGTTCCCTCTGCCTGCATTCTATCCCACTGCTCATTAAGCTCTTTTTCCTGCTCAATGAGTTTTGGAATTTCACCGTACTCAATTTCTGCAGCACGGTTAAATTCAGAACGAGCTTTTGCAAGTTCTGCTTCACGGCGTTTTTGTTCAATCTCACCTTTGATAGCTGAGATTTTTTCAAAAACCTCTTTTTCAGTTTGAAACTGAGATTCTAGTTTTCTTACTTTTTCTTCAATATCAGCAAGTTCTTTTTCAATTTCTGCAAGACGTTTCTCATTTGATGGAGTTTTTTCCATCTTCAGTGCCTCTTTTTCAACCATAAGCTCTGAGAGTTTACGTTTAGCGGCACTCAGCTCATTCGGCTCAGATTCAATCTGCATTTTTAGTTCAGCTGCTGCCTCATCAATAAGGTCAATAGCTTTATCCGGTAAGAACCTGTCTGCAATATATCTGTCGGAAAGTTTTGCCGCAGCAACCAATGCGCTGTCTGCGATACTGACATTATGGTGCGCTTCGAGTCTTTCTTTAATTCCGCGAAGAATTTGTAGTGACTGATTTACTGTTGGTTCATCTACAGAAATCGGTAAGAAACGGCGTTGCAGAGCAGCATCTTTTTCAAAGTACTTTCTATACTCTTTAAGCGTTGTTGCACCGATAGTATGAAGTTCTCCACGTGCAAGAGCAGGTTTTAAGATGTTCGCCGCATCCATTGAACCCTCTGATGCACCCGCACCCACGATTGTATGAATCTCATCAATGAAAAGAATAATGTTTCCATTCTCTTTTACTTCATCAATAACCGCTTTTAATCTGTCTTCAAATTCACCACGATATTTTGCACCGGCAATAAGCGCTGACATATCAAGTGCAATAACACGCTTATTTTGCAGAGATGTCGGTACATCACCGCTTTGAATTCTTTGTGCAAGCCCTTCAACCAATGCCGTTTTACCGACACCCGGCTCACCAAGAAGCATAGGATTATTTTTTGTTTTACGAATCAGAATCTGCATAGTTCTTGCAATCTCTTCATCACGCCCGATAACAGGAGACAGTTTCCCCTCCGCTGCTTCTTTTGTTAAATCAATACCGTATTTTGAAAGAGATTCCAATGTTTCATCAGCAGTCTGTGAATCAATTTTCGCACCCCCGCGCGCTGCTTCAAGCTCTTTTGTAAGCTGCATAATATCTATGTATTTCGGTAATATAGTCGAAAACGGCTCTGTATTTAGGTTTGCCAATATATACGTATCAACAGCCAGATAAGAATCCCCGTTTTTCGTCATCAGGCCGATACCGTTTTCCAGCGTTCTTACAAAATCATGAGAAAGTTTTATATTCTCTTTTGTCACGCTTGAAGATTTTGGCAGTTTTTCCGCCATGCTTTTAATATCAAGCTCCATTGCAACTTTATCAACACCCATTTTATTGAACATTTGATTCAGCACAGAATCAGAATTTGTCAAAAGCGCCCATAAAAAATGTATCGGCGTCACTTCTTGATTTTTATTATGTAAAGCCAAAGACAACGCGCTCTCAATTGACTCAGTCATATTATGTGTTAATTTCTCAAAAATATTCTTCATTTCTCAATCCTTTTTTTTATTTATGGTGAAAGTATATACTCTTTACGAGTTTCATTTTGCTACTTTAGTTGCAAATTTAATTATACCTACCTGAGTCTTTATTTGTCAAGAAATCTAAGCGAAATAATTCATAAGTTCTTTTATCTCTTTATAACCACATATTTATTATAATATGCGAAAATATTCAGGACAATTCATGCTAAGTGTCACTCAGGCTTTAAAACAACGTTCCTCTAAAAGAGCATATCAAAATAAAAGCGTTCCTAAAGAAGTGCAAGAAAAAATTCTTGAAGCTGCCGCACAAACACCAAGCGGTGCCAATATGCAGCCTTGGATAACATATGCCGTCTCAGATGAAAAAGTTCTTAAAAACATTGGAGATGCAATCATTGCAAAAATGGACGCGGGCATTGAGAATGAGCAGTTTATCCAATACTACCCTCTTGAGTGGGTCAATCCTTACAAAAAGCGTAGAATTGTCACAGGTGCGGGACTCTACAAGCTCATGGAAGTTGATCGAAAAGACAATGAAACACGCATTGAAATGTGGAAAGACAATTTTAGATGGTTTGGTGCAAAAAGTGTATTTTTTGTTTTTACGGACAAGGCAAATATTGACGGTGCGCAGGGCGCTTTAATTGATTGCGGTGCCTATATGCAGAGTATTATGCTTGCAGCACAAGAGTTCAGCGTAGATTCCTGTCCTCAAGGCTCAACAACAGAGTTTGGAAAAGTGGTCGCTGATGTTTTAGAAGTACCCGATAATCTTGCTCTTTTATACAGTGTGGTTTTAGGCTATGCAGATGAAGAGGCTAAAATCAACAATTATAAGCCCCAAAGAGAACCGCTCGAGAAGAGTGTAACTTTTATATAAGTCCTTTTTTCTTATAACGAGCAAGCATACTTTTGTTACCGCTCACACCTCCGCTGTGTATATACATAACTTTTTCATTTGTCTGCTCCAAGAGTGCCTGCCACATCGCCGGAGCGTAGAGCAAATCAAATTCAATACCCTTTACATGTAAGCTCTGATATATTTCATAAAATTCCGGATACGGTTTAGCAAAATGGTACTTTTTTTTCGGTTCTAAAATAATGAGGTTACTCGGAATTTTTGCCAAAGCATTCATCTGCTCTTTTAAATAGGCACTGTCACCGATGCAGGGAGTAGTATACACTTTATATTCAGGTAGAGCAAGAGCCAGAAAAAGTGCCGTTGTTCCTGTTCCCGAAGGTGTTGCCAGAGCCTTTACATGTAAAGTTGTATTTTGCTTGCGTATCTCTTGTGCCAACACTTCTAAACCTTTTTTTGCCGCCTCTAGTGCACCGCCCTGGTCTACAAGCAGAGTTTTTTCATCCAAATTCAAACGCAAAGAGGCTATGTACTCTTTATAATAATCATTCTCTATCTCTCTGTGCTCCATTCCTAAAGCAAGAGCGTGCGCATAATTACCTTCACATTCATTTTTTTGTGTAGCAGAAAGTTTTTTTGTATAATAAATGAATTGCCACTTTTTTTTCTGACACATTGCCGCAATAGCAAGCATTGCATTAGACTGTGTACCACCATAAGATATCAAGGTGTTATAAGTATTGTTTGGAGTATTTAAGAGGGTGTAAAGTTTTCTATATTTGTTGCCGGCAAGACAGGGGTCAATCAAATCATCCCGCTTGACAAAAAACTCTCTCTCCTCTAAAATAATTTTAGAAAGAGGAGAGTTTTGCATGAGCTACTTAATAGCTGCTTTTTTCTGTAATGCATCCATTTTTTTCTTCATTACAGCTTTAAATTTTTCCATTTTTAAACGTTGCTCAATAAATGCTTTTACCTCATCAAAACTTCGAGTCATAGATGGTTTTTTGTCTTCCACATAAATAACATGGTATCCAAATTGCGTTTTTACAGGTTTTAGCGTCACTTCACCTTTTTTCATAGAAAACACTTTATCATTAAAAGCAGGTACCATTTGACCTTTAGAAAAATATCCTAAATCTCCGCCTTTAGGTCCGCTTGGTCCAGTTGACTCTTTTTTAGCAAGCTCAATAAATTTTTCTTTGAGTTTTTCACCGCTTAATGATTTTAACTGTGCTATAATTTTCTTTGCTTCATCTTCTGCTTTTACTAAAATATGACGAGCATGCACACTCTCTTTTTCATTAAACTCTTCTTTGTTTTTGTTATAGTAATCTTTGAGCTCTTTATTTGAAATTTTGATACTATCAAGAAGTTTTTTCTGCCAAACCTGAATTGCAAGTTCTTTTTTCATTCTCTGCTCAAGTTTTTTATACTCACTTTTATACTCTTTTGAGTTAATAATACCAGATTTTTTAGCATCATTATAAATTAACTCTTTTCCTATAAGTTGTTGAAGAACCTGTTGTCTAAATGCAGCTTGACGGTCAGCCGGTACTTGGTTAAATCGCCCCTGTGTCGCATTCATAAGCTCTGTGTCAACATCTTGTTGCGTGATTGCCTTTCCGTTTACTGTAACTAATGTTTTTGCAGATGCAATTGAGCCGGTCAATAGCAATGCAGATAATAACATTGTAACTTTATTCATTATAGTTCCTTATAGATTGATAAGAAGAAGTTTAATAGCAATATATTAATAGTTATTAAACAGATTCATTTTCATGTGTTATTTTAAGATATTTGTCTAAAATATATTCTAACTTTTCCCGTGTAAGCGGTTTTGAAATATAATCATCAAGACCTTCTTTTAAAAGCATCTCTTTGTCCCCTTCCATAGCCATCGCAGTAAGTGCAACAATAGGAGCTTGTGATTTGAGAAGCATCATATCTTTAATTTCTTTTGTCGCAACAATTCCGTTCATATAAGGCATATCTATATCCATAAAAATAATGTCATATTTTTTCTTTTTATACATTTTAACAGCCTCAAGTCCGTTTGATGCAGTAGAAACTTTGATATTGTACTCTTGAAGCAGTATTTTAATGAGGCGCTGGTTAATCAAATTATCTTCCACTACCAAAGCATCAATTTTGTCTTTGATTTTTAATTGATTTTCATCATCGCTTGTGTATTTAAAACTGTTTGCCATATAAAGATGTTTGGCGACAGAACTTGCCAATAATGGTTTTTGTATCACTTCGTCCACAATATGTGTCATTTTCGTTTGCAGTTTTTCATCTTCTTCTAAAAGAAGAATCACAGGTGCTTTTTTCGTGTAGGTTGCAAGGTCAAGCATCCATGAAGAATCATCCTGATTCGCTACAATATAGAGTTCATCTATATCATCATAAACATCTTCGTTCAATTCAGAAGATTTGGTTACATCTATAGCAAATGAACGCAGATATATAGTTAGAAAGTTAGCATCATCAACTTTTTCTTTATCTAATAAAAGTACTTTGGCTTTTTTACCCGGCATCATTTTATAATTTTGACCTCTTGATTCTTTAAAATTAAGAACAAAATTCACATAGGTACCACTGCCTATTTCACTGTTTATTCGTAGTTCAGAGTCCATCAGTTTTACCAAACCACTTGAAAGGCTCAACCCGATTCCGAGTCTCTCATCCGCATGACTACCCGCTGTAAAAGGCTCATCCATGAGAGCTATCTGCTCTTGAGACATCCCTTGACCATTATCTTTTACGCCAAAACCAATGGTACAAGCTCCATTTTGGAGTCGTTTTAAAAGTTTGACCTCTATAATGACTTTACCGCCATGCGGCGTAAACTTAATCGCATTTTGAATGATAGAACGCATAACCTGCAAGATTTTTTTCGCATCTCCCTCTAATTCTTGAGGCAGTTTTGGATCAATAAAACTCATAACCCCAACACCATTATTGTTAGCTTTATCAAAACATGTATAAATGAGTTTTTCCATTTCAACTAGCAGGTTAAAAGGTTCTAACTCTACTTCAAGACGTCCGCTTTGAAGCTGTGATAAATCTAACAAGGTTTCAATGTTATTCATTAAATTCTTTGAAGAATAATCAATCATATCAAGATACTCATTTTGATGTTCATCAAGATCAGTGGATTTAAGTAATTCTATAAAACCTAAAATGCCGTTCATCGGTGTTCTGAATTCATGCCCTATATTGGACAAGAACTTTGTTTTTAACTTTTCAACCTCTTTTGTTTGCATTCTTGCTTTTTGCAAATCTGTGATATCTTTTAATTCCAAAATATACAGTTTAGTGTTTTTTGAATATTTATGGCATTTAGCTTCTATACTTAACAAATTCCCTTTTTCATCGGTCATACTCACTCTATAACCATCACTTTTATATTTTTTAATATAATCCAGCCAACTTTTGTCAGACTCTGTAAATATCTCTTCACTCTCATTCAAAAATATATCGCGAATACTTTCATTTTCTCTTTTAAAATCTTTTATATCATAATAATTCATAGTATTAAAAAAAGTTTTATTAGCACCTATCCATCCCTCGCCATGCAGAAAATAGAGCATCATCGTATCACTGCTGTCAGCCACTTCGGCAAAAAAATCTTTGTCCAACTGTGAAAGCAATGTCTCTTTTTTCCTGCTTGCATCATACACATGGACGCTTTTTTGTTTTGAAAATAGTGAAAATATACCCATATTTTTCTCCTATGATAAGTCATTGCTTTGATTATAACATATAAGTTGCTAAAATACATCTATGAAAAAAGCAACAAAAAAAGAGATACAAGAGATTAAAAAACGCTTTATTGAGCGTTACAGCGATGCAGTGACGGAACTTCACTATAAAAATGCCTATGAACTCGTCATTGCAGTTGCACTCTCAGCACAATGCACTGACAAAAGAGTCAATCTTATTACGCCTCTCCTGTTTGAAAAATATCCGACACCTCAAGATTTGGCAAATGCCGCTATTGAAGATGTTAAAGAACTTATTAACAGTTGTTCATTCTTTAATAATAAAGCAAAAAATCTTATTGCTATGGCAAAACGTGTTGTAGAGGTTTATAACGGTGAAATTCCGATGAATGAAAAAGATTTGCAGACACTTGCCGGTGTCGGGCAAAAAACGGCACATGTTGTGATGATAGAATATACCGGTGCAAATCTTATGGCAGTGGATACCCATGTTTTTCGTGTTGCACACAGACTCGGTCTCAGTGATGATAAAACCGCAAAAGCTACAGAAGCTACTTTGGTAAAAAAATTTAAAACTGACTTACATGTACTCCATCAGGCAATGGTTTTGTTTGGACGATACATATGCACCGCCAAAAATCCAAAGTGCGATGAGTGTTTTTTAACCCAATTTTGTAAAACAAAAGAGAGTTTCAAAGTTTAGGTATGCAAAGTGCTTAGAAGTCATTATGATTAAAATATATTTACTGATTTTACTTAGCATCCTTTTTAGCGGTTGTGTAAATAAACACGGCATCTCTGCAAAAGTCTACAGTGATTGCAAAGAGTACTATGACCTGCAGGGATATTACCATAAAGAGTGTGGTGAAGACGACATCATCACTTATGATACTATGGGTAAAGAGATAAAAAAAGGTGCCAAAAAAGTAAAAAGCCTTTTTGTAAAAGAAGAACCGAAAGTTCAAAAAAATGTTTGGTAGTTTTTGAGACCGTAAAATCACTATGGCTTCGCTCATAAACACTCCCGCTTGCAATAGCATTGATGATTTGAACTTAGGTAATTGACTGAGAGTTCAACTGTCGATATATAGGTTTTATCATATTGTAAATGCTGAAGCGCTGCTTTATAAAAATTTGTCATATCTGCGTTTGCACTCAAAGCAATGAGTGAAACTAAAGCTATCTTTTTTATCATTTCGTCATCATGGTTCATTAGAGCATGAGAAAGAGCTTGAATTATTAGGCTGTTAAGCTATAATTTAAAAAACCACCTTCACAGTAGTTCCATTTTCTTTATCAGACTCTATCTCTAAATTTCCATCATGCATCAAAACACTATTTTTGACAATACTTAGACCCAATCCAAAACCTTCAATTTTTTTATTACGTGAGCTGTCAGCTCTGTAAAAGCGTTCTGTGATTTTTGAGAGATGCTCTTTTGATATTCCTATGCCCTCATCTTTTATACTGAAATAAATTTTAGAATCTTGATAAAGTGAAATGTAAATATTTCTATTTTTTGAAGTGTATTTTATGGCATTATCTATGAGATTTACAAAAATAGATTCTATTAGTATTGGATTAGCCTGCATATTTATTGGCTCAATTTTTTCTATATGCAATTTGAGATTTTTTTCCTGAAATTGTAATTGGAATTTATCTATAACCTGCATCAGTAAGGTATCAACAGAGCACTTTTCAAAGGATTCTTTGATATTCTCTTTGGAGTATTTTGTTAAAAGAAGCAGCTGTTTAACTATAAGTTCTATCTGTTTTGATTGTTTTTGTATGGTTTTTAGGCTCTGTTCGTACTTCTGAGGAGTGCGTAGTTTTCTCAATGCGATTTCTATCTCGCCTTGAATAACAGTAAGAGGCGTTTTAAGTTCATGTGAAACATCAGTATTAAATCTGTCCAATCTCTCAACCCCGTTTTGCAGTCTCTTAATCATTGCATTAAAAGAGAGCACCAGCTCTTTTATTTCATCTTCATCTTTTGGAAGTTCTATCTCTTGTGTAAATTTTGTAATCGAGATATCTTTTGTGGCATTAATAAGTTTGTTTATGGGCAAAAGAATTTTATCTATCATTTTACTTGCCAAAAATATAAAGGCCAGCAGTAAAATCGGGATAAGAAAGAGCAGTACATCTTGAAAATTTTCTATCCTATTATCAATATTTTTTCTTAATATCAAAGTTGTTTTTACACCTTGTTCGTCTATATAGAGCGCATCTATATAATCATCATCGCCAGTGTGTGTGATTATAAAAAAATTTTCTTTTTGATTGAGGTATTTTTTATAGTTTTTAAGTGAAAACAATGCTGTAGAGTCTTCTATTGTGCCATTATGAAGTGTTAAAACTTCCACATTTGGAATTTTTTTATCTCTTTTATGTGCTAAGAGCTGCAATTTACTTTTAATATTATTATCAATACTTTGATTAAGAAAGTAGTTAAATGAAAAAGCGAATAAGGATAAAACCACAAATGCAAGGCTTCCAAACCAAAGCAGTATACGGATTTTCAGAGATTTAAACTGCAATTTTATATCCTATGCCTCTATTGCTTTTGATAAACTCTTTTCCGAGCTTTTTTCGTAAGTGGTAAATGGTCACCTGAATAACATTTGAGTTAATGTACTCTTGATTATTCCAAAGTTGTTCTTCTATCATTGCATTTGATACAAAACCGTTTTTATGTTTTATCAAAAATAGTAAAAGTTCATACTCTTTTGCACTGAGTTCAATATTTTCATCATCTTTACGCACTGTTTTTGTATCGCTATTGATGATTATATTTCCTAAAGTGATAAGATTGACACCGTTTGAAATATCTCTTCTATGCAAAGCTTCAACCCTTGCAACAAGCTCTTTATATGAAAATGGCTTAGCGAGATAATCATCTGCACCATGTTGCAAACCCGTAACTTTATCTTCAATCTCGCCTTTTGCACTGAGTATAAGGATAGGCGTTGTAATCTTCTTTTCTCGCAAAGATTTTGTAATCTCAATCCCACTTTTGTATGGCAACATCCAGTCCATAATGATTACATCATAAGAGTTCATACCTGCTAGATACTCCCCGTCTTCACCGTCTAAGGCACTGTCAACAATGTATCCGTCTTCATCAAATCCTCTTTTTAAAAAAGAGAGAATATTTTCATCGTCTTCTATGATAAGTAGTTTCATTTTTTAATTGTACCTAATTTTATGCCCTCAAATGAGGCAAAAGCAAGAAAAAGGAGAAAATGAAATTTGAACAATTGCTTTTGTCTCATTTGAGAGCATATTATGTTTTACCATTTATAACTTAAACTCAATCCTTTGAAATCACTACCTACAATTGGTGTAACTTGTAAGTTTTTATATGGTGTAACAAAATACCAACTTGAAAGAATTCCGAGTGCGGCTCCGGCATATACGTCGATTGGGTGATGTCTATTTACATGTACTCTGCTGTAACCTGTATATGCAGCTGCAATATATGGCAAAATTGCATATTTTAATCCATAGCGTTTATGTATAAAACTAGCCCCGGCAAATGCACTTGATATATGACCTGAGGGGAAAGAGTCCTTGTTATTACTATCTGGTCTTTTTTCTCTTACGGTATATTTCAAAATATATGTAGCAGCCATAGTTGAGCCAAAACTTTTATAAAACTGCATCTGTCCATCTTTATCACCAAGATAAAGAGATGTGCCGTAAGCTCCGGCAGGAATTGCAATTGATAAAATATCACCTATCGATTCTGTCGCACTTTTTGCATAGAGCCAATTGCTCATTTCAAGCAAAATTGCAATTGATATAATAAACTTTTTCATAAAATCCTCACTTTATTTTGATGAAGAAGTTTATGATGTGAAAATGAAATAAAAATGAAAAGCTATGGTGTTATTTTTATCACTTGATAGCTTATGTTTTCATTCTCAACTGTGACTTTAATATAATGAAAAAATCCTCCGTCTTTTAAGGGTGCACCGGCACCGCCTGAAATGATATAAGGAGTTTTATGCCAAATCCCATGATAATAAGCATGTATATGAGAGCAAAAGAGCTTCGTCACATTGTACCTCTCAAACAGTTTATTGAGCATTTTCGCAACTCCTGCTTAAGCCAAGAAAATTGCTTTAAACCCAGTCCTTCATCATCGGCATCATCTACAATGATAAAATAGCTGTTTTTAAATGCAAAAATGAAAATTTTTGGTTTGTAGGGTTTATATTTTGAATCTCTTTTAGTATTATTTCATTGTAAGACTGAGAAGACAGGAGTGTCACACAAGAAAATAAAAAGAATATATATTTCATCTAGCGAATCCTTATAAAATGAAAAAAGAGCGGAATAATATATAAATTTATAACAATAGCAAAAAGTAATCCTCCCATGATGGAAATAGCCAAATCTTGAATGATTTGTGTACCTGTTCCAATAGCAAGAGCGATAGGCAGCAGTGCCAAAGCATTTGACACCATAGTCATAAGAATCGGTTTTGCCCTTAAAGCAAGTGCATCGAGCTGTTGTTCTATCTCACAGGTCTGATGATTTAAGTTCATCTGAAAAAAATCATATATCAATACATTATTGTTTATAACAATACTTAAAACAATTAAAACACCCATAAAAGCCATAATATCCAAAGGCTTATGTGTTAAATACAAAGCTAAGAATACTCCGGTAGATGTTAATATAAGTGCAGTAACAATAGCAACAGCGATACGGAGTGAGCTGAAGTTTAGCAACAGACCGATAAAAATGATAGTGACAGCAAAAAGTATAACTAAACTCATCTGTTTAAATGATTTTTGCTGTTCTTTATAAAATCCGCTGATTTCAGTTGTAATGTTATCAGGGATTTTTGCATTGTTCATCTCTTTTTTAATTTTGGCAACAACGCCGCTCATATCATTCCCGGTAAAACGAATACCCAATACACATACCGGAGACAGATTATAATGACTGACTTCGGCTACTTTGTTTTCATAAGAGATATCTGCCAACTCTTTAAGTGGAATTCTTTGTTTTAGTGTTGGTGAATAAATTTTTAGATCTTTTTTCAAATATGCAATAGGATCAATATTTGGTCTGCTCATTAAAACTCGAAGATTAATAAGTTTTTCACCATTTGCCACAGAAGCCACAATTTTTCCATAATAAAGTGCACTGATTTGACTTCTTATCATCGCCTCATCTATGCCATAGCGTGAACGTGCGATACTTTTTGCTTTTATATTAATAGCAGGAGAAGCATACGATGTTAAAACATTTACCTCTTCCACATCTTTTATTTTTCTGAGAACTTTTTGCAGCTTGTAACCTTGGGTAATGAGCTCTTCGGGATTTGAGCCAAACAGATGCACAGAAATAGGTGCATCTGCACCCATAATATCACCAAGTCTATCTTCAAGTACCTGTGAAAGTCCAAGTTCTACAATATTTGGTATTTGTGCTTCAATCTTTTTGCGTATATCATCTATTACCTCAAAACTGCTGCGTTTATGATTTGCTTTGAGCGTAACTAAAAAATCACCCTGATTTATGGGAATATTTAGTTTTCCAAGTCCGGTTCCAATGCGCATAGTCCAATTTTTTACCTCTGGTATTTTACTGAGTATCATACCTATTTCATCAAACTCTTCTTGAGATTGATTGAGTGTTATTTCTGTTGGTAAAACCAAATCAACAACAATATTTCCCTCATCCCATTGTGGCAGGAAAGCTGACGGAATATGAAGATATAAAACTGCCGACGTAGCTAAAAAAGCTATAATTAATGGAATTGAAACCCAAGAGTGCTTAAAACTTTTACGCATAAAATTTATATATTTATCTATATATTTCTGCATAAAATCTTCATTTTTATTTTGTTCCTTTGGAAGCATTATATATGCTATTACAGGAGTTAAAAAAATCGCTATTAGTTGGGAGATGAAGTAAGTTATAACCAAAACTATCGCTAATTGTTTAAAAAAGACTCCGACTATGCCACTGACAAGCAAAAGAGGAACAAATATTAAAACAGAAATTGTTGTAGCAACACTCATAATAGGCAAAATCTCACCAGATCCCTTGATAATGGCATTCCGTTTTGTCTCCCCGTTTTCGTAATGACGTTCTATATTTTCAACAACTATCAGCATTTGATCAATCAGTCCTCCCATCGCCGCAACCATACCGCCAAGAGAAAAAATATTAAAATCAATACCAATAAGTTTCATACCTATTATGGTTATAAAAAAAGTAACAGGAATAATAAAAAGTGCAGCTAAAGAGAGTGTAAATTTTCTTAAAAAGAAAAATATGATTAAAACAGCTATAAATGAACCAATTACTATGGCATCAACAACACTTCTTACAGCTTTTTTGATAAAAACAGTACCATCATAATACTTCTTAAGTTTAATGCCGTCTTTGGCGAGTTTTTTATTGAGTGCATCTACTTTTTTATTAAAGGCCTTTTGAACATCTATGGCATTTGCATTTGGCTGACGAAGCAAATCAAATACAACAGCATTTTTAAAGCCACTTACAGCAGAAATCTCTTTAACAGGATTTTCTCTCTCTATAAGCAGTGCAATATCACTCAGTTTTATACTTTTACCATTTCCAAGAGATATATTTAATTTTAAAAAATCATTTGCATTGGTTCTTTTTTGATTGAGTGAAAGAATATACTGAGTATGTTTATCATTAATAAGTCCCAAAAAATCTATACTGTTTTGGGCTTTTAACTGTGTGATAATATCATCTATATTTAATTTATACGCTGCTACTTTTTTGCCATCAAGTATAAGTTTATACTCACTCCATGCAGGAGATTTCATCTGTATATCATATACTCCATCGATTCCAAGCATAACAGGTTTTAACTCATAATAAAGCTTTTCCGTCAATCTTGCACGAGAAACACTGTCTGAACCTATGGCATAAATAGAAACAGGATACATGCTCGGTGTTGCCTGTTTAATTGTTATTTTGGCGTTTGGACTTATAGAGTTTTTAATATCCGCCATACGAGCCTGAACGAGTTGATAAGCCAGATAAGGGTCTATACTCCAGTTGAAGTAGATATTAATATCAGTTGTTCCGACTGAGGTAGAAGAGACTATCTT
Source organism: Sulfurimonas autotrophica DSM 16294 (assembly GCF_000147355.1). NCBI lineage: Bacteria > Pseudomonadati > Campylobacterota > Epsilonproteobacteria > Campylobacterales > Sulfurimonadaceae > Sulfurimonas > Sulfurimonas autotrophica. Next base: position 1,677,249 of record NC_014506.1, read on the forward strand.
TTGTACATCTTGAACACTCTTTAGGGCTTCTTCGCTTGGCTTTGTAACGGAGTAAAGCATCTGTGAAATAGGGGCATGCCCATTGTCAATGCTTACTTCAATACGTGGAAAAAAGATATTGGGCAATACTCCTTGTGGAATAGTAGTTGAGACTTTGTACCCAACAGAAGTTAATAGTGTAATAATTAAAATAATCGCTAGTTTATTTTTGAGTATGTAGAGGTAAAAACCTTTTTTCTCTTGCATTACTTCACACTCACTCTCAAGTTATCATGAAGCATATAGGCATTTTTAAGTGCTACTCTTGCATCTTTTGGAAGTGTGTTTTTGATAAGAGCATTTTGCAGCATATCTTTTTGAATCTCAATAAAAGCGAGATGGGCGATATTGTTTTTATCTATAAGATAAACTGCCGGACGATTATCAACAAGAACTATTGCTTCTTTTGCTATGAGAATACCATTGAGATTTTTTAAGATGATTTTAGCTGTAAGTTGTAGATTCAAAGGAAGTTTCTCAGCCGGTTTAGCAATGAGTTCCATAAGGTTATTAGAAGTTTTTGGAAGAATATTGACGATAGTTGCAAAACAATTTTTGTAGCTGCTTTGTAGTTGTACTTGCATTTCTTTTTTAATTTTTACAGCATAACTGCTGTCTACAAAAAGTTTTACATAGTTATTTTCATCAAGCAGCATTGCTATAGTTGTTCCATAATTTATATAAGAATTATTTGACACAAAATTTGTAAGCACTCCATTGTGTGGTGCTTTAATAAGTGCATTTTTTTGTTCTAAAAGAAGCAGGTTATACTCATTTAGCGTGCTATGGTAAATTTCTTTTAAGTGTTCATAAGCAATTTTGTCACTAAGATAACTGTTTTTTGAAGCGACACCCATTTTATATTTTTCTAGTGATGTTTGAAGTTTTGTCTTAAAAAAGTTGAGTTCATTTGTTTGTAAGCTTAATTTATTATGCAGATATTGCAACTTTTTATCTCTTGTTTTATTAGTTACAAGTGCAATAATATCACCTTTAGCTACAGTGCTGTTTTGAGAAATCTTCCAATGGAGAATACCTGATATTTTTGCTGTTAATGCATACCTGCTTTTTGAAATAACTTTACCGTTGACTTCTATAGTAGATGACATTGTGCTCATTTTAGGTTTAATAATACTAACAGAAACCGACGAAGCAAAAACAGGGATACAAAGGAGATAAACAAGTATTATTTTTTGAAACATTATTAGCCTTTGTATATATTTACTTCAATAATATACAAAGAAGATGAAATGAAAATGAATTTTCTCTTATTTTAAAGCTATAAAAGTAGCAAAATTGGCCCATCTCAAAAGTACTTCACAATGAGAAAAACCTGCATTTAATGCCATTTTTATATTTTCTTCTTCACTGTAAGGTACAAGCACATTTTCCAAAGCTTCACGTTTTTGCATAATCTCATACTCTGAGTAGCCTTGTTCCTTTTTAAAATCATAATAGCATTCAATCAACTCTTTATTGAGTTTTGGATGATGAGAAATTACCTTTTCGCTAAATATAAAAGCACCCTCTTTTTGTAATGCAGCTGCAATTTTTTTTACTAATTCTTCGCGTACAAGGGGACGGATAAATTGCAGAGTATAGTTACTTATAAAAACATCTGCCTCTTTGTAGTCGTACTCAAGTATGTCAGCATTGCAAACTTCAATATCCGCACCGTATGCTTCACATTTCTGCCTCGCACGTTGCAACATTGCCTCAGAGTTGTCAAGACCGATGAGTTCTGCGTTCGTTGATAATTTTCTATGGATATTAAGCAGTGTTGATGCCGTTGAACAGCCCAAATCATATACTCTCCCGTTTTCATTCAAGTTTTTGAGGGCAAAAAATTCTGTAATTTTCTGAGACTCTTTATAAAAGGGTACGCTTCTCTCAAGCATATCATCAAAGACGGCTGCAACCTCTTCATCAAATTCAAACTGTTTTTTTATCGGTTTTGCAAATACTTTATCATTCATAAATAGAATTTTATCAAAATAAGCCTATAATTGAGTAAAAAAAGGATATTTATGGATATATCGCTCTCTTCATGGATGATGATTGCCTTTGTTTTAGCACTTATAGTAAGTATATGGAAAGTCTACAAATTCATGCCAAGTAAGGCTTTGCATGATGATGACACAACGCCTCAGGCACAAACAGAGTTAATAGGTTTGATTTTAAAAATTATTAAAGGAAGCAATGGAGAACTCACAGAAAAAGAATTAATTGAGATGGTGACACAGCATGAAGATTTTGATGTCGAACACTTTTGGAGGTTTAACGAAAACAAACTCAAGCAGCTTTTACATATACATTATATAAAAAATCCCGATACAAAAAGTATCAAGGATATTCATAAAAAACTCAATACTTAGTTTCTATCCATCGCATTTAAGTCTTTATAGGCTTGAATCACACGCTCGACCAAGTTCTCTTGACCTGCACGAAGCCATTTTCTAGGATCATAATATTTTTTATTCGGTTTATCTTCGCCTTGGGGGTTTCCGATTTGGCTTTGAAGATAATCGTGATATTTTTCTACATATTTGCGAACACCGTCCCATGTTGCCCATTGAGTATCGGTATCTATATTCATTTTCACAACACCGTACCCGATGGCTTCGCTTATTTCAGAAGGAAGTGACCCTGAACCACCGTGAAATACAAAATTTACAGGTTCTTCTTCTGTATGGAATTTCTCTTGAATATATTTTTGTGAATTATCTAAAATTTTAGGCGTCAACTGTACATTACCCGGTTTATAAACACCGTGCACGTTTCCAAACGAAGCTGCTATAGTAAAGTTTGAAGAAATTTCACTCAATTCTTTATACGCGAGTGCGACTTCTTCTGGCTGCGTGTATAAAAGAGCATTGTCAATGTTCGTATTGTCAACACCGTCTTCTTCTCCGCCTGTACAGCCGAGTTCTATCTCAATACTCATACCGATTTTACTCATTCTCTCCAAATAAGCCTTACATGTACCAATATTTTCATTTAAAGACTCTTCGGAGAGGTCAAGCATGTGAGAAGAAAAAAGCGGTTTACCCTGTGTTTTATAATAACTCTCACCTGCTTCAAGCAGAGCATTTATCCATGGAAGCAGTTTCTTCGATGCATGATCCGTATGTAAAATAACGGCAACACCGTATGCTTCTGCCATCATATGTGTATGAATCGCACCGGCAACAGCACCGACAATCGCCGCTTTTTCACCGTCATTATTCAAACCTTTCCCTGCATAATAAGAAGCACCGCCGTTACTAAACTGTATAATAACAGGAGAATTAGCTTTTGCGGCAGCTTCTAAAACACCGTTGACGGAGTCTGTATTTACCACATTAACGGCAGGTATGGCAAAGCCGACCTTTTTAGCATGTTCATATACCTTTAAAACATCATCACCGAAAAGAACTCCAGGTTTAACAATATCCAATACACCATTACTCATAATAATTCCCTACATAATTTTTGAAATTATAATATATAGTTCATTTAAAAGAACTTTATGCTAAAATCATACACCAAAGGATTTTGAGAATGAGTAGCAAAACAGAAATTAATACAGATATTGTTCTCATAGATATTATTAATTTTTCTATACTCACCACAAAACAGCAGCTTGAAATCATCAACTTTTTAACACGTAGTTACAAAAAGATTATTGAGCGGATACTAGAGAATGCAAAACTTCCACTGAGCGAACTGATATTGGGCTATATTCCCACTGGTGACGGCTTTTATTGCATACTCACACCAAAGTTCAGAGGCTATGGAACAATTCTTGGACTGAGTTTTAATCATTTTTCAGAACAAATTTCAAAAAAATTTTCTTATTTTCAAGGCTTACGTATAGCTGCTCATACAGGGAAAATCAACCAGTTTACAGATATTTTAGGGCATAAAAATTTTATAGGAACAGGACTTAACGACTGTGCCCGATATTTAGAGCTTAAAGACTTCAATATTTCAACGGTAATGATTTCTGATGAGGCATATTACAACTTTCAGCGCTTCATAACTGTGCACAAAGAGTATAATCAACTACTCATAGAAAGAGAGTTCAAAAAATCACCGCTTTACAGATTTAAAGACAAACACAACAATGAAAAGAAGGGATACCGTGTATGGCTGAGAAAATCGGGTATAATTATCCCTCCAATTTATAAATTTTAAACAAGCATTAAAGAAAGGAAGATGAATGAAACTGACACTTGATGAGTATTCAAAAAAATTCAAAATGTCAAAAGAGATGATTAATTCCAAACTTCGTACCAAAAAACTAAACTATATTGTTGAAGATGATACTGTCTATATAATCGTTCCTGATGAAGTCCCCCAAAAACAGGCACAGCCATCATCTCCAAGTAAATCACCGGCAAAACCAAGAACAACAGTTGCAATGGTTTTATCATTGTATCAAAAAGAGAACCTGCAGCTCAAAGCTAAAATTGTACAGCTAGAAGAAAAAATAGACAAACTTATAGATGACAAAGAGCAAATGCTTCGCGATGAGATGAGTAAAATAGAAAAAGTCTATAGTACAAAAGATGAACAGTTAAAACAAGTTCTAGAACTGCTTAACACAAAACTTCTTGCCCAAAGTACAAATACCGTGCATGATGTTGAACCTTTACCTCAAACGCAAAAAGCAATAGATGTAGAAGAGGAAAATAAGATTGTCGAGCTCAAAAGCTACCTTAAAACACTTGAGTTAGAACCTTACCAGAGAAAAATCATTAAAAAAAGATTTTTGGCAGTTTATGACAGTGATGTCAGAGTAATCAAACAAAATGGTAAGCTCTACCTTGATTTTGCCAAATATGATTACAGCGATTTACTCGAGTATTAAATAATGCCAAAAATAGAAAATAAAATCATAAAAACGAGGTATATAGCAGAAGCATTAAATATTTTTGCAGAAGAAAATCTTATTTCTCCATCAGAATGTGATTTCCTTATTAATAAGGTTGACACTTATATAAAAAGTAATGCGACCGAATCTTTTGAACTCTACAGCAAAGATGTACAAAAGAGTTATATGGACAAAGAAAGAATCCTTAATGAACATATCGAGTTTCATCAGCTCTATACTATTACAGCTATGCAAAGAGAGAAAACAGAACTAGAACTTGAGTATACTATTGATTATTCAAAATACTCCACCCATCCTACGCTCATTTTATCACCAGATTCAAAAATTCCTTACAAAACATATAAGCCCATTGATTTGTTGAAAAAACTTTTTAGAGAGTTCAATAAGATTAAGGCATATCATCAAATACTCATCAACATATTTGATGAAGATATGAAAAAGTATCTGAAACTTTTAGTAAAATACATCTATGCGGGAAAATTTATCAAACGAGTAAAAATTCCGCTCTTTAACGGTATAACCCCTCTTATCACACGCCCAAGCAAACTTATATTTTGGTTTCAAGAAAAAGAGCATAAGAGCGAAGTGGTTGAAGTAGAAGAGAATGAAGTACTTGTTGAGTACAAAAAACCTATTTACGGGCAGAACGGATTGAATGCTTTTGGGGAGTATATAGATACAGCTTTTGCCAATAATGTAGATGATTTACAGGCTAGAGTTGATGAAAACTCTATTAAAATCGAAGAAAATACAACAACAAAACGCTATATTAGTAAAATACGCGGTTATATACATTATGACGGCAAAGAATTACTTGTTGATAACCGCATTAAAATTAGTGAAATTTCAAGACATAGAGACCTCGTCGATGACTTGGAGGATAATAATATTGAAGTTGTAGTCACACAACATGATACAAATCGAGATACAATCAAAGAGGGAGTCATTCTTGTTTCAGAAAGAATACATGTAGATGGTTTTGTCGGTGCAAAGAGTCGTCTCGAAGCTGTAACACTGGAAATTGATGGTGCCACACACCAAGATTCCATACAATATGCAAAATATGCAAGCGTTAACAGACATAAAGGCACGCTAAGATGCCATGAAGGAAAAATAAAACTCCTTGAAGGCGGTGTCGTTTATGCGACCACTGTGGATATTGAATCTTCTATAGGCGGCGCAGTATATGCACAAGATGTCACTATAGGGCATGTTAAAAACAATTTGAAGGTTTATGCTTCAAATTCGATTACCGTGCGCCTTGTAAGCGGAGAAGATAACCTGTTTAAAATCAATTACCGCGATATCCCAATATTAGAGAGTAAAATAAAATTTATAGAGAGTGATCTTGAAGATCTTAAATATAAGCTGGAAGAAGCAAAAAGACACAGCCTAAGCAGAGTTGAAGAATTAAAAAAAGAGATCCAATCTCTAAAAAATGAAAAAAAAGCAATACAAAACTCCTACAAAAACGCCACTATTACTGTAAAAGAACCTTTTAGAGGTCTCAACAATATTGTATTTACAATAGATGAATCTCATGAAATATCATATAAAACAGATGCACAATTCTACACTCCTTTTTATCTTGAGATGAAAGAAAATATCATCACCCTCCATCCTGTCGCAAAATCAATAGTCATAGAAGAATAAGTAAAAATATTTTTATTTTTCTATATATTGGAACAAACTATAGTAATTTTATACGGAAAACCGTGTATAATATATTGTTTACATTGTAATATATAGTTAAAATTTTATATTTAACACTATATATAATATATAACATACTATATTTGAACATTTATATTAAATAAAATGTATATTTAAGTATTAAATCCGTATAATCTTGCTTATGCAAATTAATGATTTATTTAATATCTTACATAACTCAATAGAGTCTCAAAATAATGGGAAAAAAATTTCCCTTAAAGATATGGCAAAAAGTCTAGGGATTTCTATGCGCACATATCAAGACTGGAAACTGGGGCGTGCAAAACCTCAGGCGGCTGCAACCGTTATGAAGATGTTAGGTAAATTGGATGATGATGAAATCATTAGAGCTGTAAGAAAAATCAATAAGTTAGAGGAGTAGCGTAATGGGTGTACTGACTAAAAATGAAAGGGATGGTCTTGAAGATGTGTTTTTATCTATACATACATCAACAAATAAATACAAAAAAATTAAAGATTTATCAGCTTTAATTATGACGCATGAAACTACTCTGAATTTCAAAAAGCTCTTAAAACAGGCTAAATATGGACTAAAAGAAACAAAAATATCACAATTTCTACTAAAATACAGCAAAAAGAAGAAAAATTTAAGCAAATAAACTATAAAGTATCTCTAGCTGAATTATTTCAGGGCAAATCTTAATCCAAGGGTAAATTTATGAATAAAGCACAATTCGTTGAATTAGTACAAGAGCACGGGAACTACAAAACTAAGGTAGAAGCTGAAAATGCAATCAAAGCTTTTACTGAAGCGGTAATCGAAGCATTAGTAAAAGGGGAAGATGTTTCTCTAGTAGGTTTTGGTAGTTTTGCAGCAGCACTACAAAAAGGTAAAACTGGTAAAGTTCCAGGTACTGATAAAACTTATACTACTCAAGATAAAATGGTTCCTAAATTTAAAGCTGGTAAAGGTCTTAAAGACCGCGTTGCAGCTGGTAAATAATCATTCAAGAGTATTACTTGTAATAGGTAGTACTCTTTTGATCTTTCTATTCCCCTCAATTTTTCAATAAAATACTCATTTTATATATAAAACCAAATACACTTGATATACTATACAATATAAATTTGCATACAAAAATTAAAGGAAATTCAATGAAAGTAACAAAAAGTGAAGATGAATGGGAAAAAGAACTCAGTCCAGAAGCTTTTTACATCTGTCGTCAACATGGAACTGAAGCACCGTTTTCTGGAAAATTTTACGATAATAAAAAGGATGGTACCTACAAATGTATTTGTTGTGGTGCCCCGCTTTTTGAATCAACTACAAAATTTGACTCAGGAACAGGCTGGCCAAGCTATTACGAAGCAATAGAGGGTGCTGTTACTGAGATTAAAGATATGTCTCACGGTATGATTCGAACAGAAGTGAGATGCAGTAGCTGTGATGCCCATTTAGGACATCTTTTTCCTGACGGTCCCGAACCTACCGGTATGCGCTACTGCATCAACTCTGTATGTTTAAACTTTAAAGAGGAAGAATAAGGAGCTTATTATGAAACGAATTTTACTTGCATTATTATTACTATGCTCAACTGCACTTTTTGCAGGAGAAAATAACCCGCATGTTATTTTGCAAACAAACCAAGGAAATATAGAACTTGAACTTTTTCCTAACGTTGCACCTTTAGCGGTTGAAAATTTCATGACTCATGTAAAAGAGGGCTATTACAATGGTGTGGCATTTCACAGGATTATCCATAATTTTATGATTCAAGGCGGTGATCCGACTGAGAGCGGCAGAGGCGGTGAAAGTATCTGGCATAAAGACTTTAAAGATGAATTCAAAGCAAATCTTATTTTTGACAAACCAGGTATTTTGGCAATGGCAAACAGAGGACCAAATACAAACGGCAGTCAATTTTTCATTACAACGGCTCCAACACCTTGGCTCAATGGCGGATATACAATTTTTGGAAAAGTTGTAGATCAAAAATCTATGCAGACTTTAGAAAAGTTAAATAATGTAGCCACTTCGGGACATTCTGGTGGAGATAGACCCCTTGAACGTCAAGAGATTATAAAAGCCTATATAAAAGATAAATAATGGAAATACAAACAATAAAAAAACTTGAAGATGAAGCTCTAAAAAGAAACGGACCTGATTTTGTACGATTAGGACTTGCTCTTTTTTTCCTCGTTGCAATTTCAACATATACTATTTTAAGTAACGGAGAAGTTTCCAATAATCTTTTCCTCTCCATTGCAGCACTCATCGGTGCTTATATGGCAATGAACATCGGCGCCAATGATGTAGCAAATAATGTTGGTCCTGCCGTTGGTTCACGCGCAATGACTATGACAATGGCTATTGTAATAGCGGCTGTATTTGAAGCAGCCGGGGCTCTTATCGCAGGCGGAGAAGTTGTAAAAACCATTAAAAAAGGCATAATTGACATTTCTGCTTTTGGCGGCAATCCTGATCCTTTTATATGGGCAATGATGGCTGCACTTTTAGCGGGTGCTTTATGGCTGAACTTTGCTACAATGATGAAAGCGCCTGTCTCAACTACACACTCTATTGTCGGAGGTGTTATGGGTGCAGGAATTGCAGCTGCCGGCTTTAGTATCGTTTCTTGGAGCACAATGGCTAAAATTGCTGCTTCATGGGTTATATCCCCTGTTTTAGGCGGAATTATTGCAGCACTCTTTTTGCTTGCTATTAAAAAATCTATTGTTTTTAAAGATGATAAAATTCAAGCAGCACAAAAATATGTCCCTCTTTTTGTAGCCATTATGTCGTGGGCTTTTATAACATATATTGTACTCAAAGGCCTTAAAAAAGTATGGCCGCAGGTTGTTGAGACTTTAAATATACTGCCTCTCATCTACATAGAAGTAACACATAAGCCGACATTTTCAACGGCTCTTGTTTTAGGGTTTATTATCTCTATTCCTGTTTATTTTGCAGTAAGAAAAAAATTAAATGCAAAGCATACTGTGATAGAAAACTCTAGAGAATCTGTCAACACACTTTTTACCATTCCTCTTATATTTGCAGCAGGACTTTTAAGTTTTGCACATGGAGCAAATGACGTTGCAAACGCAATCGGTCCGCTTGCTGCCATTAACGATGCCATTGTAAACGGAGGCATATCTACAAAAGCAAGTATTCCTTTATGGGTTATGGGTGTCGGAGCTTTTGGTATTGCCATCGGTCTTGCGCTCTATGGTTCAAAGCTTATCCGTACAGTCGGCAGTGAAATAACAGAACTTGACCAGATTAGAGCCTTTTGTATAGCTATGGCTGCTTCTATCACTGTGATTATTGCTTCACAACTCGGACTGCCTGTAAGTTCGACACATATCGCCATAGGTGGTGTCTTTGGTGTCGGATTTTTACGAGAGTATCTACACAGGGACATTCCAACTGTAACGATAGAAGAAGACACAGATGCTTTACATGACGAGAAAAAAGTACTGAATTCATATAAAGACAATGCAAAGTCATTAGAAACAAAAAGCGAAAAGAGTGAAGCTGATTATAAGCAGCTTGTAGCACTGTATGAAAACATAAAAGAGCAGGAAAAGCTCATAAAAGCGACCAAAAAACATATCAAAAGAATTAAAAAAGTTGAATATGTAAAAAGAGATGCTATTAAAAAAATTATAGCCGCCTGGATAGTAACAGTTCCTGCCGCTGCCGTACTTGCTGCAATGCTTTACTTTATGATTAGAGGGATAATGCTCTAAAGACTTTGAGTGCCTGAACATGTTCAAACACGTCATGCACTCTTAAAATTGAAGCACCGTTTTTGAGTGCTTCAAGGTGAAGGGCTAATGTGCCGGCAAGTCTTTGTTCTACATCAGAGGGACTGATTTTGTTTATCATGGACTTTCTGGATGCTCCGACTAAAAGCGGCTTTTGCAGTGTTAAAAAATGCTCAAGATTTTTCAACAGTACAAGATTGTTCTCAAGTGTTTTTCCAAAGCCTATCCCAACATCAAGAATAATATCTTTAATACCGAAACTCTCAGCTTTTTGCACTCTTTCATCAAAAAAATCATAGACCTCACTCAAAATATTATCATAATGCGGATTTTTCTGCATCGTCTGCGGATTACCCTGCATATGCATTATCACAGCTGCCGCATCATATGATGCACAAAGCCTGCAGACCTCATCATTTTGTAAACCTGTAATGTCATTAATAATTGTAAAACCACTTTCTAGTGCATTTTGCAGTACTTGAGGCTCATAACTGTCACAGCTAAATTTCACTTTTTCATAAAGTTTTTCTTTCTTTATGAGCGCCAAAAGAGGTTCTATTCTGGCCAACTCTTCTTCCACACTCACTACAGGAGCATTTGGCCTGGAAGATACAGCTCCAATATCTATAATCGTTGCACCCTTTTCTATCATTTGCTCTATACTTTGTATTGCATCTCTATCTTTAAATCTACTTCTGGCATAAAAACTGTCATCATTTGCATTGATAATACCCATAATATCAATAGATTCAGGCTTTTGTATTTGTATAAACTCTTTTAATTTTTTCGCCAGTTCTTTGAGTGCAAAAGGCTGTGCCAACTCCTTTTTTGCCAAAGTTCTTAACTGTTTTGTGTTTGCTATTAATATACAGTCAACTCTTGGTTTTGCCGCAACAACTGTCCCGCGAGGCACTGCCAAATCAGCACCAATAGAGAGCGCATCCTGTTTTAAAATATTTGCAGCTCCTACATGTAAGTCATGTATATAAAGAATATGTGTAGTCGCTTTAGATGCTAAAATATTGATACCGCCCTCATCAACACCGAGCTTTTTGAGCTGCTCTTTTATATTGATGTCATTCGATAATTTTTCTACTTGCATTATCGCTCCTGTGCAAAGCTCATCAACAGCATTGCTAAAACACTTTGCGGACGTGAGTTTAAATCAAGCAAGCGGTAAGCTTTGTCAAAGTTATCTAACTGCGAGGGTGTCAGTATTAGCTTATCAACTACGGTAGCACGATAAAAAAGAGCCTCAACTAAAAGTTTTGCCTGCATTTTACCGACTCTGGCATGTGTTTTTAAAAATGCAAACACCTCTTTATAATCAAGTCGTGAAAGTTTAATATCTAAGTCCATATTGGCATGATGGAACTCTGTTTTTAAAATTGGCAGACGTGAACGTACAGTTGGGAGTAAATTAGATTTTGTCGGAGAAATAATAATAAACTCAATATTTTTTGGCGGTTCTTCTAAAAGTTTTAAGAGAGAGTTTTGAGCTACATCTGTAAACTCAGAAGCTCCAATAATAATATACTTCGTTTGTGATTCACTAATATATGCCTCAGCAGTAACAAGTTTTGCATGCTCTATTTTAAAGTTGTCTTCTACAAATTTTACTACTCTAAAACCATGTAACTCATTTTCAAGTTTTTCAACTGCGGCTTCAACCTCACTTGCTATAAGGATATGCCCCTTCATTGAGTTATGAGCTTGCATCAACCTCTCCAAACATTGCTGCATTCAGTGAAGCATCAAAGAGTTTGTAGAGCTGTAAAAGTTTAATATCCAAATCTGTATCATAAGATTTAAGTGTAAAAGCATTATTGAAATCTTCATCAAAAATCCAAAAATAGCTCTCATCTTTTCTTTTAGCTATATCACTACGTTTGTCATCACCTTTACCGATATACCAAAAGAAATAATCATCTTTATAAGAAAGAGAAATCATATCATCTATAATATCTATTATTTCTCCACCACTTACACTGTTGTAATGTGTGTAAATGTTGTCAATACTGATAATGGGAATAAGCGGTCGCTCTAAAAGCAGTCCGTTTATAGAACTTAATATATAATTTTCAAACCATTTTCGTTTTTCATCAGTAATTAAAATAATTGTTTTACCGTTGAGAATTTGTTCTAATGCAAATGCCGTTGTTTTAGACCATTCAAAGCGGTACTCTTCAAGCCAGCTAAGACTGCCGCCCTCTTCTCTTATCGCATCTAAGCTCCATTGTGCAAAATCCGGCATATGAGTGCTTATTTGTCTAACTCATAAGTATTATGAAGACTGCGTACAGCAAGTTCCGCATATTTTTCATCAATTACCATAGAAACTTTTATTTCTGAAGTTGAAATCATATTGATATTAATATTTTCTTTTGCCATCGTTGAAAATGCCTGTGCAGCAACGCCTGCATGCGATTTCATACCAACACCTACGACAGAAACTTTACAAATATCTTCATTATAAGAATCATCTTTGATTTCACCGCTTTTGACAAATGTATCTACGACACTTTTTGCATCATGTAAGTCACCAACAGGTACTGTAAAGTCAATGTTTGTTGTGTCATCAACCGCTTTGTTTTGAATAATCATATCGACATTGACTTCAGCATCCGCTAATGCATTAAAAATATCAGAGGCTATGCCCGGTCTGTCTTTGACACCCATTAAAGAGATACGTGCTTGGTTTCTGTCTAAAGCAATTCCGCTTACTAATGGTTTTTCCATAATATTTTCTTCCTTTGTAATTAATGTTCCCTCTTCATCGCAAAAACTGCTTCTTGTCACTAAGTTTACATCTAACTTTTTTGCCAGTTCTACTGAACGGTTTTGCAATACTTTTGCTCCTAAAGATGCTAGCTCAAGCATCTCGTCATAAGAAATCTTTTCCAATTTCTTCGCTTTTGGCTCTATACGGGGATCCGTAGTAAAAATTCCCGTTACATCTGTATATATTTCGCATAAATCAGCCTTTAGGGCACCGGCGATGGCTACAGCAGACAAATCACTTCCTCCGCGTCCGAGCGTTGTAACATCACCATTTTCATTAACGCCTTGAAAACCTGCTACGACGACAACTTTCCCCTCTTTTAAAACATTTTTCATTGATTGCGGATTTATCTCTTCAATACGCGCTTTTGTATGATGCTTGTCTGTCACAATTCCGGCTTTTCTTCCTGTCATTGCCTCAGCATCAATACCCATTTCCTGCAACGCAATAGAAAGAAGAGCCGCAGTTACACGCTCTCCCGAGCTTAAAAGCATATCCATTTCAGCCCGGGCAGGATTTGTTGAAAAATGCTCAGCAAAACCTACAAGTTTATTTGTTTCACCGCTCATAGCTGAAACAACTACTACAACATCATTTCCCGCTTTTCTTGTTGCCGCTACACGATTTGCCACGTTTTGTATACGCTCTAAATCACCAACACTTGTTCCACCGAATTTTTGAACTATTAACATCTACAACAGCCCCTCTTTCTTAAAATAATTTATAACTTTTTCATACACAGGCTGCTTAAAATGTGCCGTATAATCTAAAACACTTTCTATATTTACAAACTTGTAATCTATAAACTCAGGATGTTTTGTATCAAGATTTATTTTTGCATCTTTTGATAATTTAAGCAGAAAATATTTTTGCGTCTGCCCTTTATACGGCTTCATTTTAGTTGCGATTTTAGGAGGAAAATCATAAGAAACCCATTGGGGGTATTCTGCAATTATTTCCGCTGCATCTGTACCTATTTCTTCTTCCATCTCACGAAAAAGTGCTTCATGAACTTCTTCACCTTCGTCAATGCCTCCTTGCGGGAACTGCCAGATATCCGTAAGATCATTTCTCTGCGCAATAAAAATATCTTTTTTTTGCGGATACTCACTTGAGACTATTATCATTGCAACATTAGGACGGTATATTTCTTCTTTACTCATGTAAGCACCTGTATTTTTTAAACTTCTTGCAAAATTTTATTATCGCGATTATACAAAAATAGCCATTAAAATAAGTTTATCCGGTTATAATTTTACTATGTTAGTTTATATTCATATCCCTTTTTGCGATTCTAAATGCTCCTACTGTGCTTTCAACTCTTATGTAGATAAATTTCATCTCAAAGAAAAGTACATGCAGGCACTCAAAAAACAGCTCCAACATGAGCTCCTGAGATTTCAAGCTAAAAAAGAGACGATTGAAACTGTATTTATAGGAGGCGGTACTCCTTCAACGGTTAATCCAAAACTTTATGAAGATATTTTTGCGCTACTCAACCCTTATCTAGTTCATAATGCCGAAATAACCAGTGAAGCCAACCCAAACTCCGCTACAAAAGAGTGGCTTGAAGGCATGAAAAAACTTGGCGTCAACCGTATCAGCTTTGGAACACAAACCTTTGACAAAGAAAAACTCAAACTCTTAAACAGAGCCCATACCCCGCAAATATCTATAGATGCTGTGCACAATGCTTCTCAAATTGGTTTTAAAAACATCTCATTAGACTTAATTTATGCTACTTTAGGCGACACAAAAGAGCTTCTGGCAAGCGATTTACATGTAGCCATGTCCTTGCCAATCAACCATATAAGTGCCTATGCTTTGATGATTGAAGAAGGAACTGCCTTTGAAAATCGTCCCCAAATGTCAAGCGAACAGCTCTCTCTTACAAAATGGTTATTTCAAAAAATCCAAAAATATGGGTTTAAACAGTATGAGATAAGTAACTTTGGAACCTATCAATCACTCCATAATCTCGGCTACTGGAAATATAAAGACTATATAGGTGCAGGTGCCGGAGCAGTCGGCAAGTTAGGTCTTATGAGATTTTATCCGCAAACCGATATAGAAACATATATAGATAATCCCTTAAAAATTCAAGAAGAGATGTTAAGCCAAGAAGATAAAAGACTTGAACAGATATTTTTAGGTCTGCGCTCAGTTGTCGGTATAAATCAAGATATATTGAATACCCAGGAACTCAAAAAAGCAGAAATTTTGCTTGATGAACAAAAATTAAAGCTTGAAAATAATATTTTATACAATGAAGATTATCTTTTAGCAGATGAGATTGCATTATTTTTGACCTCTTGAAGAATTTTTAATCAATCTTTAGATAAAATCACACAATCAATAAAATATGAAGGCTTAACATGTTCGGTATGGGTTTTACAGAAATGCTCTTAATAGCAGTTATTGCTATCCTTTTTCTAGGTCCTGATAAACTGCCTAGTACGATGATAGAAATTGCTAAATTTTTTAAAAATGTCAAAAGTACAATAGGAAACGTAAAAGATTCTCTCGAAGAAGAGATGAATTTAAGTGAAATAAAGCAAGAAGCACTCGCTTATAAACAAGAGCTTCTCAATGCAAGTGAAAGTTTACATAAAGTGACAGATATTCCAGCAGAAGCCGGCGCAAAACTCACAAGCTTAACTGATGATATTCTAGCAGATGATGATGCCAAAAAAGAGCCGAAAAAAGAGTCAAAAGAGCCTCAAGAAGTAACTTTTAAGAAAAAACCAAAAGAAGAAAAAATAGATAAGAAAGAAGAAGAAAATAAAGATGTTTGATGAATTAAGACCACACCTTGTAGAACTCCGAAAAAGGCTGGCTATATCAGCTGCAAGTTTAATAGTCATGTTTTTTGTCATGTTTTACTTTCATGAACCTATACTTACATGGATGGTGCAACCACTCAATGATGCACTTACAGAAGTTGGTAAAGTGTCAGTTAATGCGGCAAACGGTATGATCACCACCTCTCAAGTCGGCGGTGCATTTTTTGTAGCATTAAAAGTTTCATTTTTTGCGGCCATATTAGGTGCACTACCAATTATACTCTCGCAAATTTGGTTTTTCATTGCTCCTGGTCTTTATGCGCATGAAAAAAAAATGGTTTTTCCTTTTGTTGCAGGAGGAACAATCATGTTTCTTGTGGGTGTCCTCTTTGCCTACTATGTCGTAACACCTTTTGGATTTGATTTTCTCATAACCTTTGGTTCTTTTAAATTCACCCCGCTTATTAATATTGAAGATTATGTAGGGTTTTTTACAAAAATCATGTTTGGTTTTGGTCTTGCTTTTGAACTGCCTGTTTTTGCCTACTTTTTAGCACTTCTTGGTCTTGTTGATGACAGACAAATGACATCATTTTTCAAATATGCCATTGTTATTATTTTTATTGTTGCGGCACTTTTAACTCCACCGGATGTACTTACACAACTTCTGATGGCAGGTCCGCTTGTTATACTTTATCTGCTTTCTATTTTAATAGTGAAAATGGTGAATCCTGCAGCGCCTATTGAAGATGAAGAAAATGAAGATGAAGATGAAGAAGAAGATGAAAACAATCTCAAAGTTGAACATCACGAAGATTATGACGAACTTGTAGATGACGGGAAAAAAGGTGAGTAACAAAGAGTTACTCACTTCAAGCTATGACTTCACACTTCCAGATGAGCTTATAGCCAGTTATCCTGCCTCGCCCCGCGACCATGCCAAACTTTTGGTATATGACAGAGCTACAGACACTATTACACATACTTTTTTTTATAACCTTGAAGAGTTTCTGCCTAAAGAGTGTGCTTTAATCTTTAATGATACCAAAGTTATAAAAGCGAGACTTTTTGGACAAAAACCAAGCGGCGGTAAAATTGAACTGCTTATAAACAGAGCGCTAAATGCATGTGATGTTAATGTTTATATACGAGGAAAAGTCAAAGCAGGCAGTGAAATATTTTTTGAAGATAATCTTAAAGCAAAAGTTACAAAACTAAATGATGACGGAAGTCGTGAAGTTAATTTTTATCAAAATGACACATTGCTGCGCTTTGAAGATTTACTCCCAATTATCGATAAAATCGGGCATATTCCGCTGCCTCCATATATTCAAAGAGCAGATGAAGATGAAGATGCAAATGAGTACCAGAGTGTATTTGCCTGCCAAGAAGGTGCCGTTGCCGCGCCGACTGCCTCGCTTCATTTCACACCAGCACAACACGAAAGAATTTGTAAAAACCATAAACATGCCTATGTCACGTTACATGTAGGAAGCGGAACATTTAAACCGGTTGAAGCTGATATCATCACCGAGCACCCTATGCACTCAGAATATTACGATATTTCGCCACAAGCTCAAGCAATTTTAGATTCTAACATCCCAATCGTCAGTGTCGGAACAACATCAACAAGAACCATAGAATTTTATGCAAGGCATAAAGAACAGACTAAAGGCGAAGCAAATCTTTTTTTACATCCAAATAACAAACCATTACGAGTAAATCACCTACTGACAAATTTTCATCTGCCAAAATCAACACTGCTTATGCTCGTTGCATCCTTTGTAGGTTTACAAAAAACTCAAGAGCTCTATGCTGAGGCGATAAAAGAAAAATATAGATTTTACTCTTACGGCGATGCGATGCTTATCCTTTAATTCATCTTAGACTGTATAAACTTTTGCATTTTTTATTTCTATTGTTCCATTGAGCTCTGCTTCAAAAATTTTTGACGGATACTTTTTCAAAGCTTCCTCATAGGTCGGATTACTTTGGCAGTAAAGTAAAAATGCATCTAAAATAGATTCTGAACTTTTGGGATGTGCAAATTTGGCGACAAAAGCATCCAAATCATAAATAGCTTTTGCTTTTCCTTGTAAGAGTAAATCATTGGTTGCTTCACTCTCGCCAATTCTATGTGCTAAGACATAAACTTCTTTTCCCATTTTAAGAGCATACTCAACACTGTGCATCGTTCCAGAATTAAAATCAGCATATGTTACTACAAGTACATCACCCAAAGCGACAACGACTTCATTGCGCAGAGGAAAATTGTACTTTTGAGAAGGCGTACCTTCCTGAAACTGACTTAATACCAAACCACTTTTTTCAATATCTGCAATGATATTTTTATTAATTGAAGGATAGCGCTTGTCAAGTCCGGTTGCAGCGACCATTATTGTATTATGTGCACCAGCCGCTTTATGCGCAATTGCATCGACGCCAAGAGCACCGCCACTTACTATGCAAATACCCACCTGGGAAAGTTTCATGGAGAGTTTATGTGTTAATTCTCTTGCGTATTGATTTGGTTTTCGACTGCCTACGATTGCTACTTTCTTTTTGTACAACAAATCTGTGTTGCCTTTATAAAAAAGTACACTCGGATAGTGTTTCATAGCTTCTAGTTCAGATATATGAAATCTTATTTGTTCAATCATAAACTTAATATATTTTATTGACCTGAACTAATTCAACATCTTTGAATAAATCTTTTGATTCATACAAAGCTTGCAATGTATTTTTATGAGGGTGACCTATGGCAATGGCACTTCCATGAGATTTGGCAACAGCAATTGCTTTTTTAATTTGCTTTAATATGTATGGTTTGTCCATATGGTGATCTAAAAATACATCACGCGAAACATATTTCAAACCAAAGTTTTTCAACACTTTTGGTGCCATCGTTTTTGCTGTCGTTCTGCTATCAATAAAATGAATATGATTTGTATTAAGTGCAAAAATCAGCCTGTTCATTGCAACCTCATTTGCAGTAAACTTACTGCCCGTATGATTATTAATATATCCAACTTTTGGAAATAACTTTTTAATATCTTTAATTTTTGCAGAAATTTTTTGTTGAGAATCATATATACGTAGTGTATGCGGCTCCTCTGCACTAAAATGCATTGCTTCCATTGGTAAATGCACCATATAAAATTTTTCATGCGATGCCAGCTTTGCAGAATTCGGTCTTGCCGCACGCGGTGGAAGAAATGACATAGTAACATTAAGGTGTAAGCTTTTTACAGCTCTTACCTGCGAAGTAGTCTGCATATCATCTATAATAATAGCCAATTTTGGTTTTGATGTATAGATTTCTACTTTTTTTGCTTTCGCTTTAGGTGGATTTGCCAATGTTTCATCATCTATTTCATGTGCTGCTGAGGCATATGCTTTTGTCTCTTTTTTTAGTACTTCTTTAAGTCTTTTATTTACACTTACAGGAGCTTTTGGGATTTTAGCCGTTTTTTTCTCTTTTACAATCACTTTTTCTTTTACAATTGTTTTTGTTTTTTCATTATTGACTCCTAAATAATATCCTACTATCAAAGATGTCAATACAAGTGCTATGATCGCCAACGTCCATGCTGTATATTTTAATAAAGTGGAACTACTCTTTTTCTTTGTTCTTTTTTTTCTTTTTGCCATTAACTTTTCATCTTACTTTTAAATTTAGGGTTTTTAGAAGTGTCCTTTACTGAAACTATATCCTAAAAAAATAAAAATTTTGATTTTATTGCAATTTGTCATTAAAAGAACAAGAAAAAATACATGTGTTATTTTTAAGCAAAACTTATGTATAATTCCAAGTTCCTTTCTCTTTGTAATGTCAGAATTGACACTATATTCAGATCCGAAAGGGAAACAAAAGCCTAGAATTAGGCAATACCAAGAGGAGATCATACTATATGAGACACTACGAAAACTTAGTAATCGTAAAACCTACATTTACTGCAGAAGAAATCCAAGCTAGCATCAAAGCTGTTGAAGAAGTTATTACTTCAAACGGTGGAGAAATTGCAGCGACAAACGCTATGGGAATGAGAAAATTAGCATACCCAATTGATAAAAACGAACGTGGTTATTACTATGTAATCTACTATTCAGTAGCTCCGGCTGCAATCGCTGAAATTGAAAGACGTTTCCGTATCAACGAAGACCTTTTAAGATTTGTTACTATCAAATATGATTCAAACCGTGAAATAAAAGCATGGAATGGTTTTGTTGAAAAAGCAAACAAAGCACCTGAGGCTCCAAAAGCAGAAGAAGCTCCAAAAGCAGAAGAAGCTCCAAAAGCAGAAGAAGCTCCAAAAGCAGAAGAAGCTCCAAAAGTAGAAGAATCTCCAGCAACAGAAGCAGCAGCTGAGTAATAGCATTCGCTATAAATTGAAGGAAAATTTATGTTCAATAAAATAATTTTAGTTGGTAACTTGACACGCGATATCGAGCTTAGATACTCTCAAGGTGGAATGGGAATTGCAAAAACTGCAATTGCTACAAGCCGTAAATTCACCAGTAATGGAGAAAAAAAAGAGGAGGTCTGTTTTGTAGATATTACATTCTTCGGAAGAAGTGCCGAAGTTGCAAACCAATACCTCAGAAAAGGAAGCAAAATCCTTGTTGAGGGA
This sequence comes from Sulfurimonas autotrophica DSM 16294, assembly GCF_000147355.1. Taxonomy (NCBI): domain Bacteria; kingdom Pseudomonadati; phylum Campylobacterota; class Epsilonproteobacteria; order Campylobacterales; family Sulfurimonadaceae; genus Sulfurimonas; species Sulfurimonas autotrophica. Next base: position 1,697,805 of record NC_014506.1, read on the forward strand.
AGATTAAACTTTGAACAATGGGTTGACCAAAATGGACAAAAAAGATCTAAACACTCTGTTATTGTAGAAACTATGCAAATGCTTGACTCCAAAGGGGACAACCAAGGCAGCGGTTACAATGCACCGGCACAAAACGGTGGATATAACGCACCTGCTCAGGGGGAGCCTCAAGGCTACCAACAACCTGCTCAACAACAGCAGCAAAGTTATCAGCCACAGCAACAACAAAATAGCTACAATAATAATCAAGCAGCGTCTCAGAGTCGTGAAATGCCAAGTAGCAACTCAATTCCTGAAATTGATATAGATGAAGATGAAATTCCATTTTAGAAAAAAATAGATACAAAGGTAATAACATGTCAGAAAAAAGAAAATACAAAAAAAGATATTGTAAATACTGTGAAGCAAAAGTTGACTTCATGGATTACAAAGAAGTAGCAAGTTTACGTTTTTCATTATCAGAAAGATATAAAATTATGCCACGTCGTTTAACAGGTAACTGTAAACGTCATCAAGATATGATTACAGTAGTAATTAAACGTGCTCGTGCAGCAGCTTTAGTTCCATACACTGTAAGTCGCAAGCAAGTTGTAACTGCACCATTTGAAAACCTAAGATAGGTCTTTTTCTTAAACCCCTTTTCTGGGGTTTATATCATCTCTCTTAAACTCTAAACTCATATATAAATATATTTTGTCTCTCAGCATACTGTACAGAATAAAATATAGCATACTTTTCACATATACTTTTCACCATATTCAACCCTAATCCCAACCCTCTTTTATTTTCATTTTCTCTATAGTTTTTATCAAAAAGCTTTTCTTTGTTTTTGATAGGTTCTGAGTAAGAAGAAAAAGACAATCTTATAATATCATCACTTTGAATTAGGTTTATAGTTATGGGCTTATTGATGTCAGCATATTTAACAGCATTGGAAATATTATTATCTATCAGTCTCTCCAACTCTATTTGATTTATTGTAAAATCAATATCCTCTTGAATATTGCCAACAATCACTTTATGGTTCACTTTTGCAATCGTTGTGAAAAAAGAGATTCTCTGTTGAAGTACTTCACTCAATGACAAGTTTACTGGTGCATACACGATACTGTCATGTGAAATAATATAAGACAGATCTTCATATGAATTTGTGAGCATATTAATTGACGAGTTAATTTGGTCTATAAATTCATCAGACGAGCTGTCTGTTGCTGTTAACTTTACCATGTCACTGTTCATCATTATATTTGCAAGCGGTGTTCTTATTTGATGTACTGTATCGGCGATAAATCTTTTATTTTCATTCAATAGCTGCGTATTGGTTAGTATTTCTTTCTTTAAAGATTCTAAAAGAGTGTTGTACTCCTTGGCAACAATTCCGAGTTCATCATTTTTGTCTAGTAAGGCATTATCTTGTACAGGTTCTTTTTTGTTAATACTTTTTATAATCACTTCAATCGGCTTTGTAAAATTATTTTGAATGAGAAAAAAGATAAAAATCAAAAACCCTACAATGAATGTGACAGAAACAAAAAATATACGCTCAAAGTGTTGTAATGCATGCACCTGAGGAAAGATATCAATATCTAACTGCATAATAATATTTGTAACACCAATTTTAGAATACATATCTTTATCAAAGAACGGTACAACTACTCTCTCACTATTTCCTTTTTTTGTTGCTGCTATTTCGTGTGTAAGGTAGGCATTAATTATATTATTATACCCATGCTTTGTTTTAAAAAATTTTTGCCTATCTTTATAGTATTCATTTTTGTTACTCTTTTTTATCCCTTTTAACATGTCATAATAATAATATTTTTGTTTATCTTCATAGATAGTATAAAATTTTATCTTATTTACTGTCGCATTGTTTTGGGCTATTATGGAGTTCCATATACTTCCAATTTTATTATCCGTTATTCCGACTTCCAAGTAAGTGTTGTCTTTTAAAAGAGAATACGCGTAAAGTTTATATTTCATATCAAGCAAATCTGTTGACACAAAATTTGAAATATAAATTTTAGAATCCTTTGTTGTTTCATTCAAAAAAATTTTAGCTTCTTTTATCATACCCAGATTGAATCCCAAATCTTTAGGAAATGTCGTTTTATAAATAATGTAGTTTTTATTAATCAAAAAAATATTTAAATCGATATCGCCTAAATGAAACTTTTTAGTCAATTGCTTTTTTAATTCCTCCAGATCCATATTCATATCACTACGAAGTATTTTTAGTGCTGCAATGTGAATCTGCTTGAGAAGCTGTTTTTTAGAAATCAATACTTGTGCAGCCTGATTGTACGATGACAATAATTGCTTTTTATAAAAAACCACCTTGTTATCTACAAAGCGTTGTATATCTGCTTTATATTGTTTTTGATAGAACAGATAGGTAAAGAGCAAAAAGGACAACAGTAGTAATCCTAAGATAAACTGCAGCAGATATATTTTTGTAGTGAGCTTCAAAATTTATACTTTAGACTTAGAAAAAAAGCTCTACCGGGAGCGGGTTGTCCATGTCTGCTTGCACAGTTCTCATCAAGCAGATTTTTTACGCCGCCTTTGAGAGTAAGGTTCGTTTTTGGAGCATATGATATTTGGGTGTCTATGAGAGAATAGCTCTCTAAGCTATATGTTTTTGAATTATACACATCGTCTCTTGAGCCTACATACAGATACGTTACTAAAAAACTGGTATTGGATTGAAAGAATATTTCATCTGTTATATTTAACTTTGATGCAGGAATAAGTATCACTCTTTTATCTTCTTTATCTTTTGCATCTGTATAGGCATATGAAAATTCTATATTCTGGTTTTCAAAAGAATAATTATAGAGACTTAGTTCTACTCCTTTTATTGTAGCCGCATCACTGTTTTCGTATTGGTTGCCGTCAAACAGGATCATATCATCTACTCTGTTGTAATATGTTGCCAATTTAAGTTTTGTATTTTTTATAACTTTTAACTCTGTGCCAATCTCTAGACTCTTTGATCTTTCCGGTTTTACATATTGCGTAGCCGTATCCCATGGAAAGAACGGATAGAGTTCCACCATTGAAGCAAATCTGTTCTTTTTTGCAATTGACATATAGTAAGACTGTTCCTTATTATATACATAGTTACATGTAAGCTGTCCATCAACTGCTTTGTTATCTTTATAGTCAATATCAGTATTGTTATATCTATATGCTTGAGTAAGATTTTGTATTTTATATGCCAAAGATGCTGTTAATAAAATATTTTTATTGTATTGATATTTATGAAGATAGGACAATGAACTCTCTATTGCTTCATAGTCTCTATAGCTATTGGTGTCTCCATCTTTTGTTCTATGTCTATTTCTATCTACTCGAAGCGTTACTAAAGCACTGCTCTTTTGAGAGTAATCATATCCGACAGAGAGGATGCTTCCTAGTCTACTATCTTCATATATGGATTCATCATATTTTAAAGTTGTAAAACTTGGCGAATTATAAAAGTTAAATGTGTCTGTATAGGCATCATAATAAGATCGCAGTTTCAATGTAAGGGTGTTAATTTTGTAATCATAGTAAAACCAGTAGGAATTGAGTTCTTTGTTGTCTGTTCTTTGATAATCAGCGGCCGTTGAGAAAGCATTTGAAGGTTCATTATACACTTGAACAGGAAGTCCAAAATCTCCTTTTAGATAAGAAATCTTAAAAGCAATGTCGCTATGTTCACTCATTTTATAGCCCGTTTTCAGATATCCTCCAAACTGTTCTTTATCAGAATTAACTCTTTCTTTATCTGGCTGAATAGGCGTATATGCAAAATCATTTGAAAGGATGAAGCGGTCTTGTTTAAAACCATTGAGCATAGCTTTTACATAATATTTATCTGTTTTATAGGATACGAGTGTTTCAAGTTTACGATTATTTGTAGATATAGAGGTATCGGCATAACCGTGAAGTCCACTCTTTAGTTTTTTAGAAGTCAATACAATTTCTCCACCTACAGCAGAAGGAGCATATAAACTTGGAGCACCTCCAAAGTTCAGGTCAACTTTGAGACTGTTGTCAATATACATAGAAGTATCGACAAAACCATTTGCGGTTTTATACAGCGGCACTCCGTCTTCATAGTAATCCGTAGCTCTAAAGTCATTTCCTCTGATAGAAATCACACTGGCATTGGTTGAGCTATCTATTTGGTTTATGCTGACTTGATTCAATAGTTTTTCTGAAAGAGTTTGTGCATTTGTCTGCAACTCTTCATCAACTTCAGTTGTCGCAATATTTTCTAAGGGCGCTTCAATGCTGATAGGCTCAAGCATTAACGCATTTAGCGTACTTGCGTAGACAATGATTACAAATTTAGCTATTTGAATCTGTTTCAAATTTGTACCCGACACTCGGCTGCGATATGATGTAGTTTTTGTCAAAATTAAATTCTTTTCGTAAATCAGCTACAAGCTGTCTCAATGGATAGCTTTCCTTAATTTCATTTTCCCATACATAACTGATAATCTCTTCTGTTTTAACGGTATGGTTGATGTTTTTAAGTAAAATCTGCAGTACCCTGTTTACTTTTTTTCTTAGGCGAATAGTAGCATTATCTATCTTTAACTCTTCATTGGCAAAATCATATTTTATTCGATCATTCACAACAAATATATCAGAAGAATTATTTTTCAATAAATGTTGCATCCTTATTTGCAGCTCTTTAAGATGAAAAGGTTTTTTAATGTATTCACTACAACCATTATCATACGCATCTACAAAATTATTAACTTCGAGTGAAGCCGTCATTATGATTATTGGACTTATAAGATCTTTTTTCCTGATATATTTTACTATTTCCAGTCCACTGATGTTAGGCAGGTTTATATCTATGATGTAAACATCAAACCGTTCTTCATCTATGATATTAATCGCTTCTTCTCCATCAAATATACTCACGATATTGTAGTTTTGTAATTGCAAGAATTTTTTTACAGTAGTATTTAATTGAATGTCATCTTCCACCAATAATGCTTTCATTATTCCTCATTTATCATATTTTTATATATTACTTGATTCTTTCCATTTTTTTTAGCCTCATAAAGAGCTTCATCGGTAATCTTGTATATTTTTGAAAAGTTTTTTGCATCCCAATTTTCACAATAAACAGCACCTGCTGAAATGGTACAGGTTGTAGAATACTCATTGTTAATATGCTCTATGGACAAGGACTCCACCACTTTGAAAAACTCTTCAATGCGCTGTTGCGGATTTTCTTCATCAAAAATAAATCCCCCGAACTCTTCTCCACCGAGTCTTATAACAAAATGGGTATTGTCATCTCCAATCGCTTTTTTTGTTGCATCAGCTATTTGCACCAATGCTTCATCACCTTTTTGATGCCCATAGGTGTCATTATATGCTTTAAAATTATCAATATCTGCAATATAGAATAATACTGATTTGTCATTTAATTCTTCATTATTTAAAATATGTATGTTTAAAAAATGTCTATTATACAATTGCGTCAATTCATCAACATACGAGAGTTTTTCCAGTTGGTGAATTGCATCCATCATTTTACTAAAAGCTTCTTTTCTGCTATATTCAAACAGGTACACTAAACCAGAAAATATAAGTAGTCCAAATAGAACCTGTAATGTATCTGTAGAACTGATAGCGCCTTTATGTCCTATATATGAATAAATAAAGATTGTCACAATATATATACCCGTTAATATAGTTCCGACTTTTAAACCATTTAACAAAAATGCTACTAAGGGAAAGAAAAAAAGCCATGCAATGCTAAACATAGATTTTTCTGCATAAATATAGTAACTCAGTATTGCTACAAGAAACAATATCGTCGTTGAAAATGTCAATACTTTCACATTTTTGTATTTCAAATATATTCCAATACAAATGAAAGAGACTGCTGCAATAGTAATTTCAAAAAAAGCGAATAAAGATTGGTCTACAAAAAAAGCAATAATGCTTGAAGTAAGCAGACCGAGCACTAAAGCAAGAGAACATATTATAGATAATTGTGCAGAGTTATAGTGTGGATTTTCAATGTTAAAGCCAAAATCTAATACTTTAGCAGATCTTTTCATTTTTCTTTTTTAAAATATCAATAACAATTTTAATAGCAATTTTATTTGTTCTTAACCAGCGTTGTATTTTCTCTCGGGGCATTCCAACATTTAAAATCATATCAACTTGAGAGAGCAGCATTTCAGTATTGTTATAATATCTATTTAAATAATATCGATTCTGTAAGATTTGTTTTTCAAGTTCCATAAGTTTGTTAGTCATAAAAATATTGTAAGACAATAATGTCATATTTTTGTCATATTTTATGAACAACAAAAAAATTCAAACACTATGGCGGAATTTTGGGAATATTTATTGCTATACCTTAGGTAAAAAGCAGCCATATGAAATTAACAATACTCCTTTTACTCTTACTCCACAGTTTTTTGCTTAATGCAAAGACATCTAATTTTTCTATAATTGTTCATAAACCTTTTAATGCCGAACTTGTTGACATTATCCAAAATTATAATAGAACACTGAGTGTACTTGGATTTACAAATAAATTCAAACAAGACTTACATGTAAACAAGACATATACAGACCCTTTTGAATATTTACAAAGTCTTTCAAATAAATATGGTGCGAAGATGCAACTCCTTACCATTAATAATAAAGCACAAATCACTCAATCAAAAATAATTAATATTAAAAAATTTGCAAAACCTGCTTCTTTTATAAAAACACCGACAAATGGCTACTTTGTAGGCGGCTATACGATGGATGGCTCACAACTGTTATTGTTGCTTAATGCTAATATGAATCTAACTCATCATATATATTTTGGTACCAAAAACCATGACACAATGAATAAACTTCTCGCTTTAAAAGATGGCGGAGTATTGGCCGTGGGAACTTCGTTTACATCCAGAACAAACCAGGATAATATTTTCCAAAGTGGTTTAGGCAATGATGATATTTGTATAAGCAGGTTTACAAAAGATGCACAGCTTTTATGGACTAAAAAATACGGCACGCAATATGATGATGAAGGCATTGACGCTGCCCAAGCAGATGATGGCTCCATAGTAATACTTAGTGCAACGCATAAAATGGGTAAAACAAATGTATATATCTCAAGACTAACACAAAACGGCGATAAAGTATGGTTAAAAAAGATTCCAAGTAAAAGTACAATTGAGCCGGTTTCACTACTAAACTTAAAAGATCATAATTTTGTAATTTCTTTATCCCAAGCTGATGCTATGCACAAAAAGCAGATACGCCTAGTAAAATTCGATATATATAAAAATATATTGATAGACAGTCATATTGGCAGTATATATTCCAGTCAGATTAATGACATAAAAGAGTTTAGTGACGGTAGGTTAATAGGCGTAGGTTTTGTACAAGACAATTATAATACAGACGGCTTGGCAATGATAATAAGCAAGAATCTAAAGCTCCTTAATCAGGAACATTACGGGGATGAAAATTATGATGTATTCAACAAAGCAACAATTTTAACAAACTCGCAAATTGGTGTAGCCGGCATTCATACCGATAACAACTCCAATGAAAACAACATGTGGATAGTCAAGCTTAATAAGGATGCTACAATTGCCAAAATAGCAGCCAATAGTCAAGATTTTTATGAGCAATTATGTAAATTATTTGAAAATGAAATAAATAATAAAGAGTTGGTAATCAAAAAAGACCTAACCATTGAGTTTACAAACAAAAGTCTTTATTTTAAGGCCGGACAATACAAACTCAATATGAAACAAAAAAAGTTTTTTGATAAATTTTCCAAAAAACTACTATCTTTTTTATATACACATAAAATGCAAATAGATACTTTAGAAATCAATGGACATACTTCTAGTGAATGGAAAAATGCTACTTTTTCAGATAGGTTTCTAAACAATGAAGAACTCTCAATGAAACGTTCTTATGAAACATTAAAATCTCTCTTTTTAGCACAAGCTGAATCAAAACAGAAGTATTTAACTCAAATTTTAAAAGGCAGTGGTCTAAATTATAAAAATAAAATCATTATAAATAAAAAAGAAAATAAAGAGAAGTCTAGAAGAGTAAGTTTAAAAATTATTTTGAAGCAAGAGGAAACCAAACCCCAAAAAGGATTTAGTTAAAAAAGTTATAAATTAACCACAAGATGGAACTTCACCATCTGATGCATATTTCCAAACAAAATCATAAAGATTAGTTACATCTTTTGGTTTCATTTTTTTGATTTTTTTAACTCCATGAGGACAAATTTTAGTCCATTCTTCTTGGAGTTTACCAGCATCTTTTATAGAAGCCCAACCTTTACGATCATGCTTAATTGCGAATACTGCACCATTTTTAAGACCATCTTTTTTACAAACTTTTAGTTTTTTAAGATAAAATTTCTGACCTTTTTTTGCATCAGCCATTGCACTTGTTGTAAAAACTGATCCAGCTACCATAGCAGCCAATAATAATAAAGTCGTTTTTTTCATTTAATTTCCTTTGAATAAGTGATAACACTGTGATATGTTACTACCATCTTCATAAATTATAGATTAATCTTATACAGTGATAATAAAATTTTATGTTTTATGCTCGAAAATTGAGTCTTGTTTTATCTTGAATCAGTTTTTTATACAATTTAAACTTTGCTTTTTGCAAATCTTCATCATTATAATCAAACTCTGCTTTCATGGCTTCTGCTGCGACCCCTGCAGTATCCATTGCAAACAGTTTTAACTCTTTTTTCGTCAGTTTTGCCTTTAAAGCAGCATAAAGTTCTTTGTCGTCATCTATTAAATCAAGTGCATCAAGTCTACAAAACTCTGCAAGTTTTTCTCTAAAATTATTTTCATCGTGGTACTGTCTCCAAACTGTACTTTCTAGCATTATATTTCCTTTAATATTTGTGTCAAATCTTTTGTATCTACTATTATATTTGCTTCACGCTTTAAAATCTCTCTTGCGCAAAAGGCAATTCGTGTGCCTGCATGGACAAACATTGACAGGTCATTTGCACCGTCACCACAAACCAATGTTTCTTCTTCGCTTACACCCAAAATATTTTGAAGACGAACGAGCATATCTCCTTTTGAGAAGTTAAACATCATGTCTCCGCCTACAAGACCAGTAAGTTTTCCGTTCTTTACATGTAAAGCATTGGAAAAATCGGCATCATAACCTAAAATCTCTTTTGCATAAGAAGTAGCCGTTCTAAAACCGCCGCTAAAGCAGACTACTTTTATGCCTCTGCTTTTAAGCTCCGCTATTGTCTCACGTGCTCCAGGCATATAAGGCAGGTTATGCGATATTTTTTCAACAACTTCAAAATCCAGCCCTTTTAAAAGCCCGACTCTTTGCTGCAAAGACTCAAAAAAATCAAGCCGTCCACTCATTGCCTCTTCTGTAATGCGGGCAACTTCTTCTCCTATTCCTAATTCATCGGCAAAAAAATCAATCGTTTCGCCGTCCATTAATGTAGAATCAAAGTCAAATACTGCAAGTTTTAGCATAAATTTTCTCTCTTTTGTATATAATGTCGCAATTATAGCTAAAGACTACTTATTATAGGATTTTATTTGTTTGACACACTCATAGAGAAATTAAAAAACGATACATATATTACTTTAGAAACAACACCTGGGCACTCGGCAACCTTTACGCCTACTATAGATAAAATAGAAGCGCTGGGACTTGCAGAGTTGATTGACGGATTTTCTACAACAGACAATCCTTTGGCAAAACTAAAGTACAATGCCCTTTTTGCTGCCAAACTACTGCAAGACAGATTTAACAAGCCCGTTATAGCAACAATGAGCATGAGAGACAGAAATAAAATCGCCCTGCAATCTGACCTCTTGGGTGCGAATGAGTTTAACATCCGGGCTATTTTGGCACTCACCGGAGATCCTGCTACAATCTCAGACCAGCCAAATACAAAAGGCGTTTTTGAAGCTGACAGTTCTTTATTGCTAGACATCATTGCCGCTTTAAACTCCGGTATGGACTATGCTGCTAAGCCTTTTAGCGTTGCGCCAAAACATATACACCCTTTCGCCGTAGTTAATTCTTATGCAAAAAATCCAAAAATATTACAAAAAAAGATGCAAAAGAAGATCAAACACGGAGCAATAGGCATTATCACTCAGCCAGTCTATGATTTGGAAAATGCAAAACAACTTTTAGAACTCAAAGATAACGCAAACAAAGAGTGCTGCCGCGAGAATAAAAATGCAGAACTTATTTTAGGTGTTTTTCCCATCACAAAACTGCGTACAGCACAATTTTTGGCATCACATGTACCAGGCATAAACGTACCACCATGCTGGATAGACAAACTGCGCCAAGCCAATATAAAAGGTGTAGAAGAAGAGTATAAAGTGGGATTTGAGCTGAGTAAAAAGCTTTTTGAAGACCTCAAGCAGCTACATCCGAAAATTCATTTGATGACAGCAAATCAATTTCAGATTGCCAAAGAAATTCTCTTATAAATCTGAAATTTCCAGTTTATATCAAGCTCTCAATATCATGAATATTTACGATAGAAGAGTCTTTAATATTAAAATATTTATATGCCATTTTAATACCGGTATCCAATAAAGCCTCAGCAACTTCCCTTTCTATTTCATCCATTTTTATAATCTCTTTTGAGAGAATAATAAAATCATCGCCATATATTCTAAAGACCAATGCTTCATGAGAGAATTTTTCAAGTTTTTTGGCAACATTTTTAAGAGTTTTATCACCTTCTGCCCAGCCATATTTTTTGTTATATTGATTGAAATTGTTAAGAAATAAAACATAAATATTTTCATAACTAAATTCATCGGTATAGTTATATGCCAGAACAAAACCTAAATAATCCCTATTATACAAACCAGTTATCTGATCTCTATAAAAATATGCAAATCTTTCCTGTTCAAGCTTCGTTTTTGGCAACTGTGAAGAAGTTTTTTCATCAATATGTACATTTACAAGCGCTTTTGACGCCGCTTTTACCACTTCTGAATTAAACTGCTTTGATGCAAGGTCCTGCAACTCTTTGAGTGCTATGGGAATCTCTTTTCTTGCTTTATAAATTCTATTGGTAGTCATGGCATCAAAAGCATCTGCTACAGTCATAATCTGTGACATAATAGGTATTTCATCTCCTTTAAGACCACGAGGATATCCTGAACCATCATAATGTTCATGATGATTACGTACAATCTCAGCAATTTCCCCATAAATATCGACCTCTTTTAAAAGCTCATAGCTGACAACAACATGCTCTTTAATAATACTAAACTCTAACTCTGTGAGTTTTCCCGGCTTTAAAAGTATAGAGTCAGGAGTAGAAATCTTCCCGATATCATGCAGCATCGCAGCTCGGTAAAGATCTTCACTCTTCTCATCATTAAAACCCATTTCCTGTGCTATAAGAACTGAATACGTTGCAACACGTCTAGTATGTCCAGCAGTATAACTATCCCTTTTTTCAATCATATTTACTAAAGAGTATATATGTTGTTCATAATTTTTTATCTTATTTTCCAGAACCTTTTTTGCCTGCTTTTTACCATAGAGTATTGCGAACAAGCCGATAAAATAGATAACTAAAGTAGCAAAAATATTCCATATTGAGTTATAAAATACCTCTGCATAATACCCTCTTAAAGGAATAGAAACAGAAACTGCCCCTCTGATATCTCCTACTTTATAGCCCTGAAAAGCATGACATTTTAAACACGATTGTTTTGTAATGAGAGGATTAATATAGCGAATATATTTTTCACCATTTATATCTGTTTTAGTCAAAACTGGCTTTTTTGTAATATCTATCTCTTGAAGGGATTTTCTTTCCCAATCATCAGGTTTATTTTTAGGATTTAATAAAATAAGACTTGTTATATGCCCTTTTGTTCCGTAGAGCTTCGCATAATCATGCATCATTTGAGAAAGTGTATAGGCAGGATTCATTAAAGTAAGATGCTGCCCATCATTTGTCTGCACATCTCTGTTTTTGATATGTGAAAGGTAAAGATTTGGTGGTGTTTTTTTTGTAATGGGGACATAAACACCACCGTGTGATGCCACCCAACTTCTATAAGCTAAATCTTTTTGAATACTTACTTTTGCTTCATTAACAGCCAAAGAATCTGCATATTTATAATTATTATATACAGAGACGCCTCCACCTATAAACATAATTAAAGTCCATACAGCAATGATAATGTAAACAATTCTATTTATCAAGCCAACTCTATATCCCAAAACTACATCCTTTTAACTATTTTACACAAAACAAACTTACAACATGCTACAATTATTCCAACAAAGGATAATAGACTGATGAAATCATATAAAAAATTGCCAATATTACTTCTAATACTTTTTTTCTACAATCCCCTCTTCGCCGGACAACAGTATGAACGCTCAGCTATTATATTTGCCGCAGGAAATTTAAAATTTGTTTTTCCCAAGATAATTGAAGAATTCTATGCAAAATATCCAACTGCCACTGTTCATATACAATACGGTTCATCAGGTGATTTAGCAGATGCCATTATAAACGAAAACAGAAATTATGATATTTTCTTCTCGGCAGACACTGATTATCCTGCACAAGTTTATGCAACCAACAAGAGTGAAACAAAACCAAAAAAATATGCACGGGGGATTTTAATACTTGTCACTCCGCACAATCCTCTACTGCAAAAAGAGCGAATTCGTGCCCTCAAAAATAAAAATATTCCGTATATCACTATTGCAAACAAATCTTTTGCACCATACGGAAAAGCCACACTTGAAGCTCTAAAAAACTCAAAGTATTATGAAAATCTTAAAAATAAAATTCGATACTCATCTGATGTTGCAACAGTTATAAACAATGTAACATGGGAGGGAGATGCCGGTTTTTTATCAAAATCAGTCGTTCATATGCTGCCAAAAGGTCATAATAGACGTGGATATGATTGGATAGAAGTAAACAAAAATCTCTACCATCCTATTATACAGGCATATGTCATATCCAAAGAGGGGCTTAAAAACAACAATGCCATGCAATTTTTAAAATTTTTAGAATCTTCACAGGGACAAAAAATATTGAGAGATTACGGTTATACAAATATAACGCCGGATGAATAAACACTCTCGGATCTGACAAATATTTTGCTATAATCACACAAGTTAAATAGAATAAATTTTTAGGACAATTATGATTGATTTAAAACTACTACAAAAAGATTTTGACAGCATTAGTAAAAAGTTGATGCGCAAAAGCGTTGATGAAAAACTTTTAGAAAAAGTAAAAATAAAATTTGAAGAGCTCAAAGAGGCAAAAGCAAATTTTGAAACACTTCAGGCTGCACAAAATGCTATGAGTAAAGAATTTGGCATGCTCAAAAGAGCTGGTATGGTACATGAAATACCGAAACTAAAAGCAAAAGTAGATGAGAATAAAATCCGTATTGCTGATGCTTTGGAGATTCAGCGTCTGCGCCAAGAAGAACTTGAAGCACTTGCTATGGCTATACCAAATATACCTGACGAAGATGTACCAGACGGTGAAGATGAAAACGACAATATAGAAATAAAAAAAGTGCTCACGCCAAGAAAGTTTTCATTTACACCGAAAGAGCACTGGGAACTTGCCGAACAAAACGGATGGATAGACTTTGAACGCGGTGTAAAACTTGCAACTTCACGCTTTTCTGTAAGCTTTGGTATGGGTGCACGACTTGAACGCGCTCTTATAAATTTTATGCTTGATTTTAACCGCCAACGCGGCTTTGATGAAGTCAGTGTTCCTGCACTTGTAAACAGAAAAGCTCTTGAAGGAACGGGACAGCTTCCAAAGTTCGAAGATGATTTATACAAGATTCAAGATCAAGAACTTTTTTTAATTCCTACTGCAGAAGTTCCTGTGACAAATCTCTATCAAGACGAGATATTATCGGTTGATGAGTTACCTAAGCGAATGACAGCCTACACTTCATGCTTTAGAAAAGAAGCCGGAGCAGCAGGACGTGACACGAGAGGAATGATACGACAGCACCAGTTTCATAAAGTAGAACTTGTGAGTATTTCTACACCAGGTGAAAGCAATATTATATTTGACGATATGGTTACATGTGCGTCAGATTTACTCAAAGCCTTGGAGTTACCGCATCGGCTTGTCACACTCTGCACAGGAGATTTGGGCTTTTCAGCTGCCAAGACGATTGACCTTGAAGTGTGGCTTCCGGGACAGAACACCTACCGTGAAATATCTTCTGTAAGTAACACAAGAGATTTTCAGGCAAGACGTGCAAAAATCCGTTTTAAAAATGGCAAAAAAAATGAGCTTGTTCACACACTCAACGGCTCATCCCTCGCTGTTGGTCGTACACTGGTTGCCATTATGGAAAACTTCCAAAATGCGGATGGAAGTATAGACATTCCAAAAGTTTTACATCCTTATTTAGGGATGTAAACTCTGTATCTAGCAAAGTATCAAAAGAATTGTCCACATCTCTTGTATTTAAACTTTTTTTAAGATATAATTCCAATAAGAAAAGATGATTCTAGTTACATCTTTAGATTGCTTTATATTGACGACTCCTTTGTTTCCAGTACATTCACCTAAAAGAAAAACTTTATATTATATTTTTACCATCAAAGAAATTTGGTGTACTCAAACAAACAAGGATTTACAATGGCAACATTACAAAATGGAACAGTTAAATGGTTCAACAGCGACAAAGGTTTCGGATTTATCGAAGTAGAAGATGGCGGGAAAGATGTATTTGTACATTATCGTCAAATTAATGATAACGGACATAGTCGTGTATCACTTGATGAAGGTCAAAAAGTAACTTTTGAAATCGGTCAAGGTGACAAAGGTCCACAAGCAGAAAACGTTACAGGTCTGTAACTTTTATTTTAAGCAGCTTATATAAGCTGCTTAATCCCTCTCCCTATTTACTTAAATATCGCGGAATAGAGCAGTTCGGTAGCTCGTCGGGCTCATAACCCGAAGGTCGCTGGTTCAAATCCAGCTTCCGCAACCAATCCTAAAAAAATATAGTTATATTAAAATTATTTATATAAGTTAAGTTTCTTTGTAATAGAATAGTTTATGTTAATACATTCTATTTGAGGAAGATGCTATGAAAAAAACACTATCTAAATATTTTAACATATATGTAGTTATTGCTCTAATTGGTGCTTTTTCTTTTTTATATCTTTTTTCATTTGCGTTTGTTCTTAATGATGTAGCGACAGGATCAAGTTTAAAAATGAAAAAAAAGGCTATCCAAAAGAAAAAAGAGCTTTGTCTTAAAGATCCGACACAATGCTGATTTATTCTTTGTTACTTGAATACCGCATAACAAATATAAAAAGACTCAATACCGCGATCATAATACCAACACCTGCTATCAGGTAAAAAGCATGGATCATCTGTCCATAATCACTCAAAGCAATTTTAAATACAACCATTAATGATTCTATAGACAATGCTATAATAATAGATATCAAAAAGCGTGCCAATAGTCTGTTTTCTATGTTATAGTCACGGCTGATACTTTTGTAAAACACTTCATGCTCCAAAATTGTTTTTGACAAATCAAAAATAGCCAACGCCAAAGTCAATGCGATGATAGAGCGAAATAGTCCAGACAAAATATCTTTGTCTTGCGTACCAAAAGTTATCCAAATAGTAAAAAATGCGTAGCTGACAAGTGCCAAAGAAAACAGTGAGAGTAAAAATCCAAAAAGTCCATAAAAATATTGTGTAAATTTACTAAAGTATTCATGTCCATCCACCAAAGAGAGCTCTTTTAAAAGTGTATACAATTCAAAATCATACACTATATATTCTTCATTAATATACTGTACAACTGTTATGTAAGGTGTCCCGCTTCTTGAATTTACATATACATTTGAAATATATATATTGTCTTCTCTAAACTGTATGCGTTCAAGTAAATGTGATTTATCCAGACCAAGATATGTTTTATCATCCTCTTCTGCTGTATAAAGCGGCGTGGCCTGTTTTAAGTTTTTATTTATTTTATAAGTAGCCTGCAGTGCCGGAAAAAGTGAAAACAGTGATTCTTTCACCATTGCATCATATTCACCTGCATCAATACTTTCTACCATTACAGTCAGGGAATTTTCTATAAATGAATATTGTTTTTTATATATTGAAATAATTTCTTTCATAACCCACCTCAATTCATGCATTACATGTATGCATCAAATCAGGTAGTTACTGCTATAATATCATTTTAAACTATAAGTTATAATAATAGAATATCATTAATAGAATATTTTTATATTTGGTACTTTTTTTGCTTATAAAAATATAAAAGATGTAATATTAAATAGGGTAGTTGATGGCTGATACACACGAAGACATAATAATTATAGAAGACAGTGATGCAGCATTACACTCGTATAATCAGCATGATGAGTTTCTTGACGAGAATGAAGATGAAGCCAGACAGAAAAAAATTATTCTTTTTGGTGGTATTGCAATTATTGTTGTTTTACTCATTATTGTAACCGCGCTTCTCCTTATTAAAAATGCTTCCACACAAACGACTAGTGACTTTAGCACTTTAGACAACAAACTACAAGAGGCAAAAAAACCAGTCATCCAGCAAAGTAAACTGGAAAATATGATTGCCAAAGCAAATTATTTATACTCAACAGGTGCAAAAGAGAAGGCTCTCACCCTGTATGAAAATATTGCCCATTACTCTCAGGCTATATCGCAGTACAATCTTGGTGTTGCCCAAATGAAGAATGAACAGTACGCACTGGCATTAAAAACTTTTCAAAATGCAATACTCAATGATGAGAAAAGGTGTGTCAGCGCCATCAATGCAGCCGTATGTTCCTTACATGTAAAGGATGAGGCTAGCTTTAAGTATTATATTGATTTGGCTTATGCCTACCTGCCTTATGAAATCAATTCACCCCTGTATTCATACTACTATACACTTGTAAATTACTATAACAAAAACTATCTTGGAGCTTTGAGTGGTCTTAAAAATACAGATCACCCTGCATATCCGGTTGTGCAAAATCATTTAAGTGCAAAAATTAACGCTTTATATAACAACAATTATGATGCTATTGATTCTTTAGAAAAAATTAATGAAGATATCGATGACTTTAGTTTGGCTCTTTTATATGCAAGAGTTGGCGATTTTAATCTGGCTATTGATCATCTTAACAGTGCTATAATAAAAAACGAGCAGCCACTCAAAGCCAAACTGGCACGCAGTTATATTAACTTAAAAGCCGGACACATACAAAAAGCAGCATCACAACTTAAAAAAGTAACAGATGAATACCCACAAGAGGTTTATAAAGCATACCCCGTAAATGTAAAGCTCAAAGATGCTCTGTTTGATCCGCAAAAAGCGCAGGCATTATATAGAAAGAAAATTCAAAATTCAAAATTTATCAACTACCAAAAAATATTTTATTTTTCACCATATAAAATCTTCAATGCAAATCAAACCATTAGTTATATCAGAAAAGGAAATGCGAATATTTATATTGATAATGTCAAATCTGCGCAAGAATATTTAAAAAAGAGTTACTCTTCTTCCAATGTTGATATAGGCATTACAAAAGCTATTAAAAAAGCACTCTCTTTAAAAATTCGAGAAGCAAATCAGGATTTACAAAAACTTGTAAAAATTCAGCCTAAGCACTCCATTTTGCATTATAATCTTGCCCTGACTTATGCTCAAATGGGAAATATGCTTCAGGCGAATAAACACTTTCTACGTTCATATCATTTAGATGCCAAGAACTATCTCTCCGGCGTTTATGCTGTAATGACAAGCCAGTTAATAAATAAAAACTACACAAAACTAGAGTCTCTTTTAAAAGATTCTATATCTACCCAAGAGACAAGTGAAGAGATTGATTTATACAATACCCTTTTACACCTCAGTGACAATGACTATCTCTCAGCGATTGAATGGCTTGACAAAGACTACAAGCAAAGACCTCTGTATCTAATATTAGATACACTCATTGCCAGCAAAACAAAAAATCTTGACAGAGCAAAAAGCGCTGCATCAAAACTGACTGTCATGTTTCCTCATGATATACTCCCTCATATGATTTACATAGACACACATTTTAGCAGCTATAAGACACCAAAATATGCAGAAGAAGTCTTAAAATACTTAAAGAAACAGCATTTTAATTTCACTGATTTGTATTATGGTCCATTTATTACCAGATACACTTATATACAGGAGCATTTAATTACGGGAAGACTCTATTATCTAAGAGAACAGTTAAAGCAAGTACTTCAGACTACTGATACAAATACAGAAGATATAGAAAGCGTACTGGCTTTAGCATCCCTGTATAACAAGAACTTTGAGGAGTCATATACACTCTACAATCATTTAATAGACGAATTAAAGGTTAGGGATGCATATACACTCTATTTGGGAGCAGTAGCTTCAACAGCAGCCCAGCATCATGCAAATGCAATAGCGTTGCTTGAGTTATCAAAAATGAAAAATGAAAACTTTTTTGAAGCCAGATATGCACTTGCTCTTTTGTATATGGAAATTAAAAATAATGAAGGTGCATCCATACAACTGCAAAAAATCAACAATGATGCCTTTGAATCGGAATATTTTGAATTTAATATAGATACAGATAAGCTTATGTTTATGAAAGAGCATCCCCAAGGATAATAATTGGCTTAAGAAAAATAACCTATTAGAGAGTGAGATGCTTGGATTTCGCTGTTTGGTTTAATATCTAATCTGAAGTTTTTCGGTAAATAGAGTTCACTCATACTGTTAATTGCATATCCGTATCTTGAACCCTTATACAAGGGTTCATTTTTAGAGACTTCTATATTTACAGGAGCAAAACTTTGCTTGAGTCTGTGCAGCACTTTTACTCTATTGTTATGTGCATCTACAAATACAAGTTCTGCAGTTTCATTTAAATCATAAAATAATTTTGATTTTTTTGAAGTTCTTGCACCTCTGATAACTTTTGTACTTTCAAGATGTCCACTTAAGGGAACACGTAATACACCGACATTCATATAATTTGATTCTACGAGCACTCTATAGACATATTGTCCATTTTTTATTTCATCTATAGCTTTCACAACACCGTCAACGGGGGAAACAACTGCTTTATCATCTAACAAAGAGAGCTCTCTTTCCGGATTTCTAAAACTATAAATAAAAAACAACGCTAATGCAAAAGACAAAAGAGAGAAAAATTCTAAATCTAAAATCCCAAATATAATGGCAGTAAGAAGAGCATAAGCAATATATTTATAACCGTTTTTACTTACAATAAAAAGATTATTTTTCATCACTTTTTCCGTTAGTATCATCATGATCTGTCATTGTTGCATCTGCTTTTAACTCTTCTTCAATGCTCTCGCTGTTTTCTACAACCTTAGATTCAATACCATTTTCTTTTTCAAAATTCACAATGATTTTTCTAACCTCATCACCGGTAATATTTTCTTTTTTATACAGCAGGGCAACCATCTCTTCGATAGCTCCACGATACTCTTCTAAACGATTTAAAACGGCCTGATAATGCTCATCTAATGATTTTTTGATGTATTCATCCATCTCTTCGGCCATTCTTTCGCTGTATTCGCGTGTTGCCTGTTGTCCACCTCCGCTTAAAAAGGACTGGCGTGATTTCTCAAGAACCATTAGTCCTGCGATTTCACTCATACCATAGGTCTGGACCATTGATTTTATAATGTCAGTAGCACGTTCCAAATCATTTCCGGCACCTGTTGAGATTTCACCAATGAAGACTTGTTCAGCCGCACGGCCGCCAAGCAGAGTATCTACTTCTGCCCATAACTCATGCATCTGCATCATATACTTGTCTTCTTCTGGCTTATTAAGCGTGTAGCCAAGTGCAGCCAAACCACGGGGTACTATAGAAACTTTAGAAACTTTTTTCGCACCATCTGTTGTTTCAGCCAAAAGTGCATGCCCACTTTCATGGTATGCAACAATTTTTTTCTCTTTCGGATTAATACGTCGAGATTTTTTAGCAAGACCTGCAAGTGCACGTTCAACTGCTTCATACATATCTTGCTGTTTGACAGTTTTTTGACTTTTTCTACCTGCAAGCAGCGCCGCTTCATTAACTATGTTCGCTAAATCTGCACCTGCTAGTCCTGCCGTTAAGCGTGCAATCTCTTTAAGATCCACATCTTTGTCTATTTTTACATTTTTTACATGTACTTTTAAAATTTTTACACGACCTTCAAAATCTGGTTTATCGACAAGAACCTGTCTGTCAAAACGACCTGGACGCAACAGTGCCGGATCAAGTATTTCAGGTCTATTAGTCGCTGCTAAAATTATAACAGGTGTATCTGTTCCA
This sequence comes from Sulfurimonas autotrophica DSM 16294, assembly GCF_000147355.1. NCBI lineage: Bacteria > Pseudomonadati > Campylobacterota > Epsilonproteobacteria > Campylobacterales > Sulfurimonadaceae > Sulfurimonas > Sulfurimonas autotrophica. The sequence continues at coordinate 1,718,196 of NC_014506.1, forward strand.
AAACCGTCCATCTCTGCTAAAAGTTGATTAAGTGTTTGTTCTCTTTCATCATTTCCGCCCATTGGACCACCGGCTGCACGGCTTTTACCGATAGCATCAATCTCATCTATAAATATAATACTCGGCGCATCTTTTTTAGCCTGCTCAAACAGATCTCTTACACGAGCTGCACCCACACCCACAAACATTTCAATAAAACTAGAACCGCTTACTGAGAAAAACGGAACTTCTGCTTCACCTGCAACAGCTTTGGCAAGTAATGTTTTACCGGTACCGGGGCTTCCCACAAGAAGTACACCTTTAGGAATTTTTGCACCGATTTCTACATATCGTCCAGGATATTTCAAAAAGTCTACAATCTCCTTCACTTCTTCTTTTGCCTCTTCAACACCTGCTACATCGTCAAATTTTGTATCCGGTTTTTCTGAGTTTATTAACTTTTTGGAATTTCCCATTCCAAGCAGCCCTCCACCCATACTTTTTTGCATACGACCGGCAAAAAACATCCAGATAGCAATAATTATCAAAAATGGAAACAGCCAGCCAAACATTTCTGTAAACCAGTTTGTTTCACTAAATCCTGTATAGTCGATTTTTTCTTCATCTAAAAGCTTTATCAGTTCACTGTCACCTTTTACCACTCTTGTTGTATAAATTTTTGAACCGTCTGTTGAAATAGCTCTAATATAACTTTGTCCTATTTCAACTTTTTTTACACTTTTAGACTTTACAAGCTCTTTAAGTTCTGAATAATCAACCGGCTTAATTCTTGTTGTAGATGTTCCCATTACAGAATTATTATTACCGACACCTTCGCCAACCATTACTTTAAACAACAAAATCACTACAACTGAAAATATTGCAAATGTTATCAGCGGATTTTGGTTAAAAAAGTTGTTATTGTTTTTATTGTTTTCGTTATCTGCCATCTTTATTTCTTCTCTCTTTTTAAAACTAATGTAACCCATTCATCTTGAGCTATTTTTTCTATTATTTCACAATCTTTATAAAAATTCAAAACTTTTTCTTCATACTTGTTTAATATACCAGATAAAATTAAGACTCCCTCATCTGCCAATGCTTTTTTTAAGTCATTTGCAATAAAAGTTAATACATCTGCAACAATATTTGCCACAACTATATTGTACCTTTCATCCAAATTTGAAGCAGAACCCTCCCATATTGAATGAAATTCCAAATCATTTAACTTCGCATTTTTTATAGAATTTTCAACCGACACAGGGTCAGTATCACAAGCATCCACAACGGCTCCGAGTTTCATAGCACCAATGCCCAGTATGCCGCTGCCGCAGCCTACATCTAAAACTCTGTCACCTTTATGTACATATTTAGAAATGGCGCGCAGTGAAGAAGCAGTCGTTGGATGATGCCCTGTACCAAATGCAAGAGCCGGATCTATCACTATATTTATAAGGTTTGGATGGTTGTCATTCCATGTAGGATGGATGTAAAACTTATCTATTGCAAGGGGTTCTATACTATTTTTATAAGACTCTACCCAGTCGCTATTTTGCAATTTTTTTTGAGTACACTCTACTTCTACAGGCGCACCCAGAGCCTTTTGCAAAGCCTCTGCAAACTGTTCCAATCCCCAAACTATGGTATCAAGCTCCTCTTCACTTCTTATAATAAAGCCCTCATCTGTCTCTTCAAAACCAATCGGCAGAGTGTCTGCCAAAAAATCTGCAAACAATTCATGATGAGAAGAGACTTTAACCACTAACTCATAGTAATGCTCTTGCATTACTCCGTAACACCCATTACAGCACCAAGTTTTTCTTTAAGTACCTGTGGAGTAAACGGTTTTACTATATAGTTATTTACTCCGGCTTTAAGTGCTGTAATAACTTCCGCTTTTCCACCTTCTGTTGTTACCATAATGATAGGCGTATCTTTAAAACGCTCATCTGCACGAACTTTTTTTACAAGTTCAAGTCCGTTCATCTCCGGCATATTCCAGTCTGTAATTAACATTTCAATATCTGGGTTCGCATCCATTTGCGCCCAACCTTCAACGCCGTCAGCACCTTCAAGAATATCTTTGTATCCAAGGCGAGCCAAAGTATTTTTTATAATACGACGCATTGTAGAACTGTCATCAACAACAAGTAATTTCAATTGAAATCCTTTAAATAATATTTTGCATAATTTATACCTAATAATAGCAAAATTCTGTTTGTTTTGCTATTAATCTACCAATTTGAACATTTTGGGCAAATCTAATCTTCCCTCATAGTACGCTTTTCCAATAATTACACCATCAACTTCTCCGGTAGCAATTAAAGCTTCAATATCACCTTCATCTTTAACGCCGCCGCTTGCAATTGTACTTATCCCGCTAGCTCTTGCAATATCAAGTGTAAATTCTACATTTACACCGCTGAGTGTACCGTCTTTTCCGACATCAGTACATATTATAGCTTCTACACCGGCATTAGCAAACTCTTTTGCTAAATCTGTTGCAAGCATTGTACTTACTTCTCCCCAGCCTTCAACCGCTACATATCCGTCTATTGCATCAATGCCTACGGCAATAGGATATTTAGCTGCCATATCTTTCACAAATTGAGGATTTTTTACGGCAATAGAGCCTAAAATAATTCTGTCAATTCCAATGTCAAGCATCTTTTGGATTGTCTCTTCATCACGAATTCCTCCTCCGAGCTCTAGTTTCACATTAGAGTTTTTACGAATTTTGATTATCTGTTCAAGATTTTTAGGCTCCCCTGCAAATGCACCGTTTAAATCTACCAAATGCACCCATTTTGCACCCATTTCCTCAAATTTTTTCACCAATTCATATGGTTCATCCGAATAAATTTTTGCACTTTCCATCAAACCTTTTGTCAGGCGAACTGCTTTTCCGTCTTTTAAATCTATTGCTGGGTATAATGTCATGTAATTATTTTCCTTTTAAGTATTTCAATAAACTATTATAGTTTTATAAAATTTTCTAAAATTTTCAGTCCATTTTTATGGCTCTTTTCAGGGTGAGGCTGTATTCCCATAATATTATTATGCGCAACTGCCGATGTAAATTTATACCCATAGTATGTTTGCCCGATGATGTCATTTTCATCTTTACATGTAACGTGATAGGTATGCACAAAATAAAGGTAATGTTCATCATCCAAACCTTTAAACAGAGGATGCTCTTTTGTAAACATTCTGTTCCATCCCATATGCGGCACTTTTAAAGGCTCTTCAAATTTTTCACTGTCAAACTTCACAACATTTCCTTTTATAAGCCCCAAACCTTCATGCTCTCCAAACTCTTGTGAGCTTTCAAACAAAAGCTGCATTCCAAGGCAAATACCAAGCATTGGTTTACCACTCTGTGCAAACTTTTTTATAGCTTCTGTCATTTTACGCTCTTTTAAGTGCTCCATCGCATCTCCAAAAGCACCGACACCCGGTAATATCAGCTTATCATACTCTTGAAATTTATCAGGATTACTTTCAACTACAGTTTCTTGTCCAAGTTTGGCAAATGCATTTTTTACACTTGCCAAATTTCCCATGTTATAATCAATTATTGCTATCATTATTCATCTATCTTTAATTTTGTAAATTTTATATATATTGCCAAAGAAACAATTAATATACCGACACCGGCAATAATATACATTGAGTATATTAATTTATTCGGGTCTGTAATTGCAAATTTGAACACCAGCATTAAAGCTTCAATGGAGAGTGCTATAATGATGGAGCCCAAAAAGCGAACCATTGTTTTATGCGGACCGGATATATCATGTTCTTTGTATCTTCCTAAAATTTCTTCTTCTACAAGTGTTTTGGACAAATCAAAAATTGCCAAAGAGAGTGTAAGTAAAATCGTTGCTTCAAAAACATCTTTAATTTTAAAATGACTTATAGATATCCCATACAAAAAGAAACTCTCTATCCCTTTTACAAATAGCAAAAGAGCGATAGCAACTAATGCTAATGCGAAGGCACCATACGTAAATTTGAAGAATTCACTGAAAAATGTATCCATTTTGTTAAGATGTGCAATTTTAAGCACTTCTTCAAGCGGCATATCAATACATGCCACATACTTCAATGAACCATTTTCATCAAATATTGGTGCAGATGCCGTTACAGTTAAATCTCCTGTAATCAATGACGGATAAGGATCCGTAATTGTACATCTTTCTTCTCTTACCGCACGATAGTAATATGCTCTGTCTGCGCGGATTTTTCCCATATCATCATCTATCTGCTTCTCTTTCGCAAACGTCGGGCTTACCTGTACTCCCCTGTTGTCAAGCAGATAAACACCCTCACAATTTTCCTGATCTGCTTTGATTTTAAGCAGTCTCGGCATAATCATGTCTTCAGTTAAAGAAGGAAGTCTGTTAGGAATATTTTTTGAAAAAAGATAACAAAAATAGGCTCTGGCTTTTGTCCTGCCCTCGGCAAAATGTTGGATATCTATAGGAACCATACAAGTTACTCCTTCTTAATTTGTTTGAATTATATCAAAGATTTACTATTATTGGTATAATGTCATTAATGAATAAAGATATTAGAAAGATAGCCATTATCAGACTTTCAGCACTTGGAGATATAATAAACAGCGCAGTTGTACTGCAGTTTATAAAAAAACAGTATCCTGATGCAAAAATAGACTGGGTAAGTGAAGAGATATTCTCAGATATTTTGAGAACCAACAAATACCTACATGCAATTCATAGTGTAAATTTAAAAAAGCTCAAGAAAAGTAAAAGTTTTTCTTTGCTTAAAAAAACAATCTCAAAACTCTCCACATTGGATGATTATGACATTATAATTGATATGCAGGGACTTTTAAAATCAGCTATTGTTGCCAGAATCATAGGAAAAAATACCCATGGTTTTGATAAAAATTCAACGCGTGAATCTTTGGCCGCTCTTTTTTATAAAACAACTTCTTCTATATCCTATGAAGAAAATGTCATAAAACGAAACTGTTTTGCTGTGTCTGATGCCCTTAATTTTAAGCTTACAGATGCAATGATTTTAAATAAAGAGCCGGTTTTTTCGCCGACAAAAGAGTTCACTTTACGAAGTGATAAGAAAAATATTGCATTTGTAATCGGTGCGTCTTGGCCTTCAAAAATTTACCCAAAAGAGTCTGTTGTAAAAGTTTGCAATGCGCTGCAGGAACAGTGCTACATTATTTGGGGAAATGAAGCTGAAAAAGAGAGTGCAGCGTGGATTTGTAAGCATTCAAAATATGCAACATTAGCACCAAAACTCACACTGGACGGGCTTGTTTCATTTATATCAAGTATGGATCTGCTCATAGGTAACGACACAGGTCCGACACATTTGGCGTGGGCACAAAATATTCCCTCCATTACGCTGTTAGGACCTACAACTACAAGAATGATTTATGAAACACCTATAAATATCGGTATAAAATCACCCTCAAAGGTCAATATCTTAAAAATTGATAAAAATGACTTCTCAATTAAAGAAATTCCCGCAGAAAAAATCACACAAAAAGCAAAGGAGCTTTTACATAATGGGCTATAATTTCCTCCTAATAGTTGAAAATATTTTAATGCTGCTGCCTCATCGTGCACGTAAAGCATTTTTTACTTTTTTGGCCTTTTTAGGCTATAAATCATCAAAAAAATACCGTTGTATTGTCAAACAAAACCTGAACTACGCCTTTGACAACTCCATGAGTGAAGAAGAGATTGACAAAATCACACGATACAGTTTTAAAAATCTGCTCTATAATTTTTTACACCTTATGGAGATGCGCCACCTGAGTAAAGAAGAAATCGGCAGTAGAATTACCGTCATAAATAAAGAAGAAATTGACAAAATCCACAAAGAAGGACGTGCCATTATTTATGCCACGCCACACTATTGTGCATGGGAGCTTGGTGCGGCAGGACTTGCATTACATGTAGAGACCATTGCACCCGTTTATAAAAAACTCAAAAACAGAGTCTATGAAAAGTGGCTGCTTGATGCAAGAGCAAAGTTCGGCAATACAAACCTAGAGAAAACAAATGTTGTCAAACCGCTTATCAGACTCATAAAACAAGGCAAAGCCAGCGGAATTCTCATAGATACAAACATAAATGAGAGAGAAGGCGTCATGGTAGAGTTTATGGGTAAACCTCTGCGTATGACTTCAACACCGGCATATCTTGCAAGAAAGTTCAACGCTGCCATAGTTCCCGTGCATATACGAACGGATGATGAAGAAAATTATACGATAATTATACATGATGAGATAAAGGTCGAAAAAACGGACGATGCGCAAAGTGATATACAAAAAGCAACACAGCTGCAAGCCGACTGGCTCACGTCCATCATAAGAAAAGAACCAAAGTTTTGGTTTTGGCTACATCGCAGATGGAAAAACGACAAACCGGAAATTTATAACTAAATTACCGGCTTTTCGTTTCACACTCTTTTGTTCTGGCTTCAAAAAGTTTTAAAATCGCAAGAAAAAATGCTGTTATTGCAGGTCCTAAAATCATCCCCCAAAACCCAAATGTCGCAAGTCCTGCGATAATAGAAAAGAATATAACCAGTTCATTTAACTTCGCATCACTTTCTTTGAGCAGTCTTTTATTTATCTCTTTAATAATCAAGGGCTTTATAAAAGTGTCTGCTATAACTGAAATAACAATAATTGAATAAAGTGCTATAAAAACAGCGTTGGCATTATGTCCTGCCGAGAGTTCATATATCATAAACGGAAGCCACATTAATATTCCTCCTACAACAGGGAGTAAAGAAGCAAAACCATACATGATGCCAAACAGTAAACCATTATAACCCATAAATGAAACAGCTATACCGAATAAAGCCCCTTCAAGCATTGCCGTAGCAATAATAGAGTAAAAAACCACACTCATTACAGCGGAAAGTTCCCGTGCAAGCAAGGTACTGTCTTCCACCGACATCTGCACAACACGTTTTAAAAACTCTACAATAGTAGATCCATTATACATAGCAAAGAAATAAAAGACAATAACCAAAAAGGCATTTTTAACAAAACCTGCACTGAATGTCCCTACTTTCGCAGCTACATGTAAAGCATTCGCTGTCAAACTGTTAATATCTATTCCTTTTAAAGAATCAACAAGATAAGGCTTCAAAAAGAGTAAAAATTCCGGTGGATTTGTAATCAAACCGTTTATATAAAGTTCTATATTTTTTAAACTATTGGGTTCTAAATGATTGAGTTTTATTGTCAAAGTTGCCAGGAAATAACCTAAAGGTGCGAAAAAGAGTATTGCAAGCAGTAAACTTGATAAAAATGCCGCAACAAAACGAGATGAAAACAACTGCTCAAAGTAGTTGTTAATACTCGCCGTAGAAATAGCCAACAAGGCAGCAATAGTCATGACCATTAAAAACGGTTCATAAAGTAGATACATCCAGTATAAAGAAGTGGCAAAAAGTATGGCTATAAAATATTGTGATTTCATTTAAAAAAGTGTCCCGTCTTCATTTACACAACGCATATTTAGCACATCATACGTTGCAGGTGTTGCGCGTCTGCCTTTTGCTGTGCGTTCTAAGTAGCCATTTGCGATCAGGTAAGGTTCAAGTACATCTTCTACTGTTCCCTCATCTTCACTCAAAGCTGCGGCTATCGTACTCAACCCCATAGCACGCCCTTTAGAACTTGCCAAAAGTGTAAGCAGACGTAAATCCATTTCATCAAAACCGTGCGAATTAATTCCCAGCTCATCCAAGGCATATTGTGTCCGTTTATGATTAATATGCTCTTCATTGGCAACCTCCGCAAAATCTCTTACACGACGTAAAAGACGCAAGGCAATACGAGGAGTTCCACGGCTGCGCTTTGCTATTTCAACGGCCGCTTCATGTATAATTTCACGTTCTAGTTTATTTGAAGCCTGTAGAATAATTTTTGCCAGTTCATCATGAGTGTAAAAATTCATACGAAAACTCATACCAAACCTGTCTCTAAGAGGATTTGAAAGCATTCCCGCCCTTGTTGTAGCCCCGATAAGCGTAAATCGAGGCAAATCAATCTTGACCGTCTGTGCAGCAGGGCCACTGCCGATTATGATGTCAATTCTGTAATCTTCCATCGAAGAGTATAAAATCTCTTCAACCGCAGGAGAGAGTCTGTGTATTTCGTCTATAAAAAGAATGTCACCTTCTTCCAAGTTTGTCAGTATTGCGGCCAAATCACCGCTTTTTTCTATCATCGGTGCTGCCGTTACTTTAATGTTTGCATTCATTTCATTGGCAATAATAAGAGCAAGAGTCGTTTTTCCAAGTCCGGGAGGTCCGTAAAAAAGAACATGATCAAGTGCTTCTTCACGTTTTTTTGATGCTTCTATAAACACAGAAAGGTTTTTTTTAATCTGCTCCTGCCCAATATATTCGCTCCACGCATCAGGGCGCAGTGTGACTTCAGAGTTTTCTTCTTCAAGACTGAAAGTTTCAATATCTACCACTCTTTCCATTAGTATGTATGTTCCTCTTTTGGAAATTTACGGCTCACAACCTCATCTGCATATTCTTTAAGAGCATTTTTCACTAAAGTCGCTCCATCAAGATATTTTTTAACAAATTTAGGAGTGAACTCTTCAAAAAGTCCCAGCATATCTGAAAAAACTAAAACCTGTCCGTCAACCTCAGCACCGGCCCCGATACCGATAACAGGAATACTGACACTCTGCGCAATCTCTTTGGCAACATCTGCTTTTGTCCCCTCTATCACCATACAAAAAGCACCGGCACACTCAACCGCTTTGGCATCTCTCAGCAGTTGTTCACGTTCATTAGCTGTTTTTCCCTTGACTTTGTATCCGCCTTCACTTCTTACTGATTGTGGTAAAAGCCCAATATGTCCGCAGACTGCAATACCGTTATCTGTCAAATGTTTTATAATTTCTGCTTTATCCGCACCGCCTTCTATTTTTACACAATCAGCCTGTGTGTTTTGAAAAACTTTTATAGCATTATCCAAGGCACGCTCTTTACATGTATAAGTTCCAAAAGGCATATCACAGATTACAAAACTATTTTTTGCACCCATACAGACGGCATTTGTATGATAAAGCATCTGTTCTAAAGTAGTACTTATTGTGTCACTACGACCGGCAAAACTCATATTTAAACTATCGCCTACCAAAATCATATCTGCACTCGGCTCCAATAGTTTTGCAAAGAGCGCATCATAGGCGGTAATCATAACCAAAGGTCTTACCCCCTTACTCTTTTTTATAGTCGATATAGTTAATTTTTTACTCATTTAAAAACTCTTTATTATATTAATAGAGGTATTTTAACCAAAAATTGCTATAATTTGCACTATATAGGAGAATTATTTTATGGGCATAAGAAGTGATTTAGATGAAAACTTTGATTTTGAAATTATCGATGAGTTTTTAGATCACTATTCTATGATGGTTGAGAGCATGGAAGTCATGATTCTTGACCTATCAAAGCCCAACATGTATGAAAGAAGTGTTAATGAGCTTTTTCGTGTATTTCACAACATAAAATCAGCAAGTGGTTATCTTAAAATTATTCCGATGAATAAACTGGCTGCCTTTGTTGAGGATGAGCTTGAAGCATTACGTCAAAAAAAACCGCCCATTAGCGATGAAACAACAAACTGGTTGTTAAATATCAGCGACATGTTTGCAGCTTGGCATGATGATTTAAGACAAGATAACGAACTCAGTAAAATAAAATACTCCTTATTAAAAATCCCTGACTTGGAAAAATAAATTTGAAAAACTTAGTAGCATATATAACATCCGGATATCCGGAAAAATCTTTTACTGTAGACTTAAGTCTTGCACTCGCGCAAAACGGTGTGGACACATTAGAGCTCGGTGTTCCTTTCTCAGACCCTGTTGCTGATGGTCTTCTCATTGAAAAAGCAAATCATAAATCACTTGAACTTGGATTCAAATTTAAAGATTTACTGGAAATTTCAAAAGAGGTTGCCCCCCAAGTAGACACACTATGGATGGGTTATTTCAACAGTTTTTATCAGCAAAATATGCAGCGTCTTATTCCATTGGCCAAAGAACTTGGTGTCAAAGGGCTTATAATCCCAGACCTTCCGCATGAAGAGGCATTGGTATACAAAGATTTATTTGTCAGTAATGATGTTGCGAACATCTCTTTTGTTGCGCCCACAGATAGCGAGAGTAGAATCCAGACTGTTGTCAGCGATGCACAAAAATTTATCTATATGGTTGCTTACACAGGTATTACGGGTTCAGGAACAGCAGAAGATTTACAGCCTTTTTTAAGTTCTATCAAAAAATACACCCAAACACCTGTATATGTAGGTTTTGGGGTGAATGAAAAAACAGCAAAAGAGAAAGTAAAAGGAGCCGACGGCGTAATAGTCGGCAGTGCTTTTGTCAATATTTTGCTTAACAATGATTTAAACTATACGCAAAAAATTACGCAATGCAGCGAACTCGCAAAAGTGATTAAAAACGAGATTAATCCTTAATTTCAAAAAGCACAAGAAGTGTTTTTTGAAAAATATTTTCATTGTCATCACTTACTATTAAGTATCTTTTTTTATCTATTTTTGTCAAACCTTCAAAGTTATCCAATCTCCAGCCATCGTCAGAGTCAAGTTTTGCCAAGACATTACTTTTACACAATCTGTTTTCAGTACAGTTATTCAGATGTACTTTCACCAGAGTAGTTACTCGTCTTTGCGTAATATAATTAAAATCACGAAGTAACACCAAAATACTGTCTTTATCAAAAAACTCTAAACTTACAACACTACCATCAGCCATAAATTTAAACCTGTTGTTTCTGGTATAAAGTGTATGGTATTTTTCATTTGTGGTTTTCAGCGGTAATTCCGGTACTGTTATGATTCCATATTTTTCATTATATGCTACAGCTTCAAGTCCCTTATTTTTTCCTGCATAATTATCTCTGTTTTGCAAATCTTGGTGAATGTTCATTTTTTTTATTTTCAAACCATTCTTGCTATAAAGAACAATCCGATGTTTTCTCTCAAATGATATTAATAGGTTTTCTTTACAGAATGCAAGACCTTCGGCATCTCTTTTTTTCTTTTTCAGCACTTGTCCCTTTTTATTCTTCAAGACAAACGCATTCAAATACTCTAAACTACGAATTTTATTCTGATTGATATTTATTAAGAACTTATATAAATATCCCTGATCGCTCACAAAATAAACAAATCTATCCTCATATACAAGATCTGAAATTTCATGAAAAGGAATCCCTTCTTTATTATCAAAAAGCAATTCTTTTGCATCAAGTATTTTTATTTTTTGATTGTTTACATGTAACGTGTTGATTGGAGTAAGTTTATAATTTTTTATTTGTGCATTCAGTGGTAAAAAAAATAGAAAAAAAAGTAAAAAGTATTTCAAGCCAACAGCCTTTTTTATGGTCTCCCTACGAGGACTCGAACCTCGAGCTAGGCCTTAGGAGGGCCCTGCTTTATCCAGTTAAGCGATAAGGAGATATAAAAATATTATGTGTGAACCAGATAATTCCAGTTCACTCATAAAATTTTACAATTTAAAAAGTATAACCTACGCCGGCAAACACACTGTTACCACGAGGACCGTCTATCAAAGAACCTTCATATTCTCCAACGAGTGCCCAGTGCGCAGAAAGACCATATTCTAGACCTGCTGCATAACTAAACCCGTCATTTGTCCCATTAATACCAAAGTCAGAAATTTTTTCTTTCTCGATTTCCCATCCTGCTTTTGCAAACAAGACAATCTCTTCATTTACATGATAACCATAAAGCAAATCAATACCATAACTGTAATAATCAGCACCAGCACGTCTGTCTTCTTCACCTATGACAGATTTTGTTACTGTTGTATGTGTATAAGAAAAATCAAATTCTGTAGCAAAGCCATATCCTAGGCGATATCCAAGATCAATGCCGAAACCTTGTCCTGTGTCACCTTTTAATATCGCTTCAGGTTCTGTATCTGTTGCCTCTTCCGTATAAGTATCACCCAGACTTATCAGTCCTTTAGCCACAATATAAAGATTACCTTCTTCATGATGTTTTGCTTCAATATGAGCACGTGAAGCGTCTTGTTCATCACTTACTTCAGCCGCGAATAATGTAGTTGAAAGCAATAGTGCTCCGCTCAGACATAAAAAATTTTGAATTTTCATCATTTCTCCTTAGAATCATAAATGTATTATAATCTTTTTTTGTATAAACAAAAGATTACTACTACCATAATAATAAATCGTAAAATAAAATGTTTTCTTGAAAATGTTGTAATGTTAGAAAAATTGTAAGAAGTAATGGTGCGCCCGACACGATTCGAACGTGTGACCGCTGGTACCGCAAACCAGTACTCTATCCAGCTGAGCTACGAGCGCACACCATCTCTATTATTAAGAGGGTGAAATTATAGCACTTATAACTTATATAATTCTAAAATAAAGCTTATTCTTCTATTTTTTCTAATATCTCTTCAACTTTTTGGTTTTGTACATACAAATCATGATTTTTTCGTACATAAGCCTGCAATAATATTTTGATGTCATTATTGCCTTCCATATTAAAATCTTCCAGCATCTGTTTTTGTAAAAAATTGGCAAATCTATCTTCTACATCAACATCAAATCTACGACCTCCGATATGTAGTCCAATTTTTTTACTCATTCTATAATTAACCTAAAATACTTTCTATTTTATTGACAATTTCTTCTATTTCTATATCTTTTTTTGCATTTTCTTCATGAAGTTTTTCAATTTCTTGCTTTTTCAATTCACAGTCAGCTTTAAGTGTCACAATTTCATTTCTCATCATCTCATTTTCACCTTTAAGTGCATGATATTCTTGAAGAATATATGAAACTTTTTCACTGAGTTTATTTAAAGTTGTTTGATTGTCCATCTTTTATTTCCTGATATTAATTAATAAATTTCTTCTTTATAATTTTAGCATAATTAAAGTATATAGGATAAGTATTATCTCTAATTTGCTATAATTATTCATAATTAAAAGGTATGTATATATGAATAAATTTGAAAACTATTGCACGAAATTTGTACAAAGTATTGGAAGTAAAGAAGGAGCAGTTTCTCCGGCTGTAGTATCCTCTGCCTCTTTTTCTTACGGAAGTCCGGAAACAGCTGAAGGAATTTTTAACGGTAGTGTAAAAAAACCTCTCTATTCAAGAATGGGCAATCCTACAACAGCAAAACTAGAGTCGATTATAGCTGAGATGGATGGAGGTATAGGCGCAGTAGCTACAAGCTCGGGCATGGGAGCGACAACACTTGCTGTTATGTCTTTAGTCTCCCAAGGAGATGAGATTATTAGCATTGGAGGGCTATTTGGTGGAACATATTCACTTTTTGATGAAACCCTCAGTAGATTTGGCATAAAAACTCATTTTTTTGATGTTGACGAATTTGAAAATATAGAAAATACCATAAACGACAATACAAAAATAATTTTTTTAGAAAGTGTCGGCAATCCAAATATGAGACTTCCTGACATTGAAAAAATTGCTAATATTGCAAAAGAAAAAAATATTGCATTAATAGTTGACAATACCATTACACCTTTAAGTGTTTCTCCTTTAGCACTTGGTGCCGACATCACGGTTTACTCTACAACAAAAATTATCTCCGGTAACTCATCAGCTTTAGGTGGATGTGTAGTGTTTCGTGCAATTAATGAAAATGATGATAAATTCAAAACTAAACGTTATGCTTTTTTAGCAAAATTTATCAAAGGTGCAGGTAAAATGGCACTTATTCCAAATGCCAAAAAAAGAGCTTTGAGAGATTTTGGTATGAGTGCTAATGCTCATGCAAGTTATCAAACAATGCTTGGTCTTGAAACACTCGCGCTCAGACTTCCAAGAATTGTAAAAAATGTTGAAATCATTGCACTAGAACTTTCAAAGAACGGCTTACATGTAAACCATCCGTGCTTAGAGTCACATCCACATCATACAAGATATAAAGAGGATTTTCAATACGGTTGCGGAACACTCCTTACCATTGACATGCAGACAAAAGAGCGTGCTTATGATTTTCTAAGAAAAACAAAATTGGCGACTATTACTGCTAATATAGGTGATTCAAGAACTCTTGCTCTACATATGGCATCAACAATATATAGTGATTTTGATGAAGATACTAGAAAATTTCTAGGAATCACCGATGGTCTTATTAGAATTTCTATTGGACTTGAAAATCCACAAGAGATAATAGAAGACTTTTTAAAAGCGGCAAAGTAGAAAAGATGGCAACAAATACACATTTAGAAATAGACGAAGATACAGCACTTAAATATCCTAAAAAATACAAAGTATTTTTACTCAATGATGATTATACATCTATGGATTTTGTTGTCGATATACTAATGAGTATATTTCATAAAAGTTATGAGCAGGCTCAAGATATTATGCTTGAAGTTCATAAAAACGACAGAGGCTTATGCGGCGTATACACATATGAAATAGCTGAAACAAAGATAATGCAGGTAAGGCGCAAAGCAAAAGACAGCGGCTTTCCACTAAAAGCCACAATGGAGGAAGAATAACATGATAAGTTCATCATTAAACGATATATTTCAAAAATCTATCATTTTTGCGAAGCAGCTCCACCATGAGTACCTGACTATTGAGCATATTTTTTATCTTCTTTTAAGTTCACAAGAAGGTGTTGCAATCATAGAAGCCTGTGGCGGTAATGTGTCAAAAATGAAAGAAGAACTTGGCGAATACATCAAAAAAAACATGGAAGTACTGCCGTCAAATATAGAACAAGACCCTTATGAGAGTGTCGCACTCTCACGTCTTATAGATAAAATGGTACGTCATGTACAATCATCAGGACAGACAAATGCAGATATCGGCGATTTACTCGCTGCACTTTTTGAAGAAGAACATACTTTTGCATATGCACTGCTCAATAAATATCAAATATCACGACTCGATATATTAGAAATAATTTCTCACTCTGATATGAATCAAAACAGTGAAGATAGAGAATCAAATTTAAGCAAATACACTATAAATCTCATTCAAAAAGCAAAAGAAGGAAAAATTGATCCTGTAATAGGAAGAGACAATGAAATCCAAAGAGTTACACAAATACTTTGCCGAAGAAAGAAAAATAACCCTATTTTAGTTGGTGAACCTGGTGTCGGTAAAACTGCTATAGCTGAGGGTTTAGCACTTCGTATTGCTGCGGATGAAGTTCCTGATATTATTAAAGATTCTCAACTCTATGCTTTAGATTTAGGGGCATTACTTGCAGGTACAAAATACAGAGGAGACTTTGAAAAACGCCTCAAAGGTGTTATGGATGAACTAAAACGTGAGCCAAAAGCCATTTTATTTATAGATGAAATTCATACACTTATAGGTGCAGGGAGTACAAGCGGTACTATGGATGCAGCCAATCAACTCAAACCTGCACTCGCATCAGGTGAAATAAAATGTATGGGTGCTACAACATTTGCAGAATACAGAAACGGTTTTGAAAAAGACAAGGCACTTAGCAGAAGATTTTCTAAAATAGATATAAATGAACCTTCTAAAAGAACAAGTTATTTAATACTCAAAGGCCTGCAAAAGAAATATGAAAAGCACCACTCTGTTACATATACAAATAAAGCATTAAAAACAGCGGTTGATTTGTCTAAACGCTATATTACTGACAAGTTTTTACCAGATATTGCAATAGATTTGATTGATGAAACAGCTGCATCTTTTCATCTTAAAAAAGGAAAAAGAGCAAAAGTCAGTGCCAATGATATTCAAAAAACAATAGCTTCCATAGTAGGTATCAGCAATGCTAAAATTTCTCATAATGAAACTGCATCACTCCAACATCTTGAAGATAAATTAAGAAAAAGAGTTATTGGGCAAGAGAAAGCAGTTGAAGCTGTTACTAAAGCTATAAAAATATCAAAAGCAGGATTAACGCCGGCAAACAAGCCTATTGCATCATTTTTATTCTCAGGACCAACCGGAGTCGGCAAAACAGAACTTGCAATTGCCCTCAGTGAGGTATTGGGTATCAATTTTGAAAAGTTTGATATGAGTGAATATATGGAGAAACATGCCCTCAGTCGTTTGGTTGGTGCACCTCCGGGATATGTAGGATATGAGCAGGGTGGATTGCTCACAGAAGCAATAAAAAAACATCCATACACTGTACTTCTGCTAGATGAAATTGAAAAAGCACATCCTGAGCTTATTAATATTTTACTCCAAATAATGGACAGTGCTACACTCACGGACAACAATGGATACAAAGCTGATTTTCAAAATGTTATATTAATTATGACATCCAATATAGGAGCAACTGCCAGAAATGTTATGGGCTTCAATAAAGACGAATCTATAGCTAAGAATGAAGAGCTCAAATCATTTTTCACTCCTGAATTTAGAAACAGACTTGATGCTATTATTGAGTTTGAGCAGTTAAGCCATAAAACGGTTGAAGGAATTGTGCATAAATTTATTGCAGAACTTAACAAAGAACTGAAAAAGAAAAAAATAACAGTAAAAGTATCCGAAGAAGCGGTGAAATTGATAGCTGAAAAAACATACTCTCCTGAAATGGGAGCTAGGCCACTAAAAAGATACATTAAAGACAATATTACAAACAAACTCAGTGATGAAATTCTCTTTGGAAAACTGAAAACTGGTGGTGAGGTAAAAGTTATAGTAGAAAATAATACACTCATAAATGTATATAAAGAAGCTTAATGTACATACCCCAGCTCGACAAACACTCACTCACTTTTCCCAATCCACATGATGCAAATGAAGAAGGCATAGTGGCATGGGGAGGAGATTTAAATCCTTCACGGCTAATTAGAGCCTATCAAAACGGCATATTTCCCTGGTATTCCCAACAAGACCCTATTCTATGGTGGTCAACAAACCCGCGTCTTATAATGGAACTTGATGATTTTAAACTAAGACGCTCATTAAAAAAAAATTTAAAAAAATTTGACTACAAATTTGATACAAACTTTGAAGAAGTAATGAAAAAATGTGCTTCCACAAAAAGAGAAGGGCAAAACGGCACCTGGATAAACAAAGATTTAGTAGAATCATTTAGTGTACTTCATGGAATGGGTATAGCACATTCAGTTGAAAGTTATCAAGATGGAAATTTAGTCGGTGGCTTATATGGCTTAGTTATTGGGAGAGTATTTTGTGGAGAATCAATGTTCACACATGTTAATGATGCTTCAAAGGCAGCATATGCAGTATTGGTAAAACATTTAAAAGTATGGGGATATGATTTTATAGACTGTCAGGTACCTACGCAACATCTCAAATCATTAGGTGCAAAAGAGGTGTCAAGAGATTATTATCTTGAACGCTTAAATAAAGTTAATATGGAAAATATAAAAAATGAATGGATTGTAGAAAAGAATCTGATCAACTAGGCAGCGACCTACATTTCCACACCTGAAAGGTGCAGTATTATCAGCGATGAGAGGCTTAGCTTCTGGGTTCGGAATGGGACCAGGCGTTTCCCTCTCTCTATAGCCACCTAGACAAGATCAGATATAAGGATAACGTTTATACTCCACTTACGCTTTAGCGACGGGAGTATCGGCATTTAGTGCCAGATATACTTATATCTAATCTCATAAAGATTAGTTGAGTGAGTTAAAATTGTTAAAGTCAACAAAGGCAATAAAGCCTAACTAAATAACTTAACATATCTCTTATTAGCGATATACACTAAATAAGGTAGTGAAGCAATTGTGTTCAAATAAATGAACGTAAAAAAAAGACAAACGTACTATTAGTACTGGTCAGCTAAACAGATTGCTCTGCGTACACATCCAGCCTATCAAGCTTGTAGTCTTCAAGCGTACTTCAGGGAACGTTCATCTTGGAGTTGGCTTCCCGCTTAGATGCTTTCAGCGGTTATCTCATCCGTGCGTAGCTACCCAGCTATGCCCTTGGCAGGACAACTGGTGCACCAGTGGCACGTCCAACCCGGTCCTCTCGTACTAGGGTCAGCTCTCCTCAACGTTCCTACGCCCACGGAAGATAGGGACCGAACTGTCTCACGACGTTCTGAACCCAGCTCGCGTACCGCTTTAAATGGCGAACAGCCATACCCTTGGGACCTGCTCCAGCCCCAGGATGCGATGAGCCGACATCGAGGTGCCAAACCTCCCCGTCGATGTGAGCTCTTGGGGGAGATCAGCCTGTTATCCCCGGCGTACCTTTTATCCTTTGAGCGATGGCCCTTCCACACAGAACCACCGGATCACTATGACCGTCTTTCGACTCTGCTCGACTTGTATGTCTCACAGTCAGTCCGGCTTATGCCATTATACTCTACGGTGGATTTCCAACCCACCTGAGCCGAACTTTGTAAGCCTCCGTTACTTTTTAGGAGGCGACCGCCCCAGTCAAACTACCCACCAGACATTGTCCTCGCACGAGATAATCGTACGGAGTTAGCTATCAGAATATTCAAGGGTGGTATCTCAAGGATGCCTCATCATAATCTGGCGACTATGAATCAAAGGCTCCCACCTATCCTGCACATGAATATCCCAATAGCAGTGTCAAGCTATAGTAAAGGTGCACGGGGTCTTTCCGTCTTTCCGCGGGTAGGAGGAATTTTCACCTCCACTACAATTTCACTGGATCCCTTGTTGAGACAGCTCCCATCTCGTTACGCCATTCATGCAGGTCGGTATTTAACCGACAAGGAATTTCGCTACCTTAGGACCGTTATAGTTACGGCCGCCGTTTACTCGGGCTTCAATTCATGCCTTCGCTAATGCTAAGCAATCCTTTTAACCTTCGAGCACCGGGCAGGCGTCACACCCTATACATCCACTTACGTGTTAGCAGAGTGCTGTGTTTTTGGTAAACAGTCGGGAGGGACTCTTTGCTGCGACCCGTCATTGCTTCACAGAGTAAATCTGTTAACAAATAGGGCACACCTTATACCGAAGATACGGTGCTAGTTTGCAGAGTTCCTTAACAAGGGTTCATCCACGCGCCTTAGAATACTCATCTCACCCACCTGTGTCGGTTTACGGTACGGGCAACATTACATCTCGTTTAGAGGCTTTTCTCGGCACGACAGTATCGACGATTCAGTTCGCTCTCCGAAGAGATTGAACTGCCTGTAAGATCTCGGTTGCATGAAGAGCGGATTTGCCTACTCTTCAACCTACTTCCTTCGAGCCACTATTCCATCAGTGACCTCGTCTAACTCTATGCGTCCCCCCATCACTCAAGTGATGTAATGTCGGTATCGGAATATTAACCGATTTGCCATCGTCTACCCCTTTCGGACTCGACTTAGGTCCCGACTAACCCTACGATGACGAGCATCGCGTAGGAAACCTTGGGTTTACGGCGAAGGAAATTCTCATTCCTTTTCTCGCTACTCATGCCTGCATGCTCACTTCCATCCGCTCCAGTACTCCTTACCGGTATACCTTCAGCGCTGAATGGAACGCTCTCCTACCACTTACAGTAAACTGTAAATCTAAAGCTTCGGTGTTTATCTTAGCCCCGTTATATTTTCGGCGCAGAATCGCTAGACCAGTGAGCTGTTACGCTTTCTTTAAAGGATGGCTGCTTCTAAGCCAACCTCCTGGTTGTCACAGCAACTCCACATCCTTTTCCACTTAGATAAAACTTTGGGACCTTAGCTGTTAGTCTGGGTTGTTCCCCTCTCGACATAGGATTTTATCACCCTACGCCTGACTCCCGAGGTTACACGTATAGTATTCGGAGTTTGATAGGGTTTGGTACCGCGGTAAGCAGCCCTAGCCCTGTCAGTGCTCTACCCCTATACGCTAATGCTCGAGGCTATACCTAAATATATTTCGGAGAGAACCAGCTATCACTGAGTTTGATTGGCCTTTCACCCCTATCCACAAGTCATCCGAAGAATTTTCAACTTCTACCGGTTCGGTCCTCCACTGGCTCTTACACCAGCTTCAACCTGCTCATGGATAGATCACTCAGTTTCGGGTCTGCAGCATCTGACTATGTCGCCCTATTAAGACTCGCTTTCGCTACGGCTTCTCGTTCGATTAACCTTGCCAGATACCACAACTCGCAGGCTCATTATGCAAAAGGCAGTCCGTCACACTTATTTAATAGTGCTCCGAATGATTGTAAGCCATAGGTTTCAGGTTCTATTTCACTCCGCTCACCGCGGTCCTTTTCACCTTTCCCTCACGGTACTTGTTCGCTATCGGTCTAGTAGTAGTATTTAGGGTTGGAGGGTGGTCCCCCCATATTCAGTCAAGATAACACGTGTCCCGACCTACTCGTTCGTTAACCTAGTACCACATAAATGTTTTCGCTTACGGGAGTATCACCCTCTATGCTCACTCTTTCCAAAGTGTTCTGCTAACAAATATGCTATCGCTAACCGCCCTACTCCAATTTCGCTCGCCGCTACTCTCGGAATCTCGTTTGATTTCTCTTCCTTCAGGTACTGAGATGTTTCACTTCCCTGAGTTCGCCCCCCGTAGGGTAACATGAATCGCTCCATGCTGGGTCGCCCCATTCAGAAATTCCCGGATCAAAGCTTCTTGGCAGCTCCCCGAGACTTTTCGCAGCCTAGTACGTCTTTCATCGCCTCTACTAGCCAAGGCATCCACCTATGGCCCTTAATATCTTTTTATTCTATGTTGCGTTCACTACCTTATTTAATGTATCTCTACAGAAAATAAGATGAATGATCTGTTATTGTAGTTATTTAGTTTATAATAAATTTCTTTATTATAGTTGTTGACTTTAACAATTGTAATTTAATGATCGTTTGGTCTTAATAATAAAACCAAATATAAACTTTCCGACTTGAAAGCTTATATTTGAATTTAATAAAAAACTCGTTTTTGTGCTAGTTGTGTTTGAAAAGCTTGCGAAGCGTACTGAAGTACGTGAGTAAGTTTTTCAAGCGCAAATAGTGCAAAAATGGTGGAGAATAGCGGGATCGAACCGCTGACCTCCTGCGTGCAAGGCAGGCGCTCTCCCAGCTGAGCTAATTCCCCATTTGTATCTAAAAATTAATGATCTCAGATCACTGAAAACTAAGCAAGTAAGATTAGAAAGTAACTAAATAAACGATCTCTTGTGAGATTTTCTTTTTGTATGTCAATTCAAACGAATGATTGACTTTACTCTAGAAAGGAGGTGATCCAACCGCAGGTTCTCCTACGGTTACCTTGTTACGACTTCACCCCAGTCGCTAATTCCACCGTAAGCGGTAGCGTCCCGAAGGTTCGCTTCCCGATTTCGGGTGAAATCAACTCCCATGGTGTGACGGGCGGTGAGTACAAGACCCGGGAACGTATTCACCGTAGCATTGCTGATCTACGATTACTAGTGATTCCAGCTTCATGGAGTCGAGTTGCAGACTCCAATCCGAACTGAGAGACGCTTTAAGTGATTAGCTCCACCTCGCGGTATCGCAACACTCTGTACGCCCCATTGTAGCACGTGTGTAGCCCTAGCCATAAGGGCCATGATGACTTGACGTCGTCCTCACCTTCCTCCTCCTTACGAAGGCAGTCTCCTTAGAGTGCTCAGCCGAACTGCTAGCAACTAAGGACGAGGGTTGCGCTCGTTGCGGGACTTAACCCAACATCTCACGACACGAGCTGACGACAGCCGTGCAGCACCTGTTTTCATGTTCCCCGAAGGGCACCACTCTATCTCTAAAGTGTTCAATCAATGTCAAGGCTAGGTAAGGTTCTTCGCGTATCTTCGAATTAAACCACATGCTCCACCACTTGTGCGGGTCCCCGTCTATTCCTTTGAGTTTTAATCTTGCGACCGTACTCCCCAGGCGGAACACTTAATCTGTTAAGTGCATCACCGAGATGACTAGCATCCCGACGACTAGTGTTCATCGTTTAGGGCGTGGACTACCAGGGTATCTAATCCTGTTTGCTCCCCACGCTTTCACGCCTTAGCGTCAGTTATGTTCCAGGAGATCGCCTTCGCTTTCGGTATTCCTAGTGATATCTACGGATTTTACCCCTACACCACTAATTCCATCTCCCCCTCCCATACTCTAGATTGGAAGTTTCAAATGCAGTTCTACAGTTAAGCTGTAGGATTTCACATCTGACTTTCCAACCCGCCTACGCGTCCTTTACGCCCAGTGATTCCGAATAACGCTTGCACCCTCCGTATTACCGCGGCTGCTGGCACGGAGTTAGCCGGTGCTTATTCATATGCTACCGTCATTTTCTTGACATATAAAAGGAGTTTACACACCGAAATGCGTCATCCTCCACGCGGCGTTGCTGCATCAGGGTTTCCCCCATTGTGCAATATTCCTCACTGCTGCCTCCCGTAGGAGTCTGGTCCGTGTCTCAGTACCAGTGTGGCGGATCATCCTCTCAAACCCGCTACCCGTCATTGCCTTGGTAGTCTCTTACACTACCAACAAGCTGATGGGATATAGACCGATCTCTTAGCGAAAAACTTTCCCGACTTACCTTTTGGTAAGAAGGAGTATCCAGTATTAATCATCGTTTCCAATGGCTATCCCAGACTAAGAGGTACATTATCTATATATTACTCACCCGTGCGCCACTCGTCAGCAAAGTAGCAAGCTACTCTCTGTTACCGTTCGACTTGCATGTGTTAAGCACGCCGCCAGCGTTCATTCTGAGCCAGGATCAAACTCTCCATAATTGAATTATGTAAAGAACACATTACTGTGCATTACTGATCTTTGCCCAAGATTTAAAAATCATTGGCTTTGTTAAGACATCAAGAGTGCTTAAGCTCTTAATGAATATAGTTATCTATTACTATAGGGAAACTAACTATAAATAGTTAGATTTCAAAATAGAATAGACGGTTGTTGTTTTATTAGTTATTTCTAAGTAATAGTAACTAGTTGTTATTACATCCAGCTCTCTTACTTGCTTAGTTTTCAATGATCTCAAACTGATTCAAGTGGCTTCAACACGAAGTCTCTCTAGGCCTTTTAAACAAGGTCTCTCTGTTTGTGGATGGGAATTATAGGGGAGTGTTGCTTAGAATTCGCTTAATGCTTGAAAGGATTTATGAGAAGTTTTTGAAGTTTTTTATTTGTTACTTTTTATAGAACTTTGTTTCTAACAAAGTTCTAATTATTTACTTCAATATATACAGGTTCAGAAAAATTTGGAACATCATCATATGAAAATACTGCGTAGTATTTATGTATATCAAGATCACCAAAATTATCATAAGTATAATTATCACTTCCTCCATATAACTTTTGACCATCATATGGGGAGCATGGAACCTTAAATCTATTTTTTACGACTATTGCACCTTTATATCCATCATCATCTGGAATATCCCATTGCAATTTAATTATTCCATTTTCCATACTCGTTCGTAAATTTTGTATTTGCTTAGGTGGGTTTTTTCTTTTACGAATATAATCCAATGTTAAAATCGGTTTATTTATTTTTTTATTATCTATCCAGTTAACATCAACACTCTTGGACGTTTCACTTTCAGACGAAGCGGAGATTACAAAAAGAGCTTTCTTATTTTCTTTTGCCAAGTCAAGCATTTCACTAATTGCATAAGTATCAAAAACAAATCTCTGTTTTGAAGACCTTTTAATATCTGTAATACTAACATCATATCCAATTCTTTCAATGATATTTCTATTTTTTATCTTCTCATATGTAATCTCACCTTCAATCGATTCCACTAGCTCTATATGAAAACGCAAATTATTTTCTTTTGCATTTACTTGATATGCCTGCATATCTATATATGCATCAGATACCACTGTATTTTCCATGTCCGGCAAATTCAATAGATCAAATTCGATACACGCATATTTCAAATTTCCATTTGCATCATATCCAGATTTAAGTGCAGTATCTTTAATATTATCACTATTAACCGTAAACTCATAAGAAGATTGAATGTCTAATTTTGCTTCATTTATAGTATATGAAATATCGAGTTTTGGTCTATATGTCAGACCACCGCTGAACTTTCCATATCCTATATCCCACTGCATAAGCTGAGAAGCTCTGTCAAGTGGTAAAGAAGTTGGTCCCTGCATTCTAAAATAGGCTTCTCTTCTTTTTAAAGCTTTTTCAAGAACTTGTACTTCTTGTTCTGCAAATTTATATTCTCTCCATACACCTTGAGCAAGTTGATATGATGAAGTTGGTCTATCTATATAAGAAAGCATTTTTGCATTTTTTATTTCATCAAAACTATCTATATTATCTATTGTTCTCTCATCCATCTGTCCGACTCGCCATTCCCCATATCTCTCAACCTGAACTGCAACTCTGTTCATTGGATAAAAAGATATTTTAGCTTCGGTAATAATTGCATTCTGAGGAATCGTTGATAAAGAAAATCCACATACTCCGTAACATTCCCCTTTTTGCTCTGAAATACCGACAAAAAGAGAATTGTTTCCAAAATGATCTCTGTTTTTTTGAGTTTTTTCCCCGACATAGCCTATTTTACTTGCTATAGGATATAAAATTTTTGAAAACATATTCTCAGCAGGTTTTGTTCTTATAGCGACTAGTTGAGCATATGGTGATTTAATAGACTTGTCTTTACAAACTGCACGTATAAAATAATAGTAATTTGTCGAACTTTTTAAATTAGAATCTATAAATGTTTTCAGCCTAGTCATTACAATTCTATTTGAAGCTTGAGCAAACCCCTTTAATTTGTTTGAACGATAAATTTCAAAATAAATTGTTTCATCATCTATATAATCCCATGAAAGTTCTACTTCTTTTGCACCTATACATGTTGCTACAAAGTTATCAACACGTTGTAAATTATCTTCTTTTTTATAATTGTTTACTTCTAAGAGTGCCATAATTAAAGCCGGAATATTTTCTTTAATATGTTCACTCATATGCTCAATATAATCACTGATATTTCTTGTGCCTACTTCAGCAACTAAAGAGAGCATGCCTTGAGAATAATAAAATTCTCGACCACTTCCTGAAATTAAATGTACTGGCGGTTTTCCCATGTGAATGCCATACTCACGGGAGGACTCTTTTCTTATTTCCTCTGCCATATTTCCGGCTAAGAGATTTAAATCAATAGCATCCTCAGCATCTTCATGTATAAAATTATGTGCAGGAAAAAAAACATTTCCTTGGGAATGGTAGTCCAATGTGATTGTTATATTTTTATGTGTAAGTACAAAATCACGAAGTGCTGCAGTTTCCGGTTCACTAAATGGTTGAGGGCCAGAGTATACGTTAGAAGTATAATTTTTATTTGGTGTAAAGCCTACACTAAAGTTTCTGTTTAAGTCGACTCCATAACTTCCATCAGGATTTTTTCTACGGTTTTTTCTCCAAAAAGCGAAATGATTTCTAGAGTATTCAAAACCGTCTGGGTTTGCACAAGGAACCATATAAAGTGTTGTTTTATCAAGTATTTGATTGAGTTGTGGGTCGTAATCTATATGTTCTAATATATATTTTGCAAATGATAGAGAAAGTTCTATGCCTATCCATTCTCTTGCATGAATTGTTCCCGTATAAAAAAGTGCCGGCTTATTTACATGTAAGTCTATATTTTTTGTAATAGAGACAGCAATGATATCTCGCTCTTCCCATGTTTTACCTATAGTTTCTACTTTAACAAGATTAGGATTTTCTTTTTGTGCAGTGTGAAAAAAATCTACACATTCATCATACGAACTATATTGTTGTCTCAAGTCATTACCTTAATTTTTTCGAAATCATACTCTTACTTCGTTTTTCTGTCAATTAAATCTACAATTAAATCAATTTTTTTATTATTAAAGTTTAATCCCATTTTTTCTTGTTCTGGAGTGGCAAAAGCAGGGATTCCATTCACTTCTAAAACTATGTATTCTTCTGTATCTCTATCATAAATAATATCTACACCGCCAATATCTACACCTGTAGCTTTGCAGGCTTTTTTAGCAATATTTACAACTTCATCATTTGCTTCACGAATAAACACACTGCCACCGCTTGTTACATTTGTCCGCCAATCAGTTCCACTCGCTTTGCGCCCATAACAAGCAACAAACTTTCCATCTACAATATCGACTCTAAAGTCAGTATTGTCATAATTTATAAATTTTTCTACATAAAAATAACGTAAATCCATTTGATTTAAAAATGGCATTAACATATCGAGGTTTGCTTCGCTTTCTATCTTCGTAAGCCCGACACCGCCCCATCCATCTGTCGGTTTATAAACCATTTTATCCCATTTTTTTATGATTTTTTTGAGTTCATGTCCATCATCCCTGTGACATAATTTATAATCAGCAGTTTTAATCCCGTTGTTTCTCAAGACAAATGAAGTATGAAATTTATCTTCTGTCAGGGCAAAAGAATCATAAGTATTAATCATAGGAATTATACGGTTCAATGCCTGATACAAATACATTTGATACAGAGTTTGTTCTCCAGCATTATAAGAGAAGAACAGGTCTAATTTATCCAACTTTTCTCCACGATGCTCTTCACCGTGATAAATTATATGTGCATTTTTTGCAATCGCATGGCGTAAATTTATATCATCCAAGACATCAATGTCTCGTTCTTTCAACTTTTTTATGATTTTCTTTCCAATTTTATCACCGCCGCCATTTTTATACAGCCACATTCCTATTTTTCTATTACTCATTTATACCCTCTCCCTTCAAAAACTTAAATTTTTTATAAAATATTCAAATAAATCACTACTCATCTCAATTCTGCTTGTAAAACTGCTTTTTAGTGCTCTTTCCTTGAGAGTATGATCTCCATCTCCGTAGGGTCCAAAACCATCAAGCGTTACAACACCGCATGAACTTACAATGTTGGCATCACTAACACCGCCTCTCTCTTCATAAGCGATTGATTGTTTTGTAATACTTTCAATTTGTTTGAGCAACTCCAAAGATGAGTCGGATGTTTGCATTACATCTCTTTGTATTCCACCGCTGAGAGTAGAGGTAATGCCATCAACAAAAGATTTTTGGACAATTTGTTCAATCTCTTTTAAAACCCTATCTCTTTCTTTTGAAATTTTATATCTTAATTCAAAAATCATTTTTGCATGAGGAGAAATTGTATTTGCGCCGATACCGCCTTCAATTTTACCGACATTAACAGTAGTTCCTTTTTCTAAGTCTGTTAATGCTACTAGTGATTGAAGTTTGTAAGAGAGCTCAAGATTTGCATCATGCCCGTCACTGTAATGATTTCCTGCATGTGCTGCCTTTCCCTCTATATCAATAAAAAATGTTCCAACACCTTTTCTTCCGGTTACTAGTTCCAAATTTTTGCCTGCTGCCTCATACACAAAGCAGTAGTCATATTCACGTGCTAATTCTGCTGTAAGATATTTTGAATCATCACTGCCTGTTTCTTCATCACTGACAAAAAGAATATCTATATTTTGAATTTTCAAGCCTTTACATGTAAGCTGACGCAGTGCTTCAAGTAAAACGATGTTACCGCCTTTCATATCACAGACTCCGGGTCCGTATACCCATTGTTCATCTTCAGTAAAATATTCAAATTTTCCTGAAGGAAAGACCGTGTCAATATGTCCTAATAAAAGAAGTTTTGGGGAATTTTCTACATGTAAAGATTTATAATGTCGATGGTTGCCTATACTGGTGCGGTTATAAATGGTCGTTTCAAAACCTAATGATTCAAACCACTCATCAAATATTTCACCGACGAGATCAACTCCCTCTTTATTTTTTGTATAGGAGTTTATTTCTACGACCTTTTTCAAGTCTTGTAAATAGTGCATTTTTATCCAAAGAATATCTAATTTATTTGATTATACTATGAATATGTTGATTGTGTTAAAAAGTTTGCTTTATTTTTCTGCAGTTGTATAAATATGTGTAGTGTGGGAATATAGTTAAAAGAGATTGAGCTAAAGAGCTCAGAAGAATTATTTTCTTCTAAGTTCTTTAATACGAGCTTTTTTACCAGCAAGTGCACGAAGATAAAATAGTTTCGCACGACGAACACGACCGCGACGAATCACTTTAATTTCTTCTATTGAGTCAGAGTAAATTGGAAAAATTCTTTCAATACCAACACCGTTAGCACCGATTTTACGTACTGTAATAGTTTGTCCAGTACCTTGACCGCGTTTAGCTATACAAACACCCTCGTAATTTTGTACACGAGTTTTGTCACCTTCTTTAATTGTTACTGCTAAGTTTACAGTATCACCAGCACGAAAATCTGGAATATTTTTTTCTGCAGTTTGTGCTTTTTCAAAGTTTTCTATGTACTTATTTCTCATAAGTTGTCCTTAATTTTTTTTCATTGCTCCGACGCAATGATATTTTATCAGCTGTTCAGGTCTAAAGAATTTGGTCTTTGCTTCAGACAAGGCTAATTTCAGTGAGCGAATTTTACTATGATTTCCCTTTAAGTATTCTGATGGAACACTTAAACCCTCATATGTTTTTGGTTTTGAAAATGATGGTGCTTCTAAAAGTGGCGTTTCAAAACTTTCAATCTCTAAAGACTCAGAATTTCCAAGCACACCTTCTCTATTTCTACTTACTGCGTCACAAATAACCAAAGAAGCTAATTCTCCTCCGGTTAGAATGTAATCACCTATAGAAAACACTTCATCCGCATATTTTTCAATAACTCTCTCATCTATACCCTCATACCTTCCACTCACAAAAGCTACATGGTTTTTCTTTGCCAAACGTTTTGCATCATTTTGTACAAAAGGTTTAGCAACGGGAGTTACAAAAATAATATGAACATTTTCATCTTTTTTTTTCAAATCATCCAATGCATCAAAAAGCGATTGTGCGTTCATTACCATACCTGCACCACCGCCGACTGCCGTATCATCAACTTTAAAATGTTTGTTTTTCGAGTAACCTCTCGGATCAAGATAGTTAATCCTTAAAAGATCTTTCTCAATCGCTCTTTTTAAAATTGAATCTTTAAAATAACCCTCGATCAGGTTAGAAAAAAGAGTAACAAAAGTAAAAGTCATTTATGACGCTTCCAAAATATCCATAGCACCACTTAAAGTGATACGCTTTTTGTCTACATCAACAGCAACTTTAAACGGTTCAATAAAAGGAACCAAAAAGCTCTTTGGCAAACCGTTTTGGACTAAACTTTCATATGTTACAATACTTAAATAATTCGTACTATTTAGTCTCTCTATTTCTTTGACTACACCAAGACATTTACTGTCTTCATAAACTTCACAATCTTCTAAATCAAACCAAAAGTATTCACCTTCTTCTAAGTGACAGTTTTTTCTTGTATCTTCATAAGTTGTAAAAAGTTTTGCATTTGTAAACTTTTTAGCATCTTCTAGGTTGGTAATATTATTAATACGTACCAAACCACGATCAAGATCAACTTCACTTAGCATGATGCTCTCTTTTTTATTAATTAAAAAAGTTGATCCCTTTACAAATTGCTCAGGAAAATCACATTTTATATGAAACTTCATATCACCTTTAATACCGACAGTTTTGCCAATAGTTGCTATATGTAACAGCTTATTGTTGCTAGATTGCTTCGACATTGATACGGTAACTCACGCCATCTTTAGCTTTACAACCAGAGATGACAGTTTTAATAGCACCAATCATCTTACCACTCTTTCCAATCAGCTTACCTATATCTTCTTGGTTTGCATAGAGAACTATTTGTGTCATTTCATCGCCCTCTTGAACTTCAACTCTTATATCATCAGGATGTGATGCTATCAGTCTTGCAAATTGTGCGACAAAATCAGCAATCATAATTAACGGCCAGTGATCTTTTTAACACGATCACTCAGTTGAGCACCAACGCCAACCCAGTAATCAACTCTTTCATTGTCAACTTGAAGTTCTTTAGTCATTGGGTTGTAATAACCTATAAGCTCAATCCAACCACCATCTCTACGTTTACGGCTATCTGTTACCGCGATACGATAAAATGGTCTTTTCTTTCTTCCCATACGAGTAAGTCTAATTACTGTCATTTTGTTTCCTGTTTTTTTTAATTTACCTATTACTGGTTAAGTCTGCACAGTGTTATATAAAAATGTAAGTTTGAGGGGAAGTTATAAATGGTGATAGGTCAAAGACTCTAAAATAATTTTGCTTCCCTCTTACCATCTCTATAGTTGGATGTACACATGTAACCAGTAATTAGGCTACAAATCTTTTTATCACAGAGGTATTGTTTAAAAAGATTTTATTGAAGTGGAATTATATCCACTTTTTTCTTAAATTACAATGTCTATCTTGGTAAGCCGCCCATTCCTCCCGGTCCTCCAGCTTGCCCCATCATTGATTGGAGTTGCTTCATACCATTTTTACCGGAGAATTTTTTCGCCATTTTACCTGCATTTTTAAATTGTTTTATCATTCTGTTTATTTCTACAAGGTCCATACCACAACCTTTTGCAATTCTTTGCTTTCTTGAGTTGTTAAGCAAATCAGGATCTTCTCTCTCTTTTTTTGTCATAGATGAAACCATCGCTTTTATATTTTTAAGTTCACCCGAGTTTTCAAAATCAAAATCTTTAATCGCTTTTGACATATTTCCCATTCCCGGAATCATTCCCATGATAGAACTCATACTGCCCATTTTTTTCATAGACTCCATCTGCTCTAAAAAGTCATTGAAATTGAACTTTCCTTTTTGAATCTTTTTGGTTAATTTCTTCGCCTGTTTTTCGTCTATAACATTGGCAGTCTTTTCAGCAAGCCCTTCAATATCTCCAAATCCCATAAGACGGTTCACAATACGCTCAGGTAAGAAAACTTCCAAGTCTTCCATCTTTTCACCCATACCAATAAAGCGAAGCGGTACCTGCACCTGTGAAGAAAGGCCCAAAGCAACACCGCCTTTTGCATCACCGTCATATTTTGAAAGAATTACTCCGTCTATACCGATTTTTTCTTTAAAAGTAGTTGCAGTTCTTACCGCATCCTGACCTGTCAAAGAGTCAGCTACATAAAAAATCTCATCAGGTTTAGCTGCATCTTTAACGGCTTTTAATTCATCCATCAATTCATCATCAATAGCCAAACGACCTGCCGTATCTATAAGTACAACATCAAATATTTTAGAGTCTGCATATTTAAGTGCTGCCTTTACCACTTCTACCGGATTTTTAGTCGCTTCATCCTCATAAAGCTCAACTTCAATTGCAGATGTAATCTGACGGAGTTGTTCAACGGCAGCAAGACGCTGCAGATCGGCTGCAACAATCAGTACTTTTTTACCCTTATTTTTCAAATAAGTTGCAAGTTTCCCTGTAGTCGTTGTTTTACCCGAACCCTGCAGACCTGTCATTAAAATAACAGTAGGAGGGTTTGGGGCGAAAACAAAACCTTTGTTACCACCTACCTCTAAAAGTTCATTGAGTGTTTCACGTAAAGCTTCAAGAAATTGATCCTTTCCGATACCTTTTTCTTTTGTACGTATTTGCACTTTTTGAATCAGTTCTTTGACAACTTTATGATTAACGTCAGCTTTTAAAAGATTCTTTTTTAATTCATTTAGTGCTTTTGAAAGTGCCTTGTCATCATCATGAAAACGAATCTTCTTTATTGCATTTGTAAACGAATCCGTTAAAGTACCAAACATAAAAACACCTCTTTTATTCTATATATAAATTTTTTTGAAATTGTAACTAAGTTTTTCTTAATTATTCAAATGTAGTAAAGCTCTTAGGCTCTTTTGCTACAAACTCCATGCCAAGGAGACGTACTTTATGCGCATGCAGCATTACACGCTTAGCGCGACGTCCGCCGTACTGTTCATCACCGACTATCGGATGGTCAATGTAGCGTGCATGTACTCTTATCTGGTGTGTGCGTCCGTTATGAATAATACATTTGACTTTTGTTTTTTTTGCACTGACAATATCAGGAAAAAATTCAGTTCTCGCCGGTTTACCTTTTGGTGAAACATTTGAGTATGCCTTATTGTTTTTTTTCTGCGTTGTGATTGCTTTATCTACTTCAATAGGCTCTGTCATTATACCCTCAACCCATGCGATATACTCTTTATAGACTTTATCATCACGAAACTCTTTAATAGCACGCTGGCGAAAATCTTCATTTTTTACAAGCATTAAAACACCACTTGTTTCACGGTCAAGTCTATGCAGTAAAACCGCCGGTTTAAACTGGCGTTCAATCTCATCAGAGTTTACATGTGCCGGTTTGTCTACGACTATAATATCATCGTTTTCAAAGATAGGCTTGACCTTTTCGACTTTTTGTATGCGAAAAACAGTTCTCTCATCTATCTCTCCGCGTGCTATCATTACTTTTTTGTTTCCGACATACACAAGTCCACGGTCTATCATAGACTTTGCGTTTGAGTTGGAAATTCCTTCTTGTTGTGCCAATAATTTATATGCTTTTTCTGTAGCCACTTTGGACTCCTTTAATCTTCTAAAATTTTGTTTATAACCGGTTTGAGATTTATTTCTTCTTCTACCATTGAAGGTGGAAGTTCTTTTGCACTTTGCAGTGCCTTTGCTATTTCATCATTCTCTACATATTGCACATGATGCACATATTTAAAGAGTTCTTTTTGATGAAAAAAATGTTTTCCCGTAATTATTTTACAGCCAAAGTATGCAGGTTCCAGTGGATTATGCCCACCGACATCAGCTTTGAATGCGCCTCCGAGTATTGCAATGTCACTAATTGCATACATGTTATTGAGTTCACCCATCATATCAACTAAAATCAAATCACTCTCAAAGTTTTTAGCTTGAGAAAAACGTGAAAGTGTGGCATTATGCTCTTTGGCATACATCTCCATCAAATTATAAACTTCATCAAAACGCTCAGGATGACGAGGAACTACAATGAGTTTTGCATCATTATTTCTTTTGTATTCAAAAAAAGCGTCAAAAATACTTTTTTCTTCTGTGGGGTGTGTACTTCCCGCTACAATAACTTCACACTCGGGTTTTACATATTCTTTTGTTTTTTCTATCTTTGCAGCCAATTTAATATTGCCGACAACTTCTATATTTTTCGCACCTAAGGCTAAAAATCTATTCTTATCAACTTCACTCTGTGCATAAATAATATCTACCTTTTGTAAAAGTCTTTTATAAAACCACGCAAATTTCATATATTTGTTTACACTTTTATCTGAAATTCTAGCATTGAGTAAAATTATTTCTGCACCGCGTGCACGTGCGACGCTAAAAAGCATATACCAAAATTCTGCCTCTAGCACTATCAGTTTTTTTTGCGGTTTTATCCAAAAAGGCAGATACATTTCATATGGTAGATAACGAACCTCTGCATCATATTTTCTTGCTTCATTATGTCCTGTCTGCGTAATTGTGCTAATCAACACCTTTTCATTTTTCAATACATCCAAAATCGGCTTTAAAGCTCTTGCTTCACCCAGCGAGCAAACATGAAACCAAATTGCATTTGTAGCGTTAAATTTAGGATTTTTAAAAAGAAAAAAACGGGCAGGAATCGATTCTTTGTATTTTTGCTTAAAAGAGAGTACTATTAAAAGTGGCAGTGCTACTATAAATAGCACGACACTTACAAAGTAGTAAAGAAGGGAAAACGGCTTCAAGCCTACTCTTCGTTAACTTTCACATAAAGAATACGTCCACAGTGAGGACATGTTGTGATATCTTCACCCTTAATGACATCGGCATATACTTTATCGCCAATCACCATATGACATCCCATACAAGCTTGGTCTTCAACAGGTACTACTGTTGTGTTTTTAGCCCAGCGACGAATTTTTTGATAAAATGCAAGACCTTTTTGATTAATATCAGATAAAAGACTCTCTTTACGTTTGAAAACTTCTTGTCTTTCTTTATTTATTTTTTCTAATTTTGTATCAACATCAGCTTTTACGCTTTCTAAGCTTGCAGTTAATTCTTCTAAAACTTTTTTTGCTGCTTCTATTTGCTCTTTTTTTGCTTCAATAATTTTTTCAAGTCTTTGAATTTCTTCATTTGCAAATGTTACTTGTTCTTTGGCAATTTCTTCTTCAAGTTGAAGAGATTTCATTTCGCGTTCAGTTTTTACTTCTGAGCTTTTTTTTGCATTTTCTTCAAGTTTTTGTGAAAGTTCTGAAAGGTGAAGTTCATTTTTTGCTTTTTTTACTTCTTCTTCTTTAATTTCGTTACTTAAATTCTCAATATCTGACTCAATACTCTTCGTTTTTGCAAGAGCTGCTTCATAATTTGCGTTCGCTTCTTCTATTTGAGGTTCAAATGCATCTATCTCTTTATCTATGATTGAAAGGTCGATTAATTGCTTTAAGTGCTTGTTCATTGGGATCCTTTAGGGGTTTTACTTTGTACCATTACTCTTATTAAAAGACTTAAATATATGTAAATGGGTTTTCTGATGATGCAATTATAACTTCTAAACCTAAAATTTTCAAATGCTTTTGCATAATTTGTGCAAAAAAGTACTCACTTTCATAGTGTCCTATGTCAATTAAAGACAATTTTATACTCTTTGCTTCCATTGCATCATGATATTTTACATCGCCTGTCAAAAAACAATCAGCATCCAAACTTCTCATCAATGAACATCCTGAACCGGTTGTAAGAGCCACTTTTTTCACTCTTTGTGCACACTTTACCGTTCTTGCACATTTTAGACCGAAAGCCTTTGAAACCTTTTGCGCAAAAACATCAAAATCTTCATCTACTTCCAAATAAGCAACAAAACCGTCTTTTCTGCAAATTTCATACCCAAGCACCTCTGTTGCTACATATTCGTTTAAATGTGTCTGGTCAAAATTTGTATGCATAGCGATATTTGAAATATTTTTTTTAATCATTTTTTGAATTAAGTTTGCCGGATACTTTGAAAATTCAAGCTGTTTGAGTCCGCCGAAAATAATCGGATGATGAGTTATTAAAAGCGTATTTTCATCCAAAGAATCAATCAATTTTTC
The DNA here is from genome assembly GCF_000147355.1 of Sulfurimonas autotrophica DSM 16294. Lineage (NCBI taxonomy): Bacteria > Pseudomonadati > Campylobacterota > Epsilonproteobacteria > Campylobacterales > Sulfurimonadaceae > Sulfurimonas > Sulfurimonas autotrophica. The sequence goes on from NC_014506.1 coordinate 1,753,145, forward strand.
ATCCACATCAATACTCAGTGCAATTTTTGATATATCAGCTTTAAAGTCTCCAATCAAAAGACCGGAGTTGTCCCATGATTCTTGAATTTCAAACGGGGAGAGTTCATTGAGGTATTCATATATTTCGAGTATTTTCATATTATTTCTCCGCTCCCGATTTTTTCTAATTCTTCTTTTGCTTCTTCAAAATCAGGATTGAGCTTTATTGCTTTTTCATACATTGCTTTTGCTTCATCAAAATGTTTCATATCAACAAGTAGATTCCCATAATTATAATAGGTAATAGGGTTTGTGGCATCAATTTCAAGTGACTTGTTGAGATGATTTCTTGCACTCGCATATTCACCCATTTTTCTATAGAGTGATGCCATAGCTTGATGAATATAGGTATTGTTTGGATCTAATTCAAGTGCCTCTTTATAATATTCCAGTGCTTCATCATCTCTATTTTGCTGTGCGAGGGTGTAGCCCATTTTAAAAAGTGTTTCCGAATTTTTTGGCTCTTTTATATTTGCTTCGCTGTATATTGCAAGTGCTTTTTGCAAATCCCCTTTATCCATAGCTTCGTCCGCTTTTTCAACCAAAGATGAAGCATCAAAAGGCGAAAATGCTTCAGCATTTCGTTCATCTTGGGCACCTAAATGTCCATTATCTTGCGGGTCCTTGAGTGTTTGTATATGTTCGTATATTTTATAAGCAAAAAAAGCAGATGCCCCAAGCATTATTAATTGAAAAAGTGTCATAATTATTTCCTCTGTTTGTTAAAAATTAAATTATTGTTTAGTAATGTTATAAGTTGAAGCGGATCAACTTGTACTCCGTCAATTCTAGCTGAAAAATGCAAATGAGGACCTGTAACCCTGCCGCTTTTTCCAGATAAGCCTAAAAGTTCGCCTTTTTTAACAAATTGATTTTTTTTGACATTAAATTTGCTCATATGAAAGTAACAGGTATAAATACCTTCGCCATGGTCTATAACAACTGTTCCGCCTGAATAAAATCTTTTTTTAACCAAAACCACTCTACCATCATTACTGGCTATTATCGTTGTGCCTATTTTAGCCCGAAAGTCTGTACCGCTGTGATAGCCTTTAAGTGAGCCGTTATAAACTCTTGCCGTGCCAAAAGCACTTGTAATCTTACTTTGCATAGGAAAAATAAAATCTGAATGCAAATAGCTCTTGTTTGTCACAGTATGATAAATTTTCATAGCTTCATTATACTCTTTTGCTATTCTTTTTTTTACTTTAGGCAGTTTTGGATTTACTTTGGAAGAGCTTACATGTATAGTCTCTTTTTTATATTTTGCATCTTTGATTTTCAGCACAACATCTTTATATTTTTTTTTGCCATTTTTAAAATATAAAATTTTCATAGTTTTTTGACTCGGTCTGTCATAATAAGAGATAGGAATCAAAGCATAATATTCATTCTTATTAAAGGGATTCGAAAAAATTGCGATTTTTTTCTTTTCAAATTCTATTGTTTTATACGCAATATCCTTTTCTTTTGAAAATTTAATGAGTGCTGTTTTTCCATTTCCTACCTCATCATTAACAATCTTCATATTCAAAGCAAAAAGAGAAAAGGAAAAAAGGAAAAAAACAAAGAAAAATTTCATCAATAATCCTTCATAGCTCTTTGAATATCTCTTTTTTGGTCTTTTTCTTTCAAATCATTTCTTTTGTCATGCAGAAGTTTTCCTTTTGCAATAGCAATTTGCAGTTTTGCAATATTTCTTTTATTAAAATAAAGCTGCAGAGGCACTATTGTATATCCATCACGTGTTACAGCCTTTTGCATCTTTTGTAACTCTTTTTTATGTAAAAGCAATTTTCTAGAGCCTCTCTCTTCATGCCCATAGTAATGATGTGTCGTTTCAAGTCTGCCAATATGTGCATTAAATAAAAAAGCTTCTCCGTTTACAAAGCGGATAAAGCTGTCTTTTAGATTTACACGATGTGCGCGAATTCCTTTGACTTCACTCCCGCTGAGCACTAAACCTGCTTCAAACTTCTCTTCTATAAAATAATCATGATATGCTTTTTTATTTTTTGCTATTGTTTCGCCCATTTTATTTCTCTTCTTTTACTTTAAAAAAACTGCTTCCGCTTCCGCTGAAATAGTATCCGTCTTGATAATGTTGTTCTAAATCTGAATACTCCTGCAATGCAGGGTTAAACAAATCGTTTGCTTCTTTGGCATCTAACTCATTTAAAATATCTAATGAGGACTTTTTTTTCAATTCATCTGCAGCAAATCCGTCTATTGGTGCATAAAAACTTTCTCTGTATGCTTTATAAACTTGAGGTGTACTTATTTGTACCTCAGGTGTATATATATCAAATGCAAGCAACTCTTCATCAAAAGCTTCTACCACTTCACCTATCCCACTTACATTAGCACTCTCATATCCATAAATAAAAAACGGTACATCAGCACCTACATGTAACCCTATTTGTGCAAGTTCATTCAAGCTCAAACCTAAATGCAGTACTTCATTACACATTTTTAAATACGTCGCTGCATCACTACTTCCTCCACCAAGGCCGGCGAAAGCAGGGATATGTTTTTCAACTGCAATGGCGTAGGTTCTCATGAGTTTTTCAAGAGCCTGACTTGATGTAGCCTCTTTGAGTGCTACATAGGCTTTGTAAATAGTATTTTGTTTCGTCGTACAGTCAAAATCACCAATAATTTTAAATTCATTAGCTTTTGCTTGGACATTTTTTTTCGAAACAAACGAAAGTGCATCATACAAGTCATTAACTCTCATAAATCGTGAAACTATTTCATGGTATTCATTTCTTCTGCCTGTTATTTTTAAAAAGATATTTACTTTGGCATAAGCCTTATACTTTTTCATCAGCTTTTTACTTTCCCAGTATTTTGTTCAAAGAAGCAATGTCATTTTCACTTATTTCTTCTAAAGAAGCAGCTTTATTACTCTCTTTGACCTCTTCTATAAGCTCATTTCTTATAATAGAAACCTCTTTTGGTGCATCTATGCCGAGTTTTACAACGCCGTTTTCTACGGAGATAATTTTTACAACAATATTTTCACCGATTACTATAGATTCATCTGTTTTTCTTGCAAGTACTAACATTCTATCCTGCCTAATTCATATTTTACTTTGCCCTCTTGCACTGTAATAATGGAGATACTCTCGCCATTATCCAGCCAATACGTACCATCATCTTGCAATTGTAAATCTTTTAAAGCAAGAACTCTTCCATACTTTACATTTTCACTATCACCCAAATAATAATTTTGCGCAATATTTAAAGATTCTTTGATATTCAAGGCTTTTTCGCCTTCGTAAGTAAACTGCCCTTCATTGAGTCTCTCAAGCATACTTAAACTTCCATGCTCTACACCAAGTTTATGAGCAATCATTCTCCCAAGCGACCTGATGTAAGTTCCTTCACTGACTGTCGCTTCAAAAGTAACAAAGGGATGTGAATAATTTATTAGTTTTATATTATATACGGTTGAATTAATTTTATTAAGTACAACCTCTTTTCCAGCACGTGCTAAATCATAGGCACGCCGACCGTTTATACGCTTTGCACTAAAAATTGGCGGTTCGTATTCCAAATCACCCTGCAGTGAACTTACAGCTTTTTCAATAACTTGAGTAGAAAACTCATTAAAAGTAGCAACTTCTTCAATCATTTCCGTATCAAGTGTATCACTTTTCGCACCCAGCCACAGTGTCGCTTTGTATCTCTTTGGCGTTTTATTGAGAAATCTAAAGAGTTTTGTATGCGAGCCGAAACCTACAAGAAGAACTCCTTTTGCAAAAGGGTCAAGTGTTCCTGCAAAACCGGCTTTTTTATTTTTATACTTATTCTTTAATGTATAAAGATACTTGTTTGAACCAATTCCGGAAGGTTTGTAAGCAACAAACAGGCGATTCATAATCTCTCTACAAATGACGCAAGAATATCACGTTTTGTTCCTGCAAAATTAATATTGAGTTTAAATTCTCGTCCTGACTTACTCACGCCGATAATACGCCCTGTTCCAAAGATTTTATGACGTACCAAATCACCTTTTTTAAAAGCTGTGTTTTTTTCACATTTTAAAGAACCCTTACACAGGCCTGCTTCATTAAAAAAACGGCTTTTTTCCAAGTCACTTCTGCGCCCCTTATAAAATCTACTGCCGGCATGACATAAGGTTAAAGTCTCTTTTGCTCGCGTAAAAGCAACATAACCAAGTCGTCTTTCTTCTTCTAGGTCACTTCCATCACCCACAAGAGGTAAAAAACCTTCTTCCATTCCTATCACAAACACATGCTCAAATTCCAAACCTTTTGAAGCATGAATACTCATCATATAAATACTCTCTCCTTCAACCTGGTCCTGTTCGCTTTGCAAAGTAAGTTCATTTAAAAATTCATCTAAAGAGCTTTGCTGTGATTTTTTTACAAAATCTCTAAAAAGTCCATAAAATTCGTCCATATTTAGAATTCTTTCCTCACCGTCCTGCATATTTTTATAAATATCTTTAAGAGAAAAGGTATCATCAAGTACATCTATAAACTCATATGTAGCCTCTTTTGCAACTTTGGCAATCTCTTCAATATTTTTCACAAACTCTTTGAGTGTTGCGGCATTTTTCTTTCTTACCAGTCCTTCAAGTTCTTTCATAGCGGCATTTTTAATATATTCATAAAGAGATGTACCTCTTTCATGCGCTGCAAGTTCAATCTTATCAAGACTTGCTTTTCCCAATCCACGTTTTGGCTTGTTTACAATTCGTTTGAGCGAAAAATCATCATGGTGGTTTGTAATAACCCGTATATAAGAGATAAGATCTTTAATTTCAGCACGGTCATAAAAACGAAGCCCGCCAACAAGCTTATAATTAATACCCGAACGGTTTAAACCCTCTTCAATAGAACGCGAAAGCACATTTACACGATACAGAATAGCTATTTCTTTTGCACGCACACCATTGTCGAGCAGCTTTTGTACCTTCATCGCTACTTTTCTTGCCTCTTCATTTTCATCATTTGAATTGAGTGTAGCCACATCATCACCATTGCCCCGTGTTGCTATTAAGTTTTTCCCCAAGCGGGATCTGTTATGTTCGATGAGAGCATTGGCAACTTTCAAAATTGGTGCACGTGAACGATAATTTTCTTCAAGTTTAAATACATTTGTACCTGAAAAATCCTGATCAAATTCCATAATATTACGAATATGTGCACCGCGCCAGCCGTATATACTTTGGTCATCATCCCCTACAACACATAAATTATTGTGAGCTGTACAGAGTTTTTGTAACAATTTTAACTGTAATTCATTTGTATCTTGATACTCATCAATCATAATATATTGATACTTCTGCGATGTAGCCTTTGCTAACTCTGGATTTTCATCTAATAGCTTATATGTAAGGGCAATCAAATCATCAAAATCAACTAAATTATTTTCCAGTAAATATTTTTCATATTCTGCAAAAACTTCAGCAATTTGCTTATAACTAAAAAGCTCAGCCTGCTTATAAGCATCATCAGGAGACATTAAAGAGTTTTTATACCTGGAAATTTCACTCGCTATTAAAGGTGTCGGCAGTTCGGAGTTTATCTTTTTTATGATTCTTTTTTTATCGTCCGTGTCTATTACAACAAAGTTATTGGCTCTGCCCAACAGATGTATGTTAAACTTTAAAAAGAGAAGACCAAATTTGTGAAATGTACAAAGAAGCGGAGGATAAGCAACATTTTCTATCATTGAGAGAGAACGCTCTTTCATCTCTTTTGCAGCTTTGTTCGTAAATGTCAATGTAAGGGTATTTGAAGCCGGAATGCCTACTCCCTCTATTAGGTATGCTAAACGCGAGACTATCGTTGTAGTCTTACCGCTTCCCGCACCTGCAAGGATCAATACAGGTCCTTCTGTTTGTTTCACTGCTGCTGATTGAGACTCGTTTAATTTATTAAATATCTTTTCCATATATGTTCACTACTATTAGTTGTATTTCTTAATTACATTTATTATAGCTAAAATGTCATAAATTATTACAAAACTATTGCAATAATTATAATTATGAGTTATAATTTTACTATTATTAATACTTATAGGAATTATTATGTTAAAAGATTTTGCCAAATTACATACTTTTTTGATGGTTATAAAAGAGAAAAGTTTCTCTAAAGCATCAGCAAAACTTGGAATTTCACAGCCTGCTGTCACACAGCAAATCAAGTTTATCGAAGATTATCTTGATACGAAAATAGTAGATAGAAAGAAAAATGGAATTATACTTACAAAAGAAGGTGAAGACCTTTATAGAATTGCTCAAAGACTTGAAAAAGCTATACAAAATAGTGAAAAAGATTTATTGAAAATAATCAATAAAGAGTTTACTTTTGTTATGGGTTCTTCTTTTGCAATCGGTAATTATGTTTTACCAAATTACCTTGGTGAAATTAAAAAACGTATCAATAATGAAGTTTTTATGAATGTGGATCTCTCTTCCAAAATTATAGATCAGCTTGAAGATAAAAAAATAGATGTAGCCTTGATAGAATCACCTGTTTTTAGAGACGGTATTATTTACAGAGAATGGGTAGAAGATGAGCTTGTCGTTTTTTCAAATCAACCGATTAAAAAACACCTCAGTCCTGATGATTTACTTGATTTTGACTGGATTTGCCGTGATGAAGAGTCACACACAAGAAAATTAACCGCAGAAGTTTTTGAAGAGATTGGCGTACAGTGTAACAATTTTAATGTTATTGGCGTTCTGACAAGCCCTACTTCTATTAAAGAGTCTATTCTTCACGCGGATAAAAATGCAGAAAGACCACTTGTTTCCATTATGTCTCGTCATGTAATCAAATCAGAGATTGAAGACGGCAAACTCTATGAAGCAAGACTCAAAAATCATAAAATTACAAGAAACTTTTATATAGCTTATTTAAAAGAGCGAAAACATGACGCATTTGTAGATAATGTAGTGAACTACCTACTCTCTTTGAACAGGGTGTAGGCAGGTACTATTTAAGGAATTTAGAGTTCTCTGGGTTTGAAAGAAAAGATGCCATAGAATTTTCAACTCCGCTCTCATCAACATTATCCTTCTCTTTTGATTCTTCTTCTTTATATGCAGATATATTGATTAAAACAGGTGTTTCATCTATAATAATCTGTAAAATACTCAATAGTGGTACACTCACTATACTGCCAAAATTATCACTTCCAAAACCAGCTTCAAAAATAAGTAGATTATTTTCAATTCTAGCAGTTTCAAATGTGTACCCTGCTAAGAAAAAAAGTGTGAGCGGACGAAACTCAGTATTTATACTCTCTGGTAGTTCAGGTTCAAAACTTACATCTTCTATTTTGCATAAAATGCCAAAATTTTGCTCTTTTTGAAAGAATAAAGTTATTAGCTCCTGAATATTTTTTTTCATCAATAGCGCAAAATCTCTATCTTGTATTATGTTTTCTAACAAATTATTTCCCTTATATTTTCATTTTGTATTATATCAAAATCTATCATCGCATTCATTAATGCCACCTGAGTAAAATTTTCTAAATCTTTTATAGATATATCTTCTTCTAAAATCTTATGACTCTCTAATAATCTCGCTCTAGTTGTGCCATCCAGCAAAGGCTTTTTTGGTGTTATCCAATTATTTTTATATTTAAAGGCTATATTTGCGATGGAAGTATCTGTAACAAGCCCGTTTTTGACTATAAGTATGTCATCACAAGAATATTTTTGTCTTACCAGTGCATCAATACTGTTTCTCTCGTAATATTTTTTTGAGTAGCTTATATCATCATCAAAAACAAGTTTTAAAGTTTTGATATTCTTTTTTTTATACGGATGATATGTCACTTCATAATTTCTACCGTCATAAATAACTCTGCATCGAAACAGACCAGCTAACGGAGGAGTTAAAACATCCTTTAGTATAATATTGGAATTTTTGACTGTCTCATCAAGGCGTCTTTGATGATATTTAAGATTGTAAAGCTCTCCATCAAATGCTTTGATAGTTTCTAAATATTGAATACTACTCACTAAAAAGTTCTGTGCTTAAATATCTCTCTCCGGTGTCGCATAAAATTGTCACAATGGTTTTGCCTTTAAATTCTTCGCGCATACCTACCTCCATTGCAGCATAAACATTTGCACCGGAAGATATACCAACTAGCAGACCCTCTCGTTTTGCCAGCATTCTTGCCGTTGCAATAGCATCATCATTACTGACCTTTATTACTTCACTGTAACAAGAAGTATCCAAAATAGCCGGAACAAAACCTGCTCCGATACCTTGAATTTTATGCGGAGCCGGAGTACCGCAGGAGAGGATTGCCGAAGCCTCAGGCTCTACCGCAAAAACAGCAACATCTGCAATATGTTTTTTTAATACCTTCGAAGTTCCGGTTAAAGTTCCTCCGGTACCCACAGCTGCCACAAAGGCATCTATGTTTTCATCTGTATCACGCAATATTTCTTGTGCCGTCGTAATTTCATGAATTTCAGGATTTGCCGGATTTTCAAACTGTTGTAAAATAATTGAATCAGGTGTAGTTTCTTGAATTTCTATTGCTTTTTGAATTGCCCCGTTCATTCCTTTTGCAGCAGGTGTTAAAACCAACTCCGCACCGAGTGCTTTGAGCAGGTTGCGTCGTTCAATACTCATAGATTCCGGCATAGTTAATATAAGTTTTAAGTTTTGAGCAGCACAATTGGCAGCTAAAGCGATTCCTGTATTCCCGCTTGTAGGTTCAATAATAGTTGTATGGGCTTTTATACGTCCTGATTCTATTCCTCTGCGTATCATATTGAACCCTATTCTGTCTTTGACAGAGCTTGTAGGATTCATAAACTCACATTTTCCAAGTATTGTAGCCCCTGTAAGTTTTGATGCTTCATTCAAGCGTATTAAAGGTGTATTACCTACTAATTCTGTTATATTTTTTGCAATTTTCATAATTTTTCCTCGTTCAGTAATTTTACACTAAAAAAATTATTTACACAAATTTCTATCATTTTATATACTTCCAAAAAGCCGTCAAAACCGTTAAAAAAATATGGATCAGGAACATCTTGACAATCATAGGCAAAGCAACCCAGTTTTTTTATATTTTTAGCACCCATTTCTTTTACATGTAACATATTTTTTTCATCAAATACCACAATCAAATCAAATATATTCACATCTTCTTTAGTGAATTGCCTTGCCCTTAGATGGCTAATATCAATACCGTGCATCTGCGCTACCCTAAGAGAACCTTCACAAGGTGCTTCTCCAATATGCCAGTCTCCAGTACCTGCTGAATCAATATTGATATCTATATTATGCTCTTTGGCTATTTTTTTAGCAATGCCCTCCGCCAAAGGAGAACGGCATATATTGCCAAGACAAACAAATATAACAGATTTCATATATTTCCTATTCTTTGAGTATAATAAGCACAGATATTATACTAAAAAACAGAGGCAATAATGGCGATTTATACTAGTGACGGCAAAAAGTTGATAAATGTCGAGTTTGATGTAACTCCTCAGGTTGGAGACATTGTTGACAGTATGCGTGTTCTGTCCGTTAACAAAAAAAACAATGATGAATATGCAGTATTTTTACTTGAACCAAATACAAGAGTCACCTGCTATATATTTGATGAAGTATTTATAATCGGAAAAGAGAGTGGATTTGAGAGCCTAAATGATGCAGTTGCCGCCTGGAAAAATGATGAAATATAAAAAATGCTACTTTAACACCCATTTTTGCAAAAACATATTTAACTGATTTGCAAAAAGTTCGGCATCTTTTTGTCCAAAAGGTTTTGGTCCTTTGGTTACCTCTCCCATTTCTCTGATGCTCTCCATTAGATTACGCATTGCTAGGTATTGTTTAATATTATCTTTACTGTAAAGCTCGCCTCTATGGTCTATTGCATGCGCATTTTTATCTATTACTCTGTCTGCCAACGGGATATCAGCAGTAATGACCAAATCACCCTCTTGCAACATCTCTACAATTTTATTGTCAGCTTCATCAGCTCCAGCATCAACGATCATATAATGTATATTTTTTGATTTCCCGATATTTATCTTTTTATTTGCAAGCACGTATGTTTTTATACCATACTTTTCAATCTGGCGCAGTATAATAGGTTTTAAAAGATTGGGAAAGGCATCACCGTCTATATATATTTCTAACACAGGTTTGTTCTCTTTTTGAAGTTTATAGTTTGAGAGTATGGTGCGCAGAGGGGGATTTGAACCCCCACACCCGAAGGCACAACGACCTCAACGTTGCGTGTCTACCGTTCCACCACCTGCGCATATTAAGTGGTATAAAAGCGACCCAACTCTAAAAGAGTTAAGTCTGAAGTATATTTAGTAATCTTGAAAGATTAACCTAAATATGGGTTAGCATAAAGTGCGATTAACGCAATTACTAGTGCATAAATAACTTGTGCTTCGATCATTGCAAGAGCGATGAACATTGTAGTCATAAGTTTAGCACCAAGACCTGGGTTACGTGCAGTACCAGCAATAGTAGCAGCAGCAGTACTACCCATACCGATAGCTCCACCTAATGCAGCAAGACCAAGACCAAGACCAGCAGCGATCATTGAGTATGCTTTAAGAGTTTGGTTTGCAACCTCACCGTCATTAGCGAATGCAGCAGCTGAAAGAGCTACTAAAAGAAAAAGAATTTTTTTCATAATATGTTCCTTAAAATAATTACAATTCGTTCGGATAGCGTAACCTCATCTTGCAATGAAGCAACCTAAACATAAATGCCCAGATTTCCCTACTAGAAATGATAAGCGCATTATATAGAAGCTTTGCTAAATGTTCTCTTATGCAAGCCCTAAAGAAATTTTATTTCCCTTAAATTCTAAAATTTCCACAGTTACTTTCTCACCCTCTTTAAGGACATCATGCACATTTTCAACCCTTTTGTCTTTAGAGAGTTTAGATATATGAAGTAAACCGTCTGTTCCGTCAGGAAGTTCTACAAATGCACCAAAGTCAACTATTTTTTTGACAGTGCCTTCGTATTTCTCACCTACTTCATATTTTATTTTTTCCTTTTTGGGAGCATTTACTATTTTTTGAATATGCTCTTTTGCACCCTGAACACCCTCTTTATTTTTACCTGTAATTTTAACTTTACCCTCTTTTTTGTCTATATCTATGGCAACTTCAAATTTTTCAATCATTTCACGAATGGTTTTTCCGGCTTGTCCTATAATTTCACCGATAAATCCCGGATCAATATGGAAAAATTCTGTTGATGGAAGAACACCGTCATTAAATTCTATTTTAGATTCGGCATCAAGCATAATGTCGATAATATGTGCACGCCCTTCTTTTGCCTGATACAATGCTTCTTTTAAAATATTAAGACTGATACCGCCGAGTTTTATATCCATCTGCATAGCAGTAATGCCCTCTTTTGAGCCCGTTACTTTAAAGTCCATATCTCCATCATGGTCTTCAAGTCCCATAATATCAGAAAGAATTGCATAACGCTCACCATCACTCACCATTCCCATAGCAATTCCGGCAACCGTATCACTCGTTTCAATATCTGCTGCTCTTAATGCCATATATCCGCCGCAGACTGTAGCCATTGAAGAAGAACCGTTTGACTCTAATATTTCAGATACTAAGCGAACTGTCTGTCCATCAAGATCAATTATAGGTTCAAGCGCACGCTTTGCTAAATTTCCATGTCCAAGTTCACGTCTTTTTGTTCCCATTACCGGAGAAGCTTCTCCTACTGAAAATCCCGGAAAATTATAATGCACCATAAAGTTTTCATTTTGAGTACCCTCATCGGTTAAACCCTCAAACATTTGTGCATCTTTTGGTCCGCCCATTGTTAAAACAACAAGTGCCTGTGTTTGTCCGCGTGTAAAGAGACATGAAGAGTGTGCAGCAGGCAATACATTTGTATCAATAGTTATAGGACGTATTTCTGTCAATTTACGACCATCGGCTCTGACTTTTTCATTGAGTATTTGTGAGCGTACCTGCTCTTTTTTCACTGCTTCTATTGCAGCTTTGAGTTCTAACTCATCCCATTCTATATTATTTGTCAGAATTCTTTTTCTTAAGTTTCTAAGAGCTGTTGAGCGTTCAGATTTTGCCATTTGATTCATTGCATCCGCAATATCTTTCATATGACGCTCTTTGACAAAGGCAACCATCTCTTCATTTAAACTATCTAATTTCAAATCCAACGGTTTAATATCTTTTTGATAAGGACCAAAAGCAACTTCATACTCAACATTTGATGCAAAAAGAAGTTTTTCAGTTTTATCAAGGACTTCAATCAGTTCATCTTCAGGCATTGCATTAGATACATGAGTATCTACAACTATTGTACCCAGGCTAGGGTCCATCATCGGATCAAGCATAGGCTCATAAGTGTCTTCAACTTCAACTTTTTCACTTCCGATTGAACGCATCTCAATCATTAATAAATCATCTTTAGTTCCTGAAAGATATAAATCTAAGCTAGAATTTTTTAATTGTGTAAGTGTCGGATTTAAAATAAGTTCGCCATCAACCTTAGCTGCGCGTACTGCACAAACACTGCTGTTTACATCTATATCTGAAGTAAAAAGTGCTGCTGAAGCTGCATTGAGTGCAAGAACCTGCATATCAGACTCTGAATCCGCAGAAAACACCATAATAGTAATTTGTGTAGGATGCCCAAATCCTTTTGGAAATAAAGGACGCAGACTTCTGTCAACTATACGCGATGTCAGCGTTTCAAAATCACTTGGCTTTGTTTCACGTTTAAAAAACCCACCCGGAATCTTTCCTGCCGCGTATGTTTTTTCTATATACTGAACAGTCAAAGGCAAAAAATCATCTTTTACAATTTCAGTCTCATCAATTACAACTGTTGCCAAAATAACAGTTTTTCCTGATTTAATCCATGCTGAACCATTTGCCTGTTTTGCAACGTCTCCAAATGAGTACTCTTCAACTCTATTTTCTAACTCTAATTTCACATCATATGTCATCTATTATCCTTTAAGTCTTTACTTAGTATTTCTTCGATTTTTTCATCATCCATCGTTTCTAAATTCTCATAATACAATGCTGTTTCCACATAATCATCTATATCATAAAGAAAAAATATATCATCAACAAAAGTTTCTAACAACTCCAAAACATCGCTTGGCAGCACAGGCGTAGCAATATAAACCGCTTTTGGTTTTTGAGCCAAAATAGTCTTTAGAGCTGTCATAAACTTACTGCCTGTCTCACTTCCTTCATCTACAAGCAAAACTACCTCGTTTTGCATAAATGGAAAAGGTTTTCCTTTACGATACTTATATATATAGCTAAGTATATCTTCTTCATGCTTTCTATGAGCTTCTCCGTAGATATAATCATACTGTATCTCAAAAGCATTAATCAACTCTTCATTGAGTACAATCTCTTCTGTTTCACTTACTCTGGCAACTTCACACTCAGCATTATTTGGTGCCACAATAGCTTCTAAAAAAAGAATTTGCAAATTGTTTTTCAGCTTTCCTTTGATAAATGATGCCAATTCCAAGCCGCCTTTTGAAACGGCAACAATATTCCATGCTTCTTCTTTTAGTTTTTGCATAGGAATCACATCACGCAGTTTTTGTGCTGCATCTTCTCTGTCTAACAGAATATGTTTATATTTTTGCATATCTTTGTATCCTACTTTGCATCATTTGGCAGCTTGTATGAAAGAAATGGGCTCCCTGTGTTTGCTTTCATTAATGGCTTCAATACTATAGTCAAATATATATACCTGTCATATACCGATGAGTTGGCTGCACCAATCGTAGTTAAAACAGGTCTGTTGTTCTCTGTATATTGTATGCCAAAGTCCCAACATCTTTTTGTATACACAAATCCTAAAGACATACTTTTTCTCTCTTTGGATTCTATATCATAATTATAACTTGCATTATAAGAATAATGTCTATTGTATGTGTACTTTACACTAGAAGTAAAATAACTCGTATAGGGTGTATACGTTGTTGTTTTTGGTAAGAATGTATCTTTATACAGATGCGAAAGTGCAATGTTAAGTCCATATTTATTAAAAGAGATTTGATTAAAGACTTTTGAAAATTTATTCTCTTTATAATTATAGAACATATTATTATAATAAGATAAAAAACTTGCTATTTTGTAATCAAGCTCATTTTCCAAATCTCCATATCTCTCTTTTGTATTTTCATAAGAGATATTTTGAGAGATTCTATGATAAAGAATTTCTTGTGCAGATGTATCATAGAAATATTGTTTAAAATCTACTTGTGTATCATTTTGTATTGCAGCAATATTATAAAATTCACACCTTTGGGCATAATTTGGATCTGTCTTATTTGTAAAATCTGAACAATACTCTAAATTATCTTCATAAAAACCATCTTTTTTACTCCAGCCTTTTCTGTTATAGCGAACTTCTACACCCATAACATGGCTAAAATTTTCATAAGCTTTTGTAAGTTGCGTAGACACTGCAATAGTGTGATAGTTTCTTGCATAAAAACCATCATGATATTCAAAACCAGTAATTGGATTCTGCTCATGACCACTGAATTGAGAGTGTTGCAGATACATGTTGGCTTTGTAAGAAAGGTTTATATACTCCTCAAATAATGACGTTTGCAAAGTAACCGGCAAATTAACATCAGTTTGTATAACTTTTTTATTGATAATTCTCTGAATATTATTACTTTGCACATCAAATGAATATAACAAATGATCTTTTAAAAATGTGTCTACATAATGGTGATATTGAATCGTTGGCAGTTTTTGCAAGGTATTGTCATTTGTTTGCAGTGTTAAATCTTCATAATATTTAAAATATGTACCGATATAGTTATCATTCGTATTGTAAAAAATATTTACCCTTGAGAGAACCTGCGTAGCAGTTGATTGATTCTCTCCATTTGTATTTGAGGCAAGATTTATATAATCTACATCATTCATATGATTAATATCTGCATATATCCCAGACTGTCCAGACAAGTTTAAGCCAAGCCATTGATTTAAAGGATTTATATTATTGTACCTAAAATTAAATCCGTAATGCGACTGATTTTCTAGATTGTTTTTTAAAAAGTAATCTTCTTTTTCTTTAAAGTAACCTGCTTTAAATTCTCCACTAGAAACCGGTGAATCGACGAATCTAAAAGTAGCATAAACACCTTCTCCTCTGCTTGTTCGTATCTGCGGATTTATCTCTAAATCCCACCAATTTTGTTCTGCAATGTAAATCGGCTGTTCATAAAAAAAGCCTTCCGTTGAAGAGATACCAAATGATGGTTTCAAAAGCCCTGTTCTTCGCGTTGTATCAAAAGAATAGCCAAAATATGGTGTATAAAATACAGGTATATCATAGATATAAAGTCTTGTATTATATAAATTGAGCCATTTTGAGTCTGTATTATAATCAGATGAAGAGAATTCCATTGTCCAGAGAGGGTTGATTGGATCACATCCACTTACTGAGCCTGAAGTGATATCTAACATCTCAGCTTTTGCTTCACCCTCATTTGCACTTATCCAGACATCAGATTTAGTATCCAGAAGATAAAGCGGTTTAAAATATCGCTCTTTTTTTGCCAGGTTCAGTTTTGCATATTTTCCCAGTATTTTATAGTTTTTATTATGATTGAGCCTAACATGTCCAAAAAGTTCCAAGTCTTGCGTATCTCTGTCATATACTGCCCTGTCTGCGGTTAAAAAATAATCTTGGTAGACAACAGTTACGCCACCGCTGGCGTTGACAATATTATCTTTGGATTTTACAGACGATGAATATATTTCAACTTTATCATCTGCATTCAAAATGCTCATAAAAACTATAAGTAAAAGAAGACAATATTTAAGCATCTATAACCAAAGTCTTTGCAGTTTTATCGTGCCATGTCTGACGTTGAGGATCAAACATTCCCCATAAAAAGCCAAGATAAAAAATCATCTCGCTAATGATTCTAAAAACTGCCCGGTTGAGTGAAATGGCAAAATTTGGATTATCTAACGTTCTAATATCTATCACTCTTATTTTCATAGCGAGTTTTCCAAGTGTAGCACCGTATTGCATGACAAAAAAAGTTTGATAAACTATTTTCATTATAATATACTGCATGACATAAGTATTTGTAAGTATTATAATATCTTCAACAGTTTGTGCCTTTGAAAATGAGTCAGACATAGCTATAATAAGTAAAAAAGAAAGCAGCATTTCATCTATAAAAAATGCCACTGCTCTTTTTTTAATGGATGCAAGTTGTAAATGTTCGCGGTTGAGTAGCTTCTCTATCTCTTCATTCAAAGTTCAAATTCCTAAAGAGCTTGGTACGCGATATCTGTACGAAGTTTTTTCCCTGCAAAATGAACTTGCCCACATCTCAAATATGCTCTGTCTCGTGCCTCTTTTATACTATCACCCAAACCGACACATACTAAAACACGTCCGCCGGTCGCATACAATTTTCCATCTTCCATCTCTACTCCGGCAAAAGATATATGTGTATTTTCTGCTATCTCTTTATGCTTTACATCATCTAAAATAATTTCAGCCGGCGTCGATGCGCTGTATGGATAGTTTTCACTTGCCATAACAACACCTACAGCATACTGGTCTGAAAATTCTACTTTTATATCACTTAAACGATTTGTAGCCGCTTTATAAAACATATCTGACACACTTGATGTCATCAAAGGCATAAGAATTTCACACTCAGGATCTCCAAAACGAACATTGAATTCCAAAGTAACCGGTTCGCCATTGACTACCATGATGCCAATAAATAAAACACCTTCAAATGGAGCACCCTCTTTTTGCATGCCGTCTAATGTCGGGCGGATAATTCTCTCTCTTACTTTTTGGTAAAGTTCTTCATCTACAAGCGGTGTCGGAGCATAAGCACCCATACCACCTGTATTTGGTCCTTCATCACCGTCAAGTAAACGTTTGTGATCCTGTGCAGCCGGCAATAATATATAATCTTTTCCGTCACATACGGCAAACATTGAAAGCTCATAACCGTCTAAAAACTCTTCAACTATTACTTTTTTTCCGGCATCACCAAAACTCTTTCCGCTAAGCATTTCAGAAATCGCTTTTTTTGCTTCATCATGAGACTGTGCAATAATTACACCTTTGCCGCCGCATAACCCGTCAGCTTTTACAACAATAGGTGTTTGCAATGAGTTTGTAAATTGAAATAAATCTTCAATCGAATCACTCTCTATATACCTTGCAGTAGGAATATTATACTTTGCTAAAAAGTTTTTCATATACACTTTTGAACCCTCAAGCTGTGCTGCTTCTTTACTCGGTCCGAAAATTGTTAAACCCTCTTTTTTAAATATATCTACAACACCATCAACTAAAGGTGCTTCAGGACCTACAATTGTAAGGTTAATATCATTTTCTTTTGCAAATGCTGCCAAATCATTATAATCTTTGATATTAAGATTGGTGCCTAAATTGTTTGTTGCACCATTTCCCGGCTGAAAAAAAAGCTCATGCTCTTCGTCTTCATTTTTTATAGCACGCGCAATAGAGTATTCTCGTCCACCGCTACCCAAGATTAATATTTTCATTTGTATCTCCATAAATTATTAAAAAATTTACTTATCCCACTGCAATGAAATCAATAAATTCTTTGTCAATCCGAGTAGCCGTCACACTATTGGCTTGGTTCTAAAAAGCCGAATTTGGGTGAAGAGAGGATTGCCTAACGGCGACAGTTTCATCGGCAGAGTTAACATACCTCAAACGAAATCATCGACACACGACAATTCTACTAGTTCACAATTTGAATATGTAGAACCCTCATATGCGTGCTGACACGAACTACTCAGATTAACAATACTATTATACAAAAAAAATGCTTGTTTTTATTTTAGAGAATGTGCGATTTGCATACAACTCTCTATTGTCGTCTCATCTGAGAGAATATATGAACAATTTTTCGGTATTGCTTTTGCAGTTGTTTTACCGATAACTATAATTTTATGTGTATGCAACAAACTGTGATTTTTTAAAAAACATTTCACGCTTGAAGGCGATGTAAAGATTAAAACAGCATCATCTTGTACTGTTACATTATCAATTGCCCCAGAACAGTCACTTTCATAAACAACTTTTTCACCAATTACGTAACCATCTTCTTTACATGTAAAGACAAAATCAGATGCAACGATTTTTGCACGCAGATATAGCCACTTCTTTTCTTTCGGAAAAGACTTGATTTGTTCTATAAGATTATCGCCGTAACCTCCTCCCACAGCTAACACCTGACCGCCTAAATCTTCAAAGCTTTTTGCACTCTGCTTTGAGATACAAAGGGCGGGCTTGTTTATATACTCTTTTTTATTGTACTCTTGCAGCGCTTTTGATGCCTGTTTTGAGGTGATAATCAAATAATCATATTTTGAAAAATCAATTTCAGGCTGTAAAAAAGTAATGTCAAGTGAATTAATGCTTATAGCATCAGGATGAGAAGAGATAGAAAAAAGGTAAATTGGACGCATAGGATATAAGCTCTCGCTTATTCCCATTCTATGGTAGCTGGTGGTTTAGATGATATATCATAAACTACGCGGTTTATTCCGTCGACTTCATTGATGATTCTTCTTGAAATTCGCTCTAAAAGATCATGCGGCAAATGTGCAAATGTTGCCGTCATACCATCAACTGCTTCTACAACTCTTACACATACAGTGTTATCATACGTACGGTTATCACCCATAACACCTACTGATTTTACATTTAAAAGTACTGCAAATGCCTGCCATGTTTTTGCGTAATATCCACTTGCTTTTAACTCATCAAGTAAAATAACATCTGCCTCACGAAGTAAATCTAAATCAGGAACATTCACATCACCCATAATTCTGATTGCAAGACCTGGTCCAGGGAATGGATGACGATTAATCATTCCTTCCGGCAGACCAAGTTCAAATCCTATTTTACGTACTTCGTCTTTAAAGAGTTCACGTAGAGGTTCAATAAGCTCAAAATCCATCCAATCAGGGAGCCCACCGACATTATGATGAGACTTAATCACTTCTGATGGTCCATTTACAGATATAGACTCAATAACATCAGGATAGAGTGTTCCTTGTGCAAGAAATTTAATTCCATCATGTTTTTTTGCTTCTTTTTCAAACTCTTCAATAAAAGTGTGCCCGATAATCTTGCGTTTTTGTTCAGGATCACTTACACCTGCAAGTTTACCTAAAAAGTTGTCTACCGCATCAACAGTAATAAGCGGTGCTTTAAGATTAATTTTGAATACTTCTTCAACCTGTTCACGCTCACCTTTACGAAGAAGTCCATTGTCTACAAATACAGGAATAAGCTGATCGCCGATTGCTTCATACAGCATTGCTGCAACAACAGAACTGTCAACCCCTCCGCTTAAACCACAGAGAACTTTTGCGTCACCTACACGCTCACGAATTGATTCAATTTGCTGCTTTAAGAAATGCTCCATTTTCCATTTTTCAGTCACGCCGCAAATATTCTTTGCAAAGTTACGAAGCATCAAGTAGCCCTCTTCTGAGTGTTGTACTTCTGGGTGAAATTGTAGTGCATATACACGTTTTTCATCATTTGCTATGGCTGCATAAGGAGAATTTTCAGATGTTGCAATAACCTTAAAACCATCAGGCAGTGTTTCGACTCTGTCTGAGTGACTCATCCAAACTATTCTGTGATTATCACAATCTTTAAACAATGCTGAAATATTATCAGGGTAACCGACAATATCAAGTTCTGCTTTTCCATATTCGTGATGGTCAGAACGTATAACAGAACCGCCAAAATCTACTGCAATTCTCTGCATTCCATAACAAATTCCAAGAACAGGAATTCCCATTTTGTATACGTCTTTGTCAACTTCATACGCATCTTCATTATATACAGAAGACGGTCCGCCGCTGAGTATAATACCTTTAGGGTTTTTTGCCTGAATATCTTCTACTTTTGTATGATAAGGAAGAATTTCACAGTATATTTTATCTTCACGAAGACGACGCGCTATAAGCTGTGTGTATTGAGAGCCAAAGTCTAGAACTATAATGCTAACATTTGTCATTTGAAATGCCTTTTTACTTTTATAAATAATTAATTATGAAAGAATACAATAAATAAGATTAATGTTTGATTTGTTACATGTAACAAGCGTTACATGTAACCTTTATGTTAGAAGAAAGAGACAGGCTTAATAAAGACCCATGATTTCAAATTGAACGTACCAGATTATAATAGAGATAATATAACCTACTAAAATTGTCCATGAATGTTTCATGTGTGCACCAAAAGTATAAATACCTCTTAGTTTTCCCATAACACCGACACCTGCAGCAGAACCAAAAGAGATTAAACTACCACCTATACCCGCTGTCATTGTAACGAGCATCCATTGTGCTATGTCCATTTGAGGAGATGCTTTTAAAATTGCACTCATAACCGGTACATTATCCACAATTGCTGAGAGAAATCCAACACCTACATTTGATGCGGTTGGTCCGACTAAATCATAGAGGTGATGGATGTATTCCAAGAAACCCAAGAAGTGCAGTGCACCGACTGCTGAAAGAATACCAAAGAAGAAAAGAAGTGTATCGTTTTCCACTTTTTCCATATTGACATAAATATTAAAGCTGTTTTTCCCCGATCTTTTAAGCTGGAATGAATAAAGTTTCAAAATTGCCAGACCGAACATCATGCCCCACATTGCAGGGAAATGAAAAAATGTATGTCCAAGCACAGCAATTACAATAGTAAGAATACCTAAATAAACAACTGCCATTCCACCGTCAAGTACAATAGGCTTTTTCTCTGTTGCTCCGTCAAATGGCGGTTCGCCTGCTGGGACAGATAAAGAGAGTAAAAATGCCGTAACAACCCAGCCAACAACAGAAGCGGGAAAAAGAAAAAGAAAATCTACAAATTCACCCTTGCCCGCTGTCCAAGACATCAACGTAGTAATGTCACCAAACGGTGACCATGCACCACCTGCATTTGCAGCTACGACGATATTGATAGCACCCGGTACTAAAAAGGCAAGATTTTTCTTGTCAATCGTAAAAAGTACCGTTGAGAGGATCAATGCTGTTGTCAGGTTGTCTGCAACCGGAGAGATAAAAAATGCTAAAAAACCGGTCAGCCAAAAAAGCTTTTTATAGGTATATCCTTTTGAAACAAGTTTATATTTCATTAAATCAAAAACACCGCGTTCTAAAAGTGTTTCGATAAATGTCATTGCTACAAGCAAGAAAAAGAAAATTTCTGATATTTCAAGAATCAAATGTTCTAATTCATCATGCACTGCTTCAGGATTTAAGCCGTTTATTGCATAATAAATACCAATAAGCATAAACATAAATGTACCGGCAAAAAGTGCAGGCTTTGATTTGTTTATCTCATATTTTTCCTCTGTAGCGATAAAATAATACGCTATAACAAAGACAGCTAAGCTGGCCCATCCTACCCACGTTGTCGCAAGATTTATTGCTTCGTGTTCCATTAATTCTCCTCTTGTATTGTGTGAACCCCTATAGATTCACTCCTGTTTAATGCAGATATTACTATCTCTTTTGCCGTCAGTAAACGAAATTTCAGTAGTTTACCAATATTTTCATTTAAAAGTGCATTAATTGTCGACAAAGCATCATTTAATCCGCTTTTTGTTCGGATAATGGAAACATTTTCCCACATGATTCGTCTTAGTTGATCTTTTTTCACTTTATCATCTTTTAAGCTCATCACTTCATCTTTGAGCGTAAACTCTTTAAAGCATTTAATTTCATCTATATTTTTCAATATATCATCAGCTGCTCTTTTAGCAAACACCAAACCTTCAAGGAGTGAATTTGACGCTAGTCTGTTTGCACCATGTACTCTTGTTGAAGCAACTTCGCCGACGGCATACAAATTTTTCACATTGGGTACTCTTGCATTCAAATCTGTTCGAATGCCTCCTATAGCATAATGAAAAGCCGGTGAAATCGGCACTCTTTGAGTCGGGACATTAAATCCGAGTTCTTTTAAATTTTTATATATGTTTGGAAACCTGTGTTTAAAATACTCTTCTTCAAAATTTTCACAATTAAGATACACATGCATTCCCGTTTTTTTCTTGTATTTATATATTGCCTTGCTGACAATATCACGCGAAGCAAGTTCTCCGCGTTCATCATAATCAAAAAGAAATCTTCGACCCGCTTCATCTTCAATAGTAGCACCCTCACCGCGCAGAGCTTCTGTTAAAAGCATTTTTTGCGCATTGTTTGAATTTACAAACACAGTAGGATGAAACTGCAGCATTTCCATTCTGTCAAGTTCTATGCCTTTCATCACACAAAGTCCCTGCATATCGGCACTAATACACGGCGCATTTGTATGGTACTCATAAAGCGAGCCGACCCCTCCACTTGCAATAATGACATTTTTGGCATAAATATTTCTGCGTTTTCTATGATCAAGCACCGTCACACCGAAGCACTCACCGCCCTCTATAAGCAAATCAACTACCCTGGCATCACTGAGCATCGCATGAGAGTTCTGTTCTAGTAAGAAGTGATGCAGGTATCTTCCTGTTGCATCGCCTCCTGCATGTAAAATCCGTTCACATGAGTGTGCTGCCTCTTTTGTATAAAGCAGTTCTCCTGCTTCATTAGTGTCAAAATGAAAGCCGTGGCGTATTAAATCATCAATCGCTTTACGGGAATTTTTGCTCAAGACATCAACAGCTTTTTCATCACATAGTCCGTCACCTGCAGCAAGTGTGTCTTTTATATGTGCAGGTATGTCGTTCTTATTCCTAGCAAGTGCCACGCCGCCCTGTGCATAAAATGTGTTGCATTTAAAAGTTTCACGTTTATTGATTATAAGCACTTTTTTATCAGCAGGAATATTCATGCTTGCATAAAGTCCCCCAACACCTGCTCCTATTATAATTACATCATATTCTATCATTACGGTGTACAGCTTGCATTATTATCATTGTTAAATTCTTTCTTTTTAATAATAAATTTAACATTTTTATCACCCTTTGGTGCCTCTTTTTCATAGTATGGCGGTGCTTTGTAGCCGCATGCGCTTACACTTAATAAAAAGCTTGCTATAATTAGCATATGAAAAACAGCAGTGACATTCTTAATTCTCTTCAAAATAAACCTCAATTTTCTAAATTATCTCACTATAAATGTATACATAAAATACAATCAGTATTTAGCCCCCCTTTACAAAAAATGATTAAGTTTGCATATATAAAAAACAATACACTTTTTTTTGTCCTTAATCATCCCGGTGCCAAACAAGAGTTTGATAATAATATACAAAGCATTAAAAGTGCTTTAAAGTTTCATACTCCCGCGGAATGTAGCGATGAAACTATAACGGATATAAAAGCTTTTGTAACACATACACCCTCTTTACATGTAAGTACCCCGGCAGATACAGAGCCAAAAAAAGTTCTCTCCTATAAAGAAAGATCTACCGGAAATTTTGAAATTCCTGTCCATGATGAAAAACTCAAAGAGCTTATCCGCTCTATTCAAAACATCATAAAAGAAAAAAATGACACTTAAAGAAAAAATCCAGCAACTCCCAGACAAACCGGGCATCTATCAGTATTTTGACAAAAACGGGCATCTTCTCTATGTGGGAAAAGCCAAAAACCTTGCCAACAGAGTCAAAAGCTACTGGCAGTTTACACCTGAGCTTTGTGCAAGTTCGCAGCTCTCCCTGCGTATAAAAAAGATGATAAATCAAACAGTCTCTATGAATTACATCATCGTAAATTCCGAGCATGATGCTTTAATACTTGAAAATTCCCTTATCAAGCAGCTGGGTCCAAAATATAATATTTTGCTCAGAGATGATAAAACCTACCCTTATATATATATTGACAACTCTCAAGATTACCCTCGTTTTGACATCACAAGAAAAATCATCAGAAGTAAAGATATTACCTATTATGGTCCATATTCCGTCGGTGCAAGAGATATTCTTAGCTCTATTTATGACATTTGCAAGCTTGTACAAAAAAAAGCCTGTCTCAAATCAAAAAAACTCTGTTTGTACTATCAAATAGATAAATGTCTCGGTCCCTGCGAACTGCCAGTCAGCAAAGAGCGCTACGCTCAAGAAGTGAATTTGGCAACGAGTCTTATAAAAAATAAAAAACTTCTTCTAAGCAAACTGCAGGAAAAAATGGAGTTTTATGCCGAGGAACTGCGATTTGAAGAGGCAGCCCAGCTACGTGACACGATGGAGAGGATTGAGCGTTCCCACATTAAAAGTGAAATTGATTTTGCTACAAATGAAAATTATGATATTTTTGCCATTGAAAGTTCCCAAACAAGAGCTGTCGTTGTCAAAATATTTATGCGCCACGGAAAAATTATATCTTCAACGCATGAGTATATAAACCTTAATGAGGGGCTTGATACAAATGAACTCTATTCCAGAGCATTACTTGGTTTTTATAAAGACGAAAAACCTCCTATTGTTGTTCCCCTGCTCATTGGAGAGGATTTTGAAGATAAAGAGCTGATACAAAACTATCTTACAAATATATTTGAACAAAAAGCACAAATCATAATCCCTCAAAGAGGAAAAAAGAAAGATTTAATTGCTTTGGCAAAATTAAATGCAACTGAACTCTTAAAAAGAGACAAAGAGACTCTCAACACCAAAATATTACAAGAAGTACAAGAGCTGTGCCAACTGCAAAAACTTCCAAACAGAGTAGAAGTTTTTGACAACTCTCATATGTCCGGTGTTGCTACAGTCGGCGCTATGATAGTATATGAAAATGGAAAATTTGATAAAAAATCTTATAGAACCTATCACCTTGATGCAAGAGACGAGTATGGACAGATGCGTGAAACATTAACGAAAAGGGTAGAAAGTTTTAGCAAAAGTTCACCGCCTGATTTATGGATACTAGACGGGGGAGCAACACTCCTTAAACTTGCAGTCGATATTCTCCAATCCAATGGCATTAACCTCGATGTTATAGCAATATCAAAAGAGAAGGTAGATGCAAAAGCCCACCGTGCCAAAGGAAAAGCACAAGACATTATATACACAAGAGATGAAGTTTTCAGGCTAAAAACAAGTGACAAACGTCTGCAGTGGATTCAAAATTTACGGGATGAAGCGCACCGAGCGGCTATTACTTTTCATAAAAAAACAAAACTAAAATTAGACCAGGAGAGCAAACTTTTAAGTTTACATGGCATATCACCTGCAAAAATACAAAAACTTCTCAATCATTATGGAACTTTTGAAGCACTCAAAAATGTAACATTTGATGATATTAGTTCACTTTTAAATACAAAAGATGCAAAAACTATCAAAAATTTTTATAAATAAGTTTTTTTTTTATTCCTTTATGATATATTTGTGATAATTCAAACAAGTAATTTAATTATAAGGTTTTTTAATGAGCAAAATTATCCCTATAGACGAAGAATATTTTTTTGACGGAAACGTCATAATCTCTCAAACAGATTTAAAAGGTGTTATAACCTACGCAAACAAACTTTTTTGCAGTGTTTCTGGATATAAAGCCCAAGAACTTATAGGACAACCTCACAATATACTCAGACATCCGGATATGCCCCGTGCTGTATTTGCGAAAATGTGGGAAACTATTCAGGGTGGACAAGCATGGAATGGTCTTGTCAAAAACCTGAGAAAAGATGGTCTTTACTACTGGGTAGATACTGAAATTTTGCCGATTAGAGATGAAGATGAAAATATAACGGGATATATTGCCGCTAGAAAAGCAGCATCTCGTAAAGATATTCAAGAGACGGAAGAAACATACAAAAAAATGCTTGAAACAGAGTAAAAAGGGATAGATATGCTGATTTATAATTTTCAAAAAGAATTTTTAGGTATTGATGAAAAAGATTTACATACCTTAGGTTATAAAGATTTGGCCGAGCTGCGGACAGAAGTTACTGATTTTGCCGACTTATTTGTTAAAACACCGGGTTACATACATAATTTTCAACATGTACATTGGATTGATTTTATTACATGTGCAGAATCCAATGAAGAGTCTAAAGTCATTATTAATGCAAATTCAAAAAGCTACAGAGCTATTATTACCATTACAAATGCTTACCTTGTGGATAATCCTAGTCAAAAAGCCTATTTGGTTCATCTTAACAATTTACGAGCATTAACGATCCAAGAGTATGATAATATTTCAGGTGATATTATACAAAAACCAATTCCTGAAGTAGCTCCTAAAACAGTACAAACTATTACACCGAAAAAAGAAGAAAATATAGTTATACAAGATGAGTATGACATTCCATTGAGCGTAGAAGAAGACCTTGATCAAATGCTTGATATCGGTGACTTAAGCATGGAAACACAAGTACCAGAAAAACCTGTAGAAAAAGTAAAAGAACCGGTCCTGGAGACAGAACCTCAATTACATGTAACACCCCAAAAAGAATACGTTGCTCCAAAACAAGCACTTGAGGAACAACCAAAGAGTACATATGTCTTTGATCCGCACATCGCATCCAAAGAACTTGGTTTACCACTTGATTTAATCGAAGAGTTTATACAAGATTTTATTGACCAGGCAAATGATTTTAAAAATGGGCTTTATACAGCACTTGATGAGGGAGATATAAACAATGTTAAAATCCTCTCACACAAATTAAAAGGAGTGGCTGCAAACCTACGTATAGAAGACGCTTATGAAGTACTCTCAATTGTCAATGCCGCTTCCGATGCAGATGTTATAAAAACAAATTTGGATAACTTTTACAATATCATAGCAAGACTCTCAGGCGAAGAGACAGCCATACCAATTAAAGATGAAGAAGTACCTCAAAAGATTGAAATACCTGAACTTTCAGATGATGAATTCATAGCTCCCGATGATGAAAAGCTTGAAATTATGCCAGAAGAGCCGGAAGAACTTTTGGAATTCAAAGAAGAAGAAATAGCAGAAGAAACTCCACTGGAGATTCAAGAAAAAGAAGCTGAGCCTACTTTAGAATTTAAAGAAGAACCGGAGATTGAAGCTAAACTGGAGATCGAAGCTGAACCGGAGCCAGCACTGGAAATTGAAACTCAAAGTGAAGAAAAATATTCTAAAGAAAAAATTGCCAATGAAATAGGCTTGGATTTAGAAAGTTTTAATGAACTCTTTGAAGACTTTGTTAAAGAAGCACATACTATATTTACAAAAATCAATGAGGCTGTTTCTACCAATGATTATGAAACATCAAAGCGACAGGCTTTAAAACTAAAAGGTATGAGTGACAACATGAGAATGCATGCCTTTACCAATGAGCTTGAAACACTTATACATTCTACAGACAAAGATGCTATTGCGCAAGCTGTCACACAGATAGACAATGTACTTACAACAATTTCAAAAGAAGAGGATTAATCGATGCAGATAGGCTTAAAAAATAGACTTCGACTTATTAGTTTATTACCAATTATTATTTTAATTTCCATTACGAGTTATTTTGTTTATGACTCATATGAAAATTATAAAGCAGCTCAACTTCTTCAAGATAAACTCTCAACAAACAGGGAACTCAACAACCTCCTAAGAAATGTATCTCGAGAAAGAGGTATGACGGTAATGTACCTTGGTAACTCATCACCAAACACATTAAAATCTCTTTTAAAACAGAGAAAAATAGTTGACCAACAAGAAGCACTCTATTTTCAGCGCTTAAAAGCACAAGCTGAAAAAGACGTCATATTGGCACAGGCGATGCAAAGTATAAAACACTCTAGAACATTAGTTGACACCCATCAAGCTGATTTTGAGGATATATACAGCAAAATATATGGCAAAACAGAGCAATTAATCATTAAAAAACTTGAAACTGTTACATCAAATCAGCTTGACAGTAAAATCAACACTTATGCCTCCGTCTATATCTCATTAGTCCATGCAAATGCATATACTGCAGATGAACGTGATTTCATCTCTTACACTCTTGCGCGTTCAACAGAAATGGATGAAGAAGAAATCAATAAATGGCTCTCTCTAATAGCAAAAGCTGATGCTATTAATTATTATAATATTAAACACAAGACACTTGAAACAAAACTCAATGAATTGTTTAAAAATGATGATGCTCTTGAGCTCTTTGATGATCTAAATACCGAACGTGCTGCTATCTTAATTACAGCTTCTAGTGGAGAGTATGAAACAAATCCAGGTGTGTGGTTTGCTATGCTCTCTGAAAAAAGTAATCTCATTTCAGAAGGAGAAAATGCAGTTTTAAGTACTATGGACAAGAGAGCAGTTCAAGTAAAAACTGAAGCTTTACAATTTTTGACTATTACATTAACTATTTGGCTGGTCTCAATCATATTGGCAATTTTAGGTTTTCTACTTTCAAATGAAATTGCCAAAAATATCCAAAATCTTGAAAATGTTCTTAAAAGAGTTGCCGAAGATACTAATGAAAGTGACAAAGCTATTGATATTAACCTTCATACTGCAAAAGGAACTGAAGAAGCCTACAGTCTTCTTGAGAAAATCATTGAACAGACAAAACAGGATAAAGAAGCTGCACAAGAGGCAAGTGAAGCAAAATCAATGTTCTTGGCAAATATGTCACACGAAATCCGAACACCGCTCAACGGAATTGTTGGATTTACAGAATTACTTAAAGATACAGGGCTTAAAGAAGAGCAACAAGAATTTGTTGAAATTATTGAAAAATCTTCAGAGAATCTACTTGAAATTATAAATAATATTCTTGACCTTTCAAAAATTGAGAGTAATAAACTTGAAATTGAAGATGTTATATTTAATCCGATTGAAGAGTTTGAAAGTGCTGTTGATGTTTATGCCGTTCGTGCAAGTGAAAAGCACATTGATTTGGGATGTTTTATTGACCCTGAACTTGAACAACCTCTCAAAGGTGATCCAACGAAAATTAAAGAAGTTGTCATCAACCTGCTCTCAAATGCTGTTAAGTTTACTAGTAGTTCTGGTGCTATCAACGTTGATATTAGAAAACTGCAATCACCGCAAGAAGGTACAACTCGTGTAAAATTTGAAGTACAAGACAGCGGTATTGGCGTTACCAGTGAACAAAAATCTAGAATTTTTGAAGCTTTTTCACAAGCAGATACATCAATTACGCGTAAATACGGTGGTACAGGTCTTGGACTTACTATTTCTGCACGTTTTATTGAACTTATGGGTGGACAACTTGACCTTCACAGTGAACCGGGAGAAGGAACAACTTTCTTCTTTACACTTGATTTTGAAGAGATAGAAACTGTTAGTGAAACTTCAAAAGGAAGCTATTCGGGAATCAATGCCCTAATCTTAGAATCTACACATAAAACAAAAAGACAAGATATTTACCTCAAAGAGTATCTTGATTTTTATGGTGTAAGTTATACGACTTTCAAAGACACCAATGAACTTGAAACGTTGCAAAGACAGATAAGCTATGACCTGCTGTTTATTGATTATGAGTACGCAAATGAAGAAGAGCTAAAAGCATACAGCAGTTTAGGGCAAAAAATGATTTTACTCACAAAATCTTACTTTATGCGAAAAATTGATGCTATGGGTATTGAAATATTCAAAACCATATACGAACCATTAAATAACACTAAATTAAAAGTAGCACTTGAAAATTATCAGAGTGAAAATTTTACCGCACCAAAAATAAAAACAACTTCACATAAAGTTTTTACAGCAGGTTCCTCTAAATTTGCTGCAAAAGTACTTGTTGCAGAAGATAATATCATTAACCAAAAACTTATCAAACGTACACTTGAAGATTTAGGTTTAAGCGTTGACATAGCCTCAAATGGGCTTGAAGCTTTTCAAAAACGAAAAGACCATAATTATGATTTAATTTTTATGGATATTCAAATGCCATTCCTCGACGGGACAGAAGCTACCCAAGAAATTCTTGAATATGAGGAAGTATACAACCAGCCTCATGTTCCTATTATTGCACTTACAGCCAATGCACTCAAGGGTGATCGTGAAAGATTTTTAAGAGCAGGACTTGATGAGTATACAACCAAACCGCTTGTACGTGAAGAAATTATAACACTGCTTAATCATTTTCTCGCAGATCACATCGTAGATGTAAAGGAGCAAGAAGAAGCTGTACAACAAGTACCTACAGCAGCCGAGGTTCCAGAGATCCAGCCAATTCAAGAGCAAGAACAAACAGTAGAAGAAAATCCGGCAGAATATAAAGCCGATATTTTACTGGCTAAGAAAAGTCCTTTTGAAACAAAACTCTTTACAAGAATTCTTGATTCATTGGGCTATAGCTATGAAGTTACAAACAATATAAATGACTTACAAAAGAAAATTGAAGATGAGAGTTATAAGCTTATACTGTTTGATAAAGAGTGTGAAACACTTGATTTAGAAGATTTTGCACAGTTGGTTAAATCAAGTAGTGACAAAAGAAAACTTCCTACTCATTTAGTATTAATTATTGACCCAGCGATGCCTGAGAATGAAAATGATGTGCAACATGTGGATGAGACTATTAAAAATGTCATAAACAAAGACTTGCTTAGACTTGTTATAGAAAAATTTATTTAAGGAGATATATATGAAAAGAACTGATTTAGTTGTATTAGCCGTTGATGATGACCTCATAAACTTAAAGCTATTAAAATCTATGCTCATGAAGAATGGAAATGTAAAAGAAGTTGTAGAAGCAAAGAACGGTTCGGATGCCATAGGTGTTCTTAAAAGCCGTAATGATATTGATCTGATACTACTAGATATAATTATGCCGATTATGGGTGGAATAGATATGCTTAAAGTGGTACGCGCAGATGATAATTTACGTCAATTACCTATTATAGTCCTTACAACAGATGAAACTAAGAAGGCTGAAGCACTCGAATGTGGAGCAAACGGATTTTTAATGAAACCTATACGTAACGACGACCTGATTGCAAAAATAAAAACGGTCATCGTTTAAAAAGGTAAAAAACAGGTTCTACACAAGAACTTGTTTTAACACTTCTTCCACTCTTTTAACTGGAACAATTTCAAGAGCTTCTTTTACCTCTTTTGGAATATCATCCAAATCTCTTTCATAATTTTTTGCAGGTATTAAAGCTTTTGTCATGTCTGCTTTATATGCAGCTATGAGCTTCTCTTTGAGTCCACCTATTGGTAACACATCTCCAGTGAGTGAAACTTCTCCCGTCATAGCAATATCTGAGCGAACCTTATAAGAGCCAAGTATAGAAGATATTACCGTTACCATCGCTATACCGGCACTTGGTCCGTCTTTTGGTGTTGCACCGTCTGGCACGTGTACATGTAAGTCATAACGCTTGTAAATTTCACTCGGATCTACTTCTATAATCTCTTCTTTTTCTTTAAATGTAAGAGGGATGTTGTCTTGCGAAATTTTTAGTTTCCGCTTGTCTACAAGTGTTTTAACAACGCTCATGGCAATACGTGCCGACTCTTTCATCACATCGCCAAGACTTCCGGTAAGCTGTAAGTTCCCCTTGCCTTTAATGCGGATACTTTCAATTTTTAAAACATCTCCGCCCACAGCAGTCCACGCAAGCCCATTTACTACCCCGACAACAGGAACCTTGTCTGTTTTTTCAATTTCAAATACGCTTTTATCAAAAAAGCTTTTAATGTTTTTAAGTGTCACAGAAACTTTACTGATATCACTGTGTTTAAGAATTTCCATGGCTGCTTTTCTTGCCATTTCAGCTATACGACGACGCAAGTTTCTTACACCCGCTTCACGCGTATAACTGTGAATCAACTCTTTTAATGCCGATTTTGAAATAGTAAGTTCAGACTTTTTCAATCCGTGCTTTTTCAGCTCCTGCGGTAATAAATAACGGCGTGCTATTTCAAATTTTTCCTGCGGTGTATATGAGCTTAATGTAATAAACTCCATTCTATCACGCAAAGGAGCAGGAATACGTCCAACATCATTTGCCGTTGCTATGAAAATAACATTACCCAAATCCAAATCAAAATTCAAATAATAATCACGAAATTCACTGTTTTGTTCAGGGTCTAAAATCTCCAAAAGTGCAGCAGTTGGATCACCTCTTTGAGAACGCGTCACCTTATCAATCTCATCAAGAACTATTACCGGGTTCATCTTTTTGGCATCAATCAACCCTTGTGTAATACGTCCAGGCATAGCCCCTACATATGTACGACGATGTCCGCGAAGCTCATTAACATCTTCAAGCCCGCCAAGAGCTATACGTATTAAAGGGCGCTTAAGCGCTGTGGCTATTGAATTTGCAAGAGAAGTTTTACCCACACCCGGAGGGCCTGAAAAACATAAAATGGCTCCGGCACTTTTTTTAGCCGAAACACCGCGAAGCTCAAGCAGTTCTTTAACTGCAAAGTACTCAACAATTCTCTCTTTTGGTTTTTTCAGTGAAAAGTGGTCTTTGTTGAGTTGTTCTTCAACAGTTTCTATACGCAGAGGTTTTTTAGACAACGCACCAAAAGGAAGGTCCAAAGCCCAGTCAAGATATGTCTGTGTCATAGAAGCATCAGAAGAGTCAGGATGCATACGAGAGAATCTCTCAAGCTGTTTACTTATCTCTTTATAAGCATCTTCACCCATTTTCTTTTTTTTGGCTTCCAGTTTCTTTCTGTATTCTTCTATCTCTTCTTCACGGGATGTATCTGTACCCAATTCTTTTTGAATCTGCTTTAACTGCTCTTTTAAAAAGTACTCTTTATTTACTTTTTCTATATGTGTATGCACTTTGGAACGGATTTCACGTTGAAGTTTATTTGCTTCGATTTCATCAATCAACAAATCAATTAAATCTAAAAATCTTTTTTCGGTATCGGTTTCTATAAAAAGTTTATATGCCTGCTCTTTTTTAAGCTTTATAGTTGAACATATCAGATCGATTATACGGTTATGATCATGGTTTTCTTCTATAGTTCGCAGTAGGTCAGGCGGAAAGTAGTTACTCACAGCAGCCAAAGCTCTTACCTTTTCACGTACAACTTCGAGTATCGCATCAATTTTTAAGGAGTTAACTTCTGTTGCTTGTATAACATCCACATGTGCAATGGTTGGGTCATCAGAGACTTTATATAAAGATTTTGCACGTGCGAGTCCTTGAAAAAGTACTTTTACACGTCCGTCAGGAAGTGAAACTTTTCTCATAATAGAGCCGACCACACCTGCATCATAAAGTGCATCATAATCTCTTTCACCTTCATGTGCAGGTTTTGTCGGGCAGATTATAACCAAAGAGTTGTCTTCTATTGCTTTTGTTGCCGCTTTAATGTTTACTTCATCACTTAAAAACAGCGGTGAAATCATAAACGGGTATAAAAAAAGTTCATCTTCTGCTATCACTGGAATATCAGCAGGAAATTCTCCATAATTGCTTAGTTTCATAAAATAGTATCCTTATGTATTATTTTGTTTTATTCTCATCAAATTTGACTGTGTTTCGAGAGACAACACTGTCTGTGTCTGGAACCATAAAGGCATACCAGCTTGATGTACCGTCACCCTCAAATATTTCTCTATACCATGGTGTGTTTGCACGTTCTATTTCATTCCATTTTATCCACGGTTCCGGTCTGATGGCTCTATAATACGCTGCAGCTTTTGGCTTGTCCAGTCTGACATATAAATCTGCTATTGCCTCATTTAAAGATGCGTCCGCCAGATATAAATTTGTCAGCATTGTATCTACCAAAGAGTAGTACATAGAGTGCGGATAATTTTGTTTGAATGTTTTTGCATCTTTAATTGCCTCTTGTATAAGCACCTGATCACGTCTAGGGTTCGGAAGTGCTTTATACTTGGCTTTTATTTTTAAAAATTCTGCAAACTCTCTTTCATTTGCATTTGCATATCGTCTGACATATTCATTTAAAAAATGTTCTGTTAAAAGATACTCCTCATTATGCATATGTGCAATTGCGAGAATCATAGTCGCTTCGGGTAAAAGAGGTGAACCTATATGCTCACCCTGCAGTGAAGAGTAATAATCATCTGCCTTGTCAATACTACCCGCCGAAATAGACTCTACAATCTTCCCATACCAGTAAACTGCGGGCTTATTGTACTCGTCTACTTCTTTTGTACAGGCACTGAAAAGTAAACTAAATGTAAGTGCCATCAGTAAAATATATATCTGTTTTTTCATAAATTTATTCCTACATGTAAATCTAGTGTTATTTTATCCAAAAGATATATAATAGGCATTAAAGCAAATTAATTTTTATGCTCTAATCAGGCTATGCTTATAGAAAAACTACAAAAACTATTATCAGAAATTGACGAATTTCAATTTACTTATCTTTTTGGCTCTTATGCAAAGGGGAGACTAGAAAGAAATTTGTCATAAAACACTCGATAAGCTAGATGATATTACCAAATATGTAGAGTATGTTAAAAAAAGTTTATAGTTAACTTAGTCCATTCATTTAAGATTTCTTTTTCTAGTATAGTGGTACAATGAAGCAATGTCAAGTAAATATTTAGTGTTGAGCCCACTTTTTGGGTGCACTTTTTTTGCTTCAAAAGGGGTCTGTAATGAAAAAAACTATCTTTATGTTACTCATAATTCCAGTATTAGTCTTTTCCAAAGATCATAGTACTGTGATTGAGAACCCATTCTCCATTGCGTATGGAGGGCAAGGTACAAATATTTATGGAGACTATACTTCAATTGCTTCATCTATTGAATGCATCAAAAATACAGATGGAAGTTGTAATAATGACTACAATGGCAATTTATATGATGCAACTACAAAATATCTTAATAGTGTAGCAACTACCGCAATCCCTTTAAATTCTTCTACAGAAACTTTATCTTTACCAAGTGATATTAATGGTACTGACATCGTATACGCTGGATTATTTTGGCAAGGACATATTGCTGGAACTGATGCTGGCGACTACAGCACTGGTATTGTAGGACGAAATGTTGTTACTATGCAAGATTCATCTGGAACATTACACACTTTAACGGCAGATAAAGTATGGTATCATGATTTTTGGGGTGATGGAACCGGTTATGATGGTGGTTATCGTTCTTTTTATCAAGGCTATAAGGATGTAACAACTATTTTACAAACCTCCTATACAAAAAGCCAAACCAACAACTATACAGTTGGTAACATTAAGGCATCAGTAGGATTTGACAATTATCAATATTTTTGGACAACAGACTCCGAATATAATGGAATTAGAATGGGTTTTTATGGAAACTGGAATTTAGTAGTAGTTTACCGACACCCAAATATAGCTATACTGTCTCCTAGACCAAAGGCTAAAAATATTACAATTTTCCATGGTTTTGATGCTCTTGTACCTTTACCAACTACAACTGCGTCAAGAACAAAATCAATTAATTTAGATTTATCTGGTTTCTTAACTCCTGCATCCACACCTATCTCAGCAAGACTTCTCTTTTATGGAAGTGGTGGTGAAAAATCCTTACATTATGATTCTCTTGAAATTCAAGATAAAAAAACAACTGGTTATATTGATTTATCAAATACAGCCAATCCTGTTGATGATGCATTCAATGGTACTGTTTCAAATTTGGGTGTGCCTATCGATAGCAACATTACATACTATCCCGGATTAGACAGTGACTCATTTGATGTCTCAAGTGCAATGGATACAAAACAAACAACAACAAGCCTGCGCTTAACTGCTCGCTTTATAAACAACAGCGGAGATCAGTTTTTTCCTGGTTTAATAGCATTCTCTACGGACTTATATGAACCTGAATTTTGTTATGATTATGCTTATAAGCAACAAGATAAATATTTTACAGAAGATAATAATGGTACTCAAAACCCAAAAATTTATGGTACAGATATACAAATACACGAACCAATCGAAGTCACTATGTATATCAGAAATCTAGTTGAATCTGACATCGATATTACAAATATGTATGCTAGTGTGTCCGATATCAACACAAGTTTTGCAAGCTATATAAATGATTCAACCAAACTAGCAAAAATAGGAAATCTGACACCAGAACCCATCCCTGACTCAAGCTTCACCGTTGGTTCAGATGCAAATGGTGACTATATCAAAAATATATCAGTTGGAAACGTTAAAGCTAATGAGTATTTTTATCTTTATTATAGTATAGACCCTCTTAAGCCAACTATAGACATGCCAATAAAAATGCAGGTAACTTATGATTTAACAACCGATGGCACAACAATTCCTTACACTTTGACTGTTGGTTCAAACCTAAAAATGTGTTCCACATCAAACTTTGAATACAGACCTGCTAAAGGTATTTTTAATATTGTTCACAATGATTACTATGATTATGACATTGGTGGCAGTAAAAGATACTATAATTTACCAACTCAAGTTACCAAACGAGAGGGCAATTTTAAAGTTCTTTCAATGGATCCTGATAATTTAGATGACTTAAAAGGTGTCTCAACGACAGTTGCGGTTGAGATGATTGATGCCTCTGCTTTTCACGATACTAATGCTTCTTGTAGTGAGTTGAGCAGTTCTATCAGTGAAAGAATATGGGTAGAATTTGATACAAATACATCTTCTACTTTATTTGATAAAGATGCAATCAATGCGGCAATTGGCTATAATAATACAATCACTTCAGCAGCAGAATTTTATGCTAATGCCCGACAAAATGCTGCATTTAGAATCTCTTACCCTATCAGCAATGATGCTAACGGCTCACTTGTACAACTTAGTGATGCTGATGCTAATGGGTATAAAAAAATAGAAAATTATCCTGAAATTGTGCAGGTCGTTGGTGCTTGTTCTCATCCTGTTAAGTACCCGTTAGGGGTAAGTGGCAACATTGGGATAGCAACAACTGCGGCACAAGCATGTGGCAATTCAGGCACCTATATATCACCCCAACAAATTCAATCGTGTATGGAATGTATTTATGGTTACAACACAAAACTGGTATGTTCTAGAGATAATTTTTCAATTAGACCAGAAGCACTTATGATCAAACTCGATGACCAAAATCAAACAAACCCAACAGTTCAAACAAGAATAGATGATACTATTTCTGGACTTGCAATACCAATACCTAAAGTACTTCATCTCTCTTCAGGATATCAATACAACATTGAACTAAATGCCACAAACCATATAAACAATGTTGCATCTGCAGGTTATACAAAAACGTACAACATCGACAACAGCAGCGTCGCTTCATATATATTTGAACCGAGAAGTATTACAACTGCTAATGCAAACTTATTTTGTAATGACACTAATGATACAAATATTACTTTAAGATTTTTAAACGGTGTCGTTGACACAAATACATCTATGGACCAGGTAGGGGAATACAGATTAAAGCTGCGTGACACTTCATGGACAACGGTAGATAGCGACACAGCAACAATGTCACATCACACTGTACCTTATTTTACTGCAAATGCAGACTGCTATAGTAATTCCAGCATTACCCAAAATGTTAATGCAGCTATGAATCCAAATGACATAACTACACTCAATGGTTGTAATATTAGTTCTAATCATATAAACAATGAAGCAAATTTAAAATATAATGACTACAATGTCACATTTCACCCATACAAATTTGACTTAAATGCCACGAATGGAGGGAATCCTATTACCCCGACAATCGGGCTTTTATTTACTCCTGTACCAAACACTACACCTTATATATACATCTCCGACATCAACACGTCACTTGATGAAAATATGTCATATCATTTAAACGGAAGTATTAGTGCATTGGGTGAAAATAATGTCACACTTACAAACTTTGTCGACAAATGTTATGCGACACCTTTAGATATTAATATTTCAACCAGCGACAGAGACTTAAATGACTCAAACGGCAACCACGTTGATTACAGAGTGAGATTCCATGACATCAATTCAAGTAACAAAGTTATAACTGCTTTAGATATAAACGTAACTGATGACAATACGACTTCACATACAAATGACATCTTGATTCAAACTGTACAGACTTCTACAAAAGGCTATTTTCCTAAAAACCTCAACGGTACAATGCAGACACGTTTAAACATGAACTATGTCAGAGAAAAAGATACTACTATTAACCCTACAACCCTGACATTTATAAAATACCAAGTCAATTGTACAAATGCAGCAGCTGACTGTACTTTGAACGCTGATTTGATAAATAACAAAACAACAAAAGGTGCAAAAGATTTAAATGCAACGCTTCCTATCAGACATTATTACGGGCGAACACATGCACCGAGACAGACTATATCGGGCTCAGACGGAAATATTTCTATGTACTATGAAGTTTTTTGCAGCGGGGCTACATGTAACAAAGCTTTACTCCAAGACGGCATAGACTCCAATACAACGGATGATCCGCGATGGTTTATGAACACAAAGCACTCAAATGAGGCAGGAACAGCAGCACAAACTACTACAAAACAAAAAAATGCTGCAAACGTAACTATTACAAGAGAAGCAAATGCAAATCATCCTGATTACATCGGGCTGCATTATAATGAGAACAGCGGTTATCCATACAAAGCAACAATGGAAAACAATGCTTCAGGCTGGCTGATATATAATAAATACAATGCCAATTCGATAACAAATGAATTTCAAGTAGAGTTCATTAAACCGGGTGGTGACTGGGCAGGTGTGCATGAGACAAATGCCACAACAAACAAAAATGCATCTGAAAATACTAACAGGAGACTCATGTGGTAAAAAAATCGGCCTTTACGCTCATTGAGCTTATTTTTGCCATTGTTGTTATTGCTATTACCGTCATCTCTTTACCTATGATGAATCAGGCAATATCTAAAGGAATTGATTCAAATCTTCTGCAAGAAGCCATTTTTGCAGCAGAAACAAAACTCAACGAGGTAATGACAACACAATGGGATGAAGCTTCTATAGATGTGAATGCAAGCTCTGTTATAAGTCAGGTTATTAACCTTGATGGCACATGCGAGAACAACAACTCCAATGAACGCTATAGACTTAAAACAGGTCATATTCTACAGCCTCTGCACAGAAAATGTCTAAATGATTTAACCCAAGCAGAATTAGATTCCAATACAAGTGCCAATGTAGATGCAGTAGAAGATAAAGCCCATGGATATACAAATATATTTTTAAATTTAACGCCCGGTCAAGAGGGCTATAAACAAAACTTTACTTCTGCACTCAGTGTCAGCTATGACCCAGTATTTGATTCAGCAGTAAGACCTAATATGAAAAAAATAACTATTACGGTGAAAGATGAAAATAACGATACGGTTACTTCCTTATTTACATATGTCGCAAACATCGGCGGTATTGACTACTATAAAAGGACATATTAATGAAAAATCGTTTTGCTTTTACCATGATTGAGTTAATATTTGTCATAGTCATCATGGGGATTATCGGAAAATTCGGTGTAGAATTTTTAGCACAGGCCTACAACAGCTTTATATTTTCAAAAATAAACCATGAACTCCAATCAAGTAGTGAAGCAACCGTCGAATTTATAGCAAAACGGCTCGAAGGCAGAATAAAAGACTCTGTTATTGCAAGGCTTGCGGACAACTCTTTTGATGCCATTGGCGATGTCAACAATTCAAAAAACTATGTTGTTTTAGAGTGGGTAGGAAGTGATACTGACGGATATCGCGGCATTTCAGATACCAATGCAACACATCTGCCTGATTGGAGCGGCATAATCGACCTTGATGCCGGTAATGCCGCGGCATTAGTCTCACCTGCTACAGATACCACCAAAATAAATAACCTCATTACAGTACTTTCAGATGGAACTGCCGGAGTGAATAACAGTGCCATCTTCTTTATAGGTGCAAACAGTGATGCACGAACCGGCTATGGATGGGATGGGAATGTAACAATGATTAATGCACAGCAAGGAGCTATGCACCCTGTGCAAAGTGTAGCAGGACAGCCAGATAGGTTTGTCTCATCAACCGGTACAAATTTTAGCGGTGTAGACATTTATGAGTATTACAAGCTCGCATGGACTGCGTATGCTGTTGCTATGGAAAACTACAATGCAGCAACGAACAAAGGTGATTTATATCTTTACCATAATTACCGACCATGGCTAGGTGAAAAGTTTGATGACAATAATGACAGTGCACATAAATCTTTAATTATGCAAAATGTCAGTACTTTTCGTTTTATGGCTATCGGTTCTATTATGAAGATTCAGGTATGCACAAAGACAGATTTAGTAGAGGAGTACTCTTTATGCAAAGAAAAAACAGTATTTTAAAAAGAGACCGTCACCGCTCAGGAATAGCTATGATTATGGCGATTGCCGTCATTGTTATCATTGCAACTATTATGGCTTTAGCTATCAGCCTTACTTCTCAAACAACAAAGCGCACAACAGATGTTTATCTGTATGAGCAGTCCGCGCTGCTTGCACACGGTGCAGCCGAGTATGCGCTTCTACGAATCTCTCAAAATCCTCCCTGTACAGATTTAGATGAGACTTTCACACAAGGCACCCTCTACAATATAACAATTAATCTGCGTTATATTTATGATTCTAATACCTCATGTATTGCAAACGGCGGCACTTTATATACCACAGTCACAACACCTGAACAAAACGGTTCTGTGCTTATGGACATAACTGTAGATGTAAATGATACAACAGTTGCCAGTGAACCTATAAGATATTTTAAAAGAACTCTTCAAAAATTGTAAATTCATACTTTTTATTAAACTTTTAAATGTTATAATTTTTTTATATTAGAACAAAAAAGGATTTAATCATGAATATTAGCATGACAGGAAGAAATTTAGAACTTACTGATGCTCTTAAAGAGCATATCTCATCTTCTATTGAGACATTAAAAAAATTTAAGTTAGATATTATTGCAGTAAATGTTGTTGTATCTTCTCAGACAAAAAAAGGCAAAGAGCATGCAATAGTTGAGTTTGTTATCAACTTGGCGCATAAAAACACTATAGTTATCAAACAAAACGATGAAGATGCATATGCTGCGATTGATCTTGCTACAAACAGAGCACAGAAATCACTGCGTCGTTTACACGATAAAGTAACAGACCATCAAAAAGTCGGTTTAAATGAAGTAAAGGCCGAAGAAGTTGATGTTAAAGTAGCTGCAGAAGAGATGGAAGACGAAATCATCCCTGTTGAGTTAGACCTTTACAAGCCTCGTGAAGTTGAAGATGTTTTAGCGGACTTAAAAACAAGCGGTAAAATGTTTGAAATTTTCTTGGACAATGAGCATAAAACACGTGTTCTTTATAAAAGAAACGATGGTAAATTTGGGCTGTATTAAACAGCTCAAAACCCCAAATCCTTTTTTACCTCATTTACTATATTTTCATCATCTGTAAAATCAATCCATCGAAACTGACTCCCGCTTTGTGAAATTCCTTTAAGTAAATCTCCGCTTTTTCTAAACTTTAAATCCAAATTTGCTATGTCAAATCCACTTTTCGTATGAATAAATTCATCTAAGCGTTCAGACGCATTCTTGTTTGTATATAAAAAGCAGTAACCTTTTAAGCCGGTGCGGCTTACCCGCCCTCGGAGCTGATGAAGTGTTGAGAGCCCCAAGCGCTCTGCTCCTACTATAACAACAGTACTCAAACGCGGCAGAGATATACCTACTTCCACAACAGTTGTTGCTATCAAAATATCACCCTTTTCTCTAAAATCAAGAAGTACCTGCTCTTTTTCTTTATCTTTTCCGTGAGTGACATACACATTCTCAAAATTTTTCTCCCAGTAGCTTCTTGCTTCTTCAATACTCTGGTATTCCAGAACTTCACTCTGTTCTACCAATGGATAAACAAGTAATACCTGATTGTTTTTAGCAATTTCTGCTTTTACATGTAAGAGTAAATCTTTAAAGTCACTTTTATGTATCACTTTTGAATCTATATCTTTTGCAAAAGGTGTTGTTGTTATAAGGCTGACATCTATGTGCGCACTCTCTATCATTGCCTGTGTTCTTGGAATAGGCGTAGCAGAAAACTGAATAAAGTGCGGTTTTAGTTCCTGTACAGCTACCATTTTTTCAAGCATATTTCGCTGCGCTGTTCCAAAACGATGCTGTTCATCCACCATAATGAGTGAAGCCTGCGGCAATTTTCTATACAAAAGTGCATGTGTGCCTATGATAAAGTCATATTCACATAGATCTATTTT
Source organism: Sulfurimonas autotrophica DSM 16294 (assembly GCF_000147355.1). Taxonomy (NCBI): domain Bacteria; kingdom Pseudomonadati; phylum Campylobacterota; class Epsilonproteobacteria; order Campylobacterales; family Sulfurimonadaceae; genus Sulfurimonas; species Sulfurimonas autotrophica. Next base: position 1,795,357 of record NC_014506.1, read on the forward strand.
TTTTGTTTTATTTGTTACAAGTAGAACTTTTAGTTGAGGAAGATACTTTTGCGCTTCCTCAAAAAGCTGATTTGCCAAAATAGTTGTCGGAGCCATTAACACAGAATGATTGGGCATATTCATATATGCTGCTGCCAAAATTACCATCGTTTTACCACTGCCGACATCACCTACGACCATACGTTTTGCTGCCACATCTTTTTGCATATCCTGACGTATATCTTCTATAGCATTTATCTGTTCGTTTGTTAGCGTAAAAGGCAGACTTTTGCTCCATGCTTTATAATCACCGGCTTTTGAAGAAAGTGCATTAAAATAACGTCTTTTGCCTGCTAACATCTGCATATAAGAAAAAAGTTCTGCATACTTTAATGCCCAGAGCGTTTTTTCACTCATTTCTTTCAATTGCAAAAATTCATCACTTGGAAAATGCAATTTCAAAAGCTCTGCAACAACATCCTCTTTCAGCTTTACATGTAATAAGTTTTCACGCTTTACAAGACTCTTGACAAGGCGCTGCATAACATCACTGCGCAAGGCTGTTTTATATTTTGGTGTAATTTTTCCGACTTGTGTGATTTTTTTAGGCATACTCATAGAGCAGTGCCCCTGCTTACAGTCAACAATACCGTAATAATAATCACGCGCACCCACTTGAAACTGATGCAGCATATAAGGTTTAGGACGAAAAAGCACTCCTTGAACACTATAACCTAAATTATGGGCAAAAAAAGTTATTTGAATGGAGTTTGGGGCTTTATAAATTGACTCAACTGTTGCGTCAATGAGTTGTGCTTTTTGAGGCAGTAATACATCATGTAGCCTGTAATCCTCATAAGAGTGAGGAATAAGCAGACTTAATTCAATCAAAGAGTTTATACCAAGTTTATTAAACTTTGTTGCTGCATCCTTTGATAGGTCCATAATTTTCCTTTTTTATAATGTTTCTATTATATAAAAAAATCATAGAACTTGTAAAAAATATGACAAATTGAAATAAAACTAAGAATTTACTCTTTTATTACGCTCTTCTTCTTGTTCTTTGTACAACTCTGCACACCCTTTTGAGAGCTCGCGTATTTTTAAAATATAATTTTGTCTCTCAGTCTGTGAAATCGCTTTTCTTGCATCAAGAACATTAAAAGTATTTGAAGCCATCATACACAAATCATAAGCAGGTAAAGGAAGCCCTGCTTCAAGTGTTCTGAGACACTCTTTACTTTTTGCATTAAAGTCAGCAAAAAGCATCTCTGTATCTGCTACTTCAAAATTGTATTTTGAAAACTCGATTTCACTCTCTTTGTGTACATCTTTATAGAGTGTTTTGTTGCCCTCTTTGTCAACATTCCACACAATGTCAAATACAGTGTCAACGCCTTGAAGATACATCGCAAGACGCTCTGTTCCGTAGGTAATTTCAACAGCGACAGGGTCACATTCAATCCCACCGACTTGTTGAAAATAAGTAAACTGAGTCACTTCCATACCGTTGAGCCATACTTCCCATCCAAGACCCCATGCACCGAGTGTCGGAGATTCCCAGTTATCTTCTATAAAGCGGATATCATGTTTAGCTAAATCAAGTCCTAAATACTCTAATGATTGTAAATATAGTTCTTGAATATTATCCGGTGAGGGTTTTATAAGTGCCTGAAACTGGTAGTAAGAACCAAGTCTGTTAGGATTTTCTCCATATCTTCCATCTGTAGGACGGCGAGACGGTGCAACATACGCTGTCGCCCAAGGTGTAGAATCAAGTGAGCGCAAAAATGTAGCAGGGTGAAAAGTCCCTGCTCCGGCAGGAATATCATAAGGCTGTACAATATTACACCCCTGCTTCATCCAAAATTCTTGTAATTTGAGTAACATTTCGCTAAAAGTAATCATTTTTTGCCTTCATTTTATTTTCGGTATTATAGCCAAAGAGACTTTTTTAGTATTTAAAAATAATTCCAAATTTCAAGTATTCGTTATATGCCTTGCTTTGCGGCTCCAAATATCCTGTGCCGCCATTGTCATAAACAACGTCAGATTCTTTAATTTTTTGATACTGGTATATATAGGCACCATACAAAGAGAAGCTTTGACTCAGTGCGTATTCTACCGGCAGAGTAAATTCCATGATATTTGCCCCGCCGAGCTTAAATTCTTCATTAAAACCCGTAGCACTCATTCTCGGTCTTACACCGTACTGGTACTCAAACTCAGGAGTGATGCTCAAACCTTTATAATCATAAGAAAAGGCAACACTTGGGCGCAGAGAATACCATTTATAATCTTCAATCTGCTGTGCTGAGAGTTCTCTTCGCCAAAATCTATATCCAAGCCCTAAAGATATAATTATCTTATAATTGGGTGTTTGCTGATACGTATGCGCAAAATCCAGGTCAAAATCATAAATTTTATTTGATGTTGTGCTCACTACACTGCCATAACCCAGACCTGACCCGATATAAGAGCCAAGATATTGCGTATCACCGCCAAGAGCCATAATACTCAGCGTAATATCATTAGAATCCAGTGAGCCTGCATCCTGCATCTTGTATTTGTATTTAAATTCTGCACCTGTTAAGTCAGTATAATTAGAAGATTCACTGTCTAAGAGCACACCGTCTTTATACTCTTTATAATCCATACTCATACCGACAAAATTCACTGAATACTCCGTACTTACCTTTGCAAAAAGCAGTGAACTTGCAAATAATGCCCCTATTATTATTTTCTTTAACATCTTTGTTCCTTATATGAGTTTACAAATAATATCGCCGACTTCTTTACTTAAAGAGTTAGCCACCACATTACATTTGACTTTGAGCAAAAAACAGATATTTTTTCTGTGGCTTGGACTGAGGCATTCATAATTTCCCATACCCTTGCTTATCACCAAATCTGCCTCATCAAAAAGTTTTTGCGCCTCTTTTGTCGCACGGCTGTATACAAATCCCGGCGTGTTCACACCGCTGTCAACAAGATTGCAAAGCTTCTCAAAACCTGCCTCTTTTGCCTCTTTACATGTAACATCATTTATGATTGGTGTGCCGCGTACCATGTAGTTACATGTAAGCTTAGGGTAGAGTTCTTGCAAGGTTTGTATAAACAAATAGTCAAAAATGTGTTCTCCGACATTATCGCCCAGAATTACAACACTTTTTGCCGATTCCAGCTCTGTTTGCAAATCTTCAAAATCATTATGTGAAAACTCAGTATGAAATACTTTGTCAAGTTCTTCATTCAAATCAAATTCAACCTGCGCTGCCAAATCTATAACATTACCGGCAACGGCAATTTTCGTAGCTGTCAGCAGTTTGTCTTTACATGTAAAGAGCTTTTCTTCTAAAGATGGTACAAATGAGCGTGCTTTTTGTGTAGAGAGTGCTTTTACCTCATCATACAAATCTTGCTTTTCTGCAATTTGAGACATTTTTTCATATACGTCTGCGGCAATTTCAGGAGGAGTTTTTGAAAAAGAAAAATTTTTACTCATATCTTCTACTGTAGATACAAGTGTTCTTTTCAAAGCTTCCTCTGCACCAATAGCATCAGCCACTTTTACACTTTGATTGATTATACAGCCGACACATTCATTATCAATCGTCATGATTTGTCTGTATGCTCATTTATAGCTTTGTTCCACATAAGCTTGTATTTGCGACGCATAAATTCAACTTCCTGCTGTGAAAGTTGGAGTTGCTCTTGCAGTGTATGAATCGTTTTCCTGTCTTCATCATAAAGTTCTTGCAAAGATGCAAGTGCTTCACGTAAAAACTCATTTTCCACACGTACGGCTTCAAGTGTTTCATCTTTTGCATCCAAAACTTTTTCATGTAAATTGATGATAGTTCCGATTGTTTTTTCGACAAACTCAGGCTGTACAAGCATCTCTTGCGTGTTTTTTTGAGAGAGTTCTTGAAGTTTTGCCGGGACAACTGCTTCAATCGCACCTTTAGATGGGTCAATATAGCGAATGCCATCTTCAATTTTTACAGTCAGTTTGCCTCTTTGAATTAAATCTTCAATAGAGGAAATGTCTAATCCTGTGAGTTGGCTATATTCGTCATCACTCATCCACTTCATTGTCAAACTCCCTTGTCTTTTGTAACTATTTTATAATAGTTTCTATCTCTAAAGAATCCATTTCAACTTTTTTTGCTTTTGCAATACGGTCTTCTTTTAGTTTTATGCTTAGTTCTTCATTATCAAGCGCTAATATTTGCATTGCAAGATATGCAGAGTTAATTGCTCCTGCTTTGCCTATGGCAACAGTTGCGACAGGCATGCCAGCAGGCATTTGAACAGTTGAAAGTAGTGCATCTATGCCACTAAGCGCAGATGCCGACATCGGTACACCTATAATAGGTTTGATAGTTTTTGAACTTAAAACACCTGCTAAGTGTGCGGCCATTCCCGCAGCCCCAATAAATACTTGTGCTCCCTTTTTTTCAGCCTCTTCAATATACTCTTTTGTACGTTCAGGAGAACGGTGAGCAGATGATATAACCATTTCATAACTAACGCCAAACGACTCTAATGTGTCAGAGCATGACTTCATTACCTCATAATCACTTTTAGAACCTATTACTATTGATACAAACTTCATTTTACTTTACCCTTGTTTTTAGTTTTAAAATTATACATTATTTAGGAGCTGTATTCATATCTGCATTCGCCGGTATTCTAAAAAATGTATACGATGGAAATTTTGTCGGAAGCTCTATCGGATTTATATTTCCGCTGTGAACTTCTTCCCATATTTTGCCGTTTTGCGCCTTGAGCTGTTTGAGTTTAACAAAGAACTTGCCATCTTTTTCATACGTCGTGCCAATTTCATTGTCAACAATCTCTATTTCACTCCCTAAAGGAGATACGACTTCCATTTCATCCCCGGGCAAAGTTTTATATTTACATAAAAAATGTGTTCCCTCAGCATTGACGACACCACTGACCTGATGTGTACCAAGCTGCATAGTAAAATCCAAACTTTGTGTGTCATGTTTTTCAAACGGCCTAGAAATAAGATAAGCATCTGTATAACCGCGATTTTGCAAAGACTGCAGTTCATACTGGTAACGCTCACTGTCAAGCTTATCTTCATAGTAATCATCTATCGCCATTCTATATGCTTTTGCAGTTGTAGCTGCATAATATGTTGTTTTGGTACGCCCTTCTATCTTTATAGAATCCACTGCACCACTGTCCAAAATCTCTTGCATATGCGAAGCCAAATTCAAATCTTTTGAATTCATAATGTACGTACCCACACCTGCATCCTCTTCCAGTTTAAAAAGAGTACCGGTTTCAGGATTTGCCGCATACATTTCATAAGGAAATCGACAGTCATTTGCACAACTGCCGCGATTTGGCACACGACCGCTTTGCAGGGTTGAAATCAAACAGCGTCCGCTGTATGCAAAACACATAGAACCGTGTACAAATACTTCAAGTTCCAAATCAGGCAGAGCCGCTTTAATCTCTTTTAAATCACGCAAAGAAATTTCACGTGCAGTTATAATCCGTGTTGCTCCCATTTCATGATAAATCTGTGCATCAAGCACATTCATAACATTTGCCTGTGTTGAGAGATGCAGCGGCATATCCGGTACTAAATCATGACACAGTTTAAGTACACCCGGTGTTGCAACGATGAATGCATCAGGCTTAAGCTCACCCATTTTTAGTATATGTTTTTTAAGTAAATTAAGCTGTGAGTTAAAAGGAAACCCGTTTATCGTCGCATAAACTTTTTTACCTCTATCATGCGCATACTTGATACCCTCTTCAAAGTCCTCAAAACTAAACTCTTTTCCAGAACGAATACGCAGCGAAAAATGGCTTACTCCGCCATAAACGGCATCTGCACCAAAGTCAAGCGCAATTTTTAATTTCTCCAAGGTTCCTGCAGGAGAGAGCAGTTCTACTTTTTTATTATTCATTATTGTCCAAACTGTTCTAAAAGCGCTTCTATATCATCCGTCGAAGCAAGTTCGTTATGAGTATCTCCGGCTATATGTACTGCTGATGATACGCGTTTTTCATCCTCTATTTTACCCTCAAAGAGTGTATTCATATATTTTGAAAGTGCCCGCATTACATTAATGACACGTTCTATTTTTTGTCTGTGAATGTCTTGATACTGCATAATATCCATGACACTCATAATAGAGTCACCACTGTTTTGGAGAACTTCAAGCACAGTATTGACATTTTCAAGCGCTGTTTTATTTTTTTCTAATTGTTCTTGAAATGTTTGAACATCGGGAAATTTTTCGCATAAAGTAGCAAAAAGTTCTATATTTGAGTTTAAAACTTCAACAACGTTTTGTAAATCTTCTTCTTTATCCATCAAATCGCTACTGATATTTTCAATAATATCAAAAATTTCACTTGCTTTTTCTTCGCTCTCTTTTGTTACATCATCAAGCTGATGCACCATTTTATTTTCATCTGTAGCAGGATGCGGAAGTTCAGCCGCTTCGATGCCGGCTGTTATTGGGTCAGTAGAGGATATGGCTTCATCATCATTTTGATTTTGGGCCTCTTGAGTATTTGCAGTATCTTCAGGCACTTCGTCCATATCTATGTCACCACCCATTAAGGCATCAAGTTCTTCTTGCGTCATAAATAGTCTCCATAATTGAATAATTTATTAATTAACACTATAATAGCATAAAATATACAATACGAGAACAAATATGAAAGTAGATCTACATAACCATACGCCACTGTGTAACCATGCAGAGGGTACAATAAATGAGTACATAAATACTGCAATAAACAAAAATACCGAAATATTTGGTTTTTCTGACCATGCACCCATGGACTTTGATCCAAAATATAGAATGTCATTTGCAGACATGAAAAAGTACGAAGAAGAGATCATGGATGCAAAGAGAAAATATGCAGAAAAAATCACTATTTTACTTGGCTATGAAGTAGACTATCTTGAGGGACATATGGATGAAAGAGTCCTTAATGCCAATGTTGATTATTTGATCGGTTCTGTACACTTTATTGATGAATGGGGATTTGACAATCCGGAATTTATCGGACGTTATGAGAATGAAGATATTAATGAAATTTGGCAAAAATATTTTGATACTGTAGAATCTATGGCAAATACAAAACTTTTTGATATTGTCGGGCACTTGGACCTCATAAAAGTATTTAAATTTATGCCGAGTAAAAATATCACAGAGATTGCAAAAAATGCACTTAGAGCAATTAAAAATAATGATATGGTTTTAGAGATAAATGCGGCAGGCTACAGAAAACCTATAGGTGAGGCCTACCCTTCTAAAGAGCTTTTAGAAGAAGCCTACAAGCTAAATATTCCTATAACATTCAGCTCCGATGCGCATAAACCTGAACAGGTCGGTATGTTTGACAAGGAAGTCACAAAACTTGCCAAAGATGTCGGTTACACACAGTGTGCCTACTTTATAAATAGAGAGAGAAAATTCTTAGAGTTTTAACTCTTTGTATTGACCACCCACATAGAAAACAGGTCTAAATAGTTCCAAAACGATTCTATATACTCCGGGCTGATTCCTTCTGTCTCAAGTGCTTCTAAAAGCGGAATGTAAAGCTCAAGCCAGGTTTTTCTCGCTTTTTCATCTATGCGAAAAGGCGCATGACGCCCGACCATTTGATGCTCTCCCCTGGTTTGTATAAAATAATCAGGACCGCCGGAGATTTCTATCAAAAAATCTGCCGCATGTTTTTGAGCCTCTGCAAAATCATCATCATCAAAAACGGGAAATAAAAATGCAATATCACTTGTTTTGATAGACTCATAATGATCAAAAACAAGTTTTCTAAATCTTTCTTCACCTACTTCGTGAAAAAAACCGGGATACGGCTTCGCAACCGATGGTCGTATATCAATTTCTCCATCCGTAATTTGCAAGTTCATTAAGTGCTTCCTTTATTGGGTAATAAATTTGCGCTAATTATACAAATTATAGCTATAAATAAATTTAAAGTTTGAATTAATGATAGCGCTTGTATAATACTTACATAACAAACAATAAAAAGGATTTACTAATGGGTAAATATATAGAATTAACTGGTGCAAATTTTGAAGAAACTCTTGCAGAGGGTGTATCTCTTGTTGACTTTTGGGCTCCGTGGTGTGGACCTTGTCGTATGATTGCTCCTGTAGTTGAAGAACTCGCAGAAGACTATGACGGGAAAGCTAAAATCTGTAAAGTCAACACTGATGAAGAGCAAGATATTGCTGTGAAATTTGGTATTCGTTCAATTCCAACTATCATGTTTTTCAAAAATGGTGAAATGGTAGATCAAATCGTAGGAGCTCAATCTAAACAAGCTCTTGCGGAAAAACTTGACGCTCTTTTAGCGTAATTGCAGGTTATTTAGAGTGGCTAGAAAAGGAGGTAAAAGCCTCTTTTCTCTCTCCACTTTGCTTGCTTCTTTCTTTGGTGCCGCAATGGTTGCAGGTGCTTTTGCTTACTTTAATTATAAATTTTCAGAGTACAAATTCATTGATTTTAAAGATTTTGTATATTATGAAAAAAGTGACATTTTTAAACCAAGCAAAAAAGAATACATCATTGTTTTTTACTCTTCAAGAGAAAAGGGGACGATGGACAAACTTGCAAATTTAAATCTCAATCTGCCGATTCTTGCCATAGACTACTACAACAGAGTGCGAACAAATACAAGCAAGACTACATTTTTAAGAAGCGGAACAAATACATCGCTGAAGTTTATACAACGGTTTAATATATACGATTCACCATCTATTTTTTTTATAAAGAAAGTAAAAGATTCTCTTTATAAACAAGATAGTATGATACGAAAACTTGATAATTTAGATGAATTAGAGGAGCAAAAATTATGATATTAGATTGCGCAATTATAGGCGGAGGACCGGCTGGTCTTACTGCAGGACTATACACAACACGCGGTGGACTTGAAAACGTAACAATGTTTGAAAGAGGAATGCCCGGCGGGCAAATTACCCAAAGTTCCGAGATAGAAAACTATCCAGGTGTTACAGGTGACATTACCGGAATGGATTTAATGATGCCATGGCCCGAGCAGTGTCAAAAATTTGGTCTTAAGCATGATATGGCAGAAGTAAGCCGTATCAGTAAAGACGGCGATATTTTTACTGTTACAAAGTCAGACGCAACAACAATTGAGGCACACAGCGTCATTGTTTGCACAGGCTCATCTCCACGCCGCGCAGGCTTTAAAGGTGAAGATATATTTTTTGGTAAAGGTGTCAGTACCTGTGCTACATGTGACGGATTTTTTTATAAAGGCAAAGAAGTAGCAGTCATCGGCGGTGGAGACACAGCGTTAGAAGAGGCACTTTATTTGGCAAAAATTTGTTCTAAAGTTTATCTTGTTCATAGACGTGACAGTTTTCGTGCCGCACCTAACACTGTAAAACGCGTTAAAGAAAATGAAAAAATAGAACTTATTTTAAACTCAGTACCAGAAGAAGTCTATGGTGATGCAAGCGGTGTGAACGGTTTAAAAGTTAAAGACAAAGATGAAAATATTAGAGATATTACAGTCCCAGGCGTTTTTACTTTTGTAGGCAATGATGTAAATAATCAGACACTTATACAAGAAGACGGCAGTTTTTTATGCGATGTCAATGAGCAGGGACAGGTTGTTGTGACATTGAGCATGAAAACATCTGTGCCCGGTCTATATGCCGCAGGTGACATGCGAATAGAAGCACCGAAACAGGTTGTTTCAGCAGCAGGTGACGGTGCTGTGGCAGCCCTCTCAGCAATTTCATACGTTGATGAATTATTAGGATAAGGAAATAACAATGACTATAAAAGATTTTATGACAAACAAGCATAGGGAATGCGATCATCTCTTAACGCAGGCGGAAGATTTCCTTGATAACGGGGAGTTTGATGAGGCACTTGGTAAATATATAGCATTCAAAAATGAAACCCTGCTGCACTTTGCAATGGAAGAAGAGTATCTTTTCCCAATGCTTGAAGAAAAATCAGGTATGGGAAATATGGGCCCGACAAACGTCATGCGCATGGAACATACTCAGGCAAAATCACTCTTTGAAAAAATGGATGAAGCTTATAATGCAAAAGATAAAGAACGAGCGTTTGCGCTTGGCGAGTCTATGAATATATTACTGCAGCAACATAACCTTAAAGAGGAGCAGATGCTCTATACAATGATGAATAATACTCTAGCCCAAGATGCTCAAGAAATAGTTGAAAAACTACAAGACTATGGGAACTAAAAAAGAGATTATTTTAGATGTAAGCGAGCTGGAAGCGCCTTATCCTCTTGTCGAAGCCATCAATGCCTTAAACAGTTTACAAGATGAAGAAGTATTAATATTTCGCCATCGCATGAATCCTCAAATGCTTTTTCAAAATATTTTGGCATTGGGATTGCACTATGAAATTACAAAAGAAGATGAAAATGAGTTTGAAATGAGGATTTACAAATAATGTTTCAAGGCTTATCACTTGAGCAGGCTCCGCCTTATACCATACCAATAAAATTTTACCTCACAGCTGCATTGTATCTCATTGCACTCTCAATAATAATACTCATATACGGTTTACATGTATCTTCAAGATATGAGTATGAAGTTATCGCTCTTACACATATTTTTACTATCGGGTTCATTACACACATAATGTTTGGTTCACTCTTTCAAATGCTGCCTGTAATGCTCGGTACGGCCTATGCAAATATTGTAAGAAATGCAAAAACAATCCATATCTTTTTAAATATCGGCATTGTCTCTTTCATCGCCGGATTTCTAACAAACAGTCCGCCATTTTTATATATCGGCGGTACTCTTTTAGCACTGACATTTCTCTATTTTTGTTTTATCTCTTTAAAAACAATTTTTTTAAGTAAGGAGATAAATGCACCTGTACAAAATTTTGCAGCTTCTTTTGCCGCACTTTTCATCGCTGTAATTTTCGGTTTTACAGCACTTCTTGGGCATTTTGGATTCGTAGATTCTATAAAATATGGAAATGTTCATATAGCTGTTATGCTCTTTGGCTGGGTCTTTATACTTATAATTTCTGTATCATATAAAATAATTCCTATGTTTTTTGTTGCTAAAGAGTTTCCCCTCTTTTTGCAAAAAAGACTTTATATTATCCAGCTTATACTGCTGTTTTTATTTATATTTGCCCAGCTTCAAGAAAATATTTTACTGCTGAATGTAATAAAAATTCTTCTCTCCTGTTCAGTGATACTTTTTGCACTCTTTAGTATAAAAATTTTAAGGCAGAGAAAACGAGCAAGAAAAGATATAAGCATCAATCTTTGGTATTTTGCCATGACAAATACTGTACTCTCTTCAATACTTTTTATAACTGCCACCCTGTTACATGTAAACATATACTTGTATATTGGCTTTTTGGTTTTATTCGGTGCTATATATCCCCTAATCAATGCAATGCTTTATAAAATCATCCCTTTTTTAACATGGTTTCATTTAAGCTCAAACATGGTTTTTGACGCAGAAATGGGTAATGTTATCAGTAAGAAGAAGATGCTATATCAGGTAAATTTATATTATCTCTCTTTTTGTCTTTTTCTGTTTACGCCGTTTTGGCACTTTTTTTTAATAGCGGCCGCCATAGTATTTATGTTTTGGGCTCTTTTGCTCTTTGTAAATATCTTGAACGCTTTGAAATATTATAATGAGTATATAAAAAAGAAAGTAGTATTTGAGTAATATTTTGCTATTATTAGAGCAGAAAAAATAAGGATACAATTATGATAAAAGTAGGTGTTTTCGGTGCCAGTGGTAGAGTCGGCAGACTTTTAATAGAAGATTTAAAAACAACTCAAGAAATGAGTCTCTCAAGTGTATATGTACGTAATCCCCTTGACTTTGCAATTGATCCATCTGTTTTGGTAACTTCTGATATGAAATCATTTTTAAATAACTGTGATATAGTAATCGATTTTTCTCTACCTGAAGCATGTGAAATGTTACTGGAGGAATCTATTAATACTCCCAAACCTCTTGTAATCGGAACAACAGGCCTTAATACCCATCAGCTAAATCTCTTGAAACAGGCAAGTGAAATTATGCCTGTGCTTTATGCTACAAACATGTCAATGGGTGTTGCACTGTTAAACAAGCTTGTATATCAAGCCTCAGCAGCACTTGAAGACTTTGATATAGAGATTGTAGAGATGCACCACAGACATAAAAAAGATGCACCAAGCGGAACAGCACTCACTCTGAGTGAATCAGCGGCACAGGCAAGAGGATTGGATTTGAACAAAGTCCGTGTAAGCGGCAGAGACGGCAATATCGGTGAACGTAGTAAAGATGAAATAGCTGTTATGGCTCTTCGCGGAGGAGACATCGTTGGACGCCATACCGTAGGGTTTTACAATGACGGTGAGTTTATAGAGCTTAATCACACAGCCACTTCAAGAAATACTTTTTCAAAAGGTGCACTTCGTGCTGGAAAATGGCTTGCAGACAAAGAGCCTAGTCTTTACAATATCAGTGACTGTTTAGAACTCTAAACAATTTTAAAGTTCTAAAGCACTTTTAGCAAGTTTGGCCCAAGATGATTTTGGGTCAGCTTTTATAGCTTCATTATAAGCTTTTTTAGCTTCATCATCCCTCCACAACTTACTCAGGACACTTCCTAATAAATACTTTTGTCGTGAGCGCAATGTATTACTTAATTTGAGTGTATCCAAAGATTGAATAACTTTTAAAGCCTTGTTATACTCTTTTTTATCCATGTATGCTTGATAAAGTGCAAATTCTACATAAGGGCTCTGTACATGTGAATCTGACTTTTCTTGTATCTGCATAACTTTTGTTGCATATTTTATAGTCATATTGTCATCATGGCGCTCGCTTCCAAGCGTTATCATAGAAACATAACGGTCTATATCTTTATAATCAAGTCCGAAAACTTCTTCGATTTTGGCCATGCCATCAATCATTTTATTTTTTTTCTCTAATCGCTCATAAGTATCAAAAAGATACCTGTATGCTTCTTTGTATTTTGAATTTTTATCATCTTCGATCAAGCTTATTAAATCTTTAGCAGCATCAATGACATCACTGTAATTCCCTGTTGCAAAATCAACTTTTATATAACGATAGAGCCATTTTTTACGTTCATCTAAACTTTTTGATTTTAAATTTTTCAAGGCTATATTTTTAGAAAGCTGGAAATCTCCACCTTTCATAGCACACTCATAGATACCGTCATCCCATTTATCTGAGAGTGTAATATTATACTCGTTTGATATCACAAGAACCTGTTTACAGTTTTTATTGCGCAGTGACTCCTGCATCTCCCCTATTGCCGCATCTTGTATAATCTTTTTCACATCCTTATACTCTGTCTTATCCAAAGATTCCAACTCTTCTTTTAACCCCAGTACCGCACTGTATTTTCCTTCTTTGAGCAGCAGTTTCGCCTTTTCATAAAGCGCACGCTTGCCTATGCTGTCATTTTGGTACTCTTGTATGAGTTTATCAAATTCGGTCAATTTTGCTGTAGCATTTAAGTCGGAAACTTCAAAAAACAGAGCATCTTTAGCTATTTGCACAGCATCAATGAAATCCCCATCAGGAAATTTTTTCAAATATTCATTGATTGCTTTTAACGCCTTTTGCTTATTTTTGGTTTTTGCAAGCCACAATGCTCTGTCTTTTAGCAGCTCTTCATACTCATCATATGTCGCATCTATTTCATGCAACATTGCATCAGCAATAGCAGCTGCAGTCTTATAATATTCCTGATTTGCAAACTCCTGCATCATCTTCTGTGATGCTTTAAAATCTTCCATAAAATAGCTCGGTTTTGCCTGAACAATTTTCATAGCATATTGAGAGGCTTCTTTTGGTCTGTATGAAAGGTACAAAGAGGCTAAATGGTATGCTGCATTTGCAGCCACTTCCAAATCTTTTGTTTCATAAAGTGCTTTTTTATAATATTTTATAGCTTTTGTAATGCCTCCGGATTCTTCAAGCATTTCACCTTTGTATATATACCCATATTGTGCAAATTTTGTATCGGTATGCTCTGTAAAGAGACGGTCAAAAAAATAATCGGCATCTGTATTTTGTCCGAGTTTTGCATATGCCTTTGCCATCAAAGAAAGGACTTCAGCTACATTTTCGTCTGATGAGTATTCTCGCAAAAATTCTTTCGCATAACTGATGACATTATCCCAATCTTTGATCTTCGCATATACTTTTATTTTATAGTATAAGAGTTCTGCCCTAAAAAGAGTATTCGGATAGGTTTTAAGTACATCATTAACAGTTTGTAGACATGACTCATACTGTTTCTCTTTATAATATTTTTTTACTTTCAAATACTCTTTGACATCTTCTATCTTTTTTATATGAACCGGATTTCCTTTGATATCAAGACTCCCGACATACGGCAACTTGTCTTTATCTAAATAAAAAGGAAAGTTAAGTGCAATTTGGGATACTTCTTCTTTTTTAAATAAAGGAAACTTTTTTTTATAACCTAATATGCTCCAATGATTTGAGATGTTTACATCTGCATTAAAAACTTCATTGTCTTTTGTCAGGTCAAATATTTCAGGAATTAATTTTATTTTATAAAAAGGCTTGATAACAACAAAAAATTTATCTCCTTTGACAACTGTATCCACTTTAAAAAAGTCATTTTGAATATGCTTGAGGCTTCTTGATGGTCTTTTTGAAAATGTACATAAAATCTCTTTGACTGCGTCAAAATCATTTTTTATTTCTTTACATGTAAAGGGTTTGGAGTCTCGTATGTCAAGTGTTGCATACTTTATGAAGTTGTCTTTTGCACTGTCAATTGAAATTTCGAGTGCAAAAGAGTTTGCAAGAACAAAGGTTAAGAGTATCCATTTTAACAAATTCTCTCTCCCTTTATTAAGATAACTGACTATTAGTATCCACTATTATATACAAAAGCCGTAATAAACTCTAATAGCGGGTTTATTGCAACAAAAGCAAATATAGTTCCTACTGCCGCTATACCGATAATAGTTTTAAGAGCCAATGTAGCATTTGCAACATACATATGCCCACCATTACCCATAACCGGTTCTTTCATAAACATATATACAATCAATTTTAAGTAATAATAACCTGCTATTGCAGAATTCAGGGCCATAATAAGCGCAAGGACTGTATATCCGCTTGTTACTGCTGAACTGATTAAATAAATTTTACCCCAAAAGAGTGCAAATGGAGGAACACCTGCTAAACTCAACATAAAAAGACCCATTATCATAGCAGCTACCGGTGCAGTTTTAATCATACCTGCAAATTTATCATAAGAGTGATCTGACATTTGATGTTCCGGTATACTTTTTTGACGTGATATCCACAACATAGAAAACGAACCAAGGTTAGTAAATGTAAACAGAACCCAATATAAAAAGAGTGCACTGTTGGCCTGTGTCGTCCCTATCAAAATAGCAGCCATAACAAAACCTGCATGTGAAATAGAACTGTATGCCAGCATACGCTTCACATCTGTTTGTACCAGCGCCCACATGTTTGCTACTGTCATTGTAATAATCACAAATGCATATAAAACTATGTCTAGCCATACGATACCGCTATGCACCAAAAATTCAAAAAATCTCATAGCAACTACAAAAGCAGCTATTTTTGGTACAATTGACATATAACCTGCCATTGGTGCAGATGAGCCCTCATACACATCAGGTGCCCACGTATGAAACGGAATAAGTGAAAGTTTAAAAGCAAATGCAGCCAGCATAAAGGCAACACCGACAAGTACATAACCGATATCGGCATAACCGTTTGCAGCCAGGACTAAAGCTATTTTATTTATTTCTACTGAACCAGTTAGAGCATAAAAAATCATCGCACCAAAACTGAAAAAACCGGCTGCTAATGCACCCATTGTAAAGTATTTGACTGCTGCTTCAAAAGATTTATCACGGTTATGCATAGCAATCAATGTATAAAGCGCTAGAGATGATGTTTCAAGCCCTACAAAGACCAAGATAATGTTATCTGTTGCCACCATAAATTGGAAACCTGAAATCATAAACAAAAAGAGTGCAAAAAACTCAGGATATGAAAATTCATGGAAACGCTTATGTGTCAATGCCAATGGAATAAAAAGCATCGAAGCAATAACAATCACAAACTGAGCTAAAAGAGCCAAACCGTCAACCAGCATAACATCAAACATACCTAATACGGTACCGTTTTGAGTAAACAGTGCAGAAGCATCAAGCAGTGAGAAGAAGTCCATCGCTAAAAAGAGTAAACTCAGTACTACATAGAGTGATTTGTGAAGGCCACCCTTGATAACGTCAATCACTAAGATTAACAGTGCACCTACTACAGGTATCAGCATAGGAGCAAGAGTCATTACATTTAATGACTCCATCGAAATATTTATTGGCGCTAACATTAGTGAACCTCCTCTATAATAGTTTTTTCAATAACTACAACTTTTGGTTTCACTAAATTTGGAATTCTCTCTTTAGCTAACTCTGTCGTAGATTTATTATGCATTAACTGCACAATTGATTTCACACTGTTGTTGATTGGTTCCAATACAGGTTTTGGATATACACCCAGCCATATCGCTACAATCACCAATGGTATTAAACCAAACAATTCTTTTTTGTTAATATCCGGCAGATTTTTATTTTTTTCATTTGTAACTTCACCAAAAAATGCTTTTTTATATGCTGCGAGCATATAGATAGCACCGACGATAATACCGGTACCTGCTAAAAGAGTCAAAATATGTGACTGCTGATAAAAGCCGAGCAGAGATAAAAATTCACCTACAAAGTTAATTGTAAGCGGCATACCAACTGAAGCCATCATCATAATTCCAAATATTGTTGCATATCTAGGCATAACATGTGCCAAACCGCCGAATTCACTCATAAGTTTTGTATGACGTCTGTCATAAATGACACCGACAAGCAAAAACAGCGCACCTGCTACAACACCATGACCCAGCATTAAAAAGATAGAACCTGAAATACCTTCAACATTTAAAGCAAATGTTCCCAGTATAATAATACCCATGTGAGAAATAGAAGAGTACGCAACAACCTGCTTAATATCTTTTTGCGCATAAGCAACCATTGCCGTGTAAATAACCATGATGATGGCTATAATCGCAATCGGAATCATAAAAAATGCCGATGCATCCGGAAATAACGGCAATGAAAATCTTACAAATGCATATGTACCCATCTTTAAAAGAATTGCCGCAAGAATCACAGAACCGATTGTCGGTGCCTGACCGTGTGCATATGGCAGCCACGTATGAAATGGAAACATAGGCACCTTAATAGCAAAGCCAAGGAAAAATGCCGCAAAAAGCCATAGCTGAAAAGTTTCAGGCAGTATCAGTCTGTACCAGTCTAAAAGAGCAAAACTCCAAACACCTGTTGCCTGATAATAAAAATATGCCATAAAAAGCATACCTACAAGCATTACAAGTGAACCTGCAAAAGTATATAAAAAGAATTTTATAGAAGCATATATTCGCAATGGTCCACCCCATGCACCGATAATATAAAGCATCGGTACAAGTGAAAGTTCCCAAAATATATAAAATACAATAGCATCAAGTGCAGCAAATACACCGACCATCGTCATTTGTAAAAACAAAAGAGTAATAATCATATATTTCACTTTTGGAGTGTCCGTCAAAGAACCGATTCCAAGCAGTGTAAAAAATGCTGAGAGTATAATAATAAATACTGAAATACCGTCAACCCCTAAGGTATAATTTATTCCAAAAGAGGGAACTAACGGAAGACTTTCCATAAACTGCATACCTGATACGCTGCCGTCAAAGACATACCACAACCACAATGCCAGTGCAAACTCAATCGCAGCAACTGAGACACCGTATACACGCATACTCTCTTTTTGTATCATAAAACCAAACACAGCTGCTAAGGCCGGAAAGAAAATTAATAACGATAAAATATGATCTAACATATACTAAACTCCTAAAGCTGACAAGAATGCTAAAATCTCATCAGAATATCTTGCTGCAAGTCCGAACACTACAGCGAGTGACAGCAGTCCAACGAGACCTGCTACCATCCATTTAAGCATAGTAGATAAATTACCACTTTGCATTTGCCTTGTTTTCTCACCGGTACCGTAAACAATACCTGCAATCCCATCAACAGTTGCATCAACTATTTTTAAATCAACTTTTGTCCAGAAAACTTCTGAAAGTTCTCTATACGGTTTTACTATATACTCTTCATAAAAGTAAGGAATGTAGTATTGATTGAACAATAATTTATATATAAATGAATTTTCTACCACACTTGTACCGTCTGGAACTGTAACTTTTTTGTTTGCATATTTTTTGTATGCATAAAGAATAGCCAAAGCAACAAAAATTTGTGTTCCTACAAGCATAATTAATGCTGTTGTATGAGAATGTATATGATACTCAGCAGCACCAAGTATCTCTTCTACCATGTTAAAGAAAGGCTCTTTAAAAATTCCGGCAATCATAGCTAAAATCAGTAATGGACTCATTGCAATAAGCATAAATCTATATGCTTCATGTGGATGAATTCCAAAAATTTTATAACGCTCTTCCCCATGAAAGATAAGTGCGACAAGTCTGAATGAATAGAATGCTGTTAAACCTGCAGTGAAAAGAAGTACACCGTAAATCACAAAGTGATGTTCTGCAAACGCAGCTTCAAGAATGGTATCTTTTGAGAAGAAACCTGCAAATGGAAAGATACCTGCCAGTGCCAATGAAGCAATCGTCATCATAATCCATGTCCACTTCATTACTTTTTTCAATCCACCCATTTTAAACGGATCAAGTTCATCATGCATAGCATGCATAACATTACCTGCACCTAAGAATAACAGTGCTTTAAAGAATGCGTGTGCCATTAGGTGAAAAAGTGCAACCCAGTAAGCACCAAGCCCTGCTGCTGCAAACATGTAACCCAGCTGTGAAAGTGTAGAATAAGCGATAATTCTTTTCATATCACGGTTTACAAGTGCCATAGACGCTGCAAATACTGCAACAAAAGCACCAAGAGAGGCAATAAAGAGACCTACATTTGGGATCAGGCTGTAGAGTTCATTTGAACGCACGACAAGATAAACACCCGCCGTAACCATTGTTGCTGCGTGAATAAGTGCAGATACCGGTGTAGGACCTTCCATCGCATCAGCAAGCCAAGTATGCAGTGGAAACTGTGCTGATTTACCCATAGCACCAATAAACAAAAATATTCCCATCCATGTCAATGTTGCATTATCAAGTGATGGCATTACAGCGAATGCTTCATCATACTGAAGTGTCCCTGTGTGCCAATATACTAAAAAGATACCGATAAGCATACCAAGGTCAGCGATACGATTCATAATAAATGCTTCATTGGCTGCCCAAGTAGCACTCTTTTTATGAAACCAGAAGCCGATTAGTCCCCAAGAACAAAGACCGACACCTTCCCAACCGATAAAAAGACCTGCATAGTTATCACTCATAACAAGAACCATCATTGAAAAAACGAAAGCTGAAAGCCACGCAAAGAATCTGTTAAATCCTTTGTCATGGTCCATATACCCAATCGAGTAAACATGCACAACAGTAGAAACCAGTGTTACAACCATCATCATAGTCACAGAAATCTGATCCACCACAAAGCCAAAAGGAATGTATAAATCACCTGTAGCCATCCATGTCATCATTGTTACATGCACAGGCTCTCCGCCTTTAAGTATATACATTAAAAGTATTGTACTTGCAACAAATGAAGTTAATATCAGTAAACTTGCCACAATACCTGTAAAAAGTTTCTTTGGAGTAGCCGTAAAAAGTGCTGAGAACAAAGAACTAACAAGCGGAGCAAAGAGTGCTATATATAAATATTTTTCCATTCTTTATCCTTTCATCGTTGTTAATGCATCTAAGTCTATTGAATTATGGCGTTTATACCATACTATCAGGAGTCCAAGACCGACTGCAACTTCCGAAGCAGCAATAGCAATTACAAAAAATGCAAACATCTGCCCAGTCAAATCACCATAATAATGTGAAATAGCAGCAAAAGCCACATTGACTGCATTTAATAATATTTCAGTTGCAAAAAACAGCAAAAGAAGGTTTTTTCTACGCATAACACCCACTAAACCAATAGCAAATAAAATAGTAGATAAAACTAGATAATGGTTTAAGCCTATTTCCATCATGAAAGCACCTTTTTATTTTTTTCTTCTTCAATCTCAGCATCGTTTATAAGCGTAATTGAAAGATCCATTTTTTTACCTGCAAGTACAATCCCGGCAACCATTGCAACAAGCAGCATAATTGCAGCTACTTCAAATGGTATAAGGTATTTTGTAAAAAGTACTAAACCGACTTCTTGCGTATTGCCGACGCCGTCAATTGCAGGATAAAGTGCTACTATATTTTCAGACACCATAGGCGCTGCAAATATAATAACCACTAAAACTGCCGCCAATGTTGAAAGTCCAACGATGATGTATTTATTTCCCTGCTTCTCTTTGACTTCTCTTGTCGTATCAAAAAACATCATACCAAAAGCATACAGAGCCATTACCGCACCGGTGTAAACTATTATTTGCACCGCACCTAAAAAATCAGCACCCAGAATAAAGAAAAATGCCGATATAAAAATCATTCCCGCTGCCAATGCAGTTAATGCATACAACGCCTGCTTTGTTGTTACTGTAATGTAAAACATCGCAATCGTTAAAAATGCAAACAAGTAAAACGCTACCGCTTCAAACATAATCCAAACTCCTTAATATGCTAGAGGTGTTTTTTTAACACGCTCATCTTCATGTGGTGTAATCGCACCAAAACCTTCAAATTCAAGCTGTTTTCCGGCTTTCATTTTATCTATCGGTGTTAACATATCTTCAAACAGAAGAAAATGTTCCCTCTGGTCTGATGCATTCTCATACTCGCCGCCGTGTGTAATTGCAAGCTCCGGACAAACTTCTGCACAATAACCGCAGAAAATACAGCGCCCTAGGTTAATCGTATATTCACTTACCTCTTTACGTGAGTTTTCATCTATTCGTGTATCTATACGAATACAATCAGAGATACAGATTTTTTCACAAAGACCACAGCCGATACAACGCTCGGTATCACTTTCCCAAAGTCTTTTCATTTCATGCACTGCACGGTAGCGAGGACCGATAGGCATTTTTTCTTCCGGGTATTTTACTGTGTGAGTATCGAACCGAATCATTTCACGAAGCACAACCCATAAACCAACAAAAAGTTCACCCTTGAAACTTCTCTTTACAACACGCTTAAACTTACCCCAGCCATCGGTAGGATAATCTTCAATATCAACTAAAAAGTAACCATTATCAGCTACATTTCTGTCATTAAATTGTTCCATTTTCATTCATTATCCCCTTAAAACATCATCACTAAACCAGTGATTACTACATTAATCACGGCTAATGGCATTAAAACTTTCCAACACAACCACATAAGTTGATCCGGTCTTACATCCGGCCAAGCAGCTCTTGTCCATAAAAAGAAGAAAAAGAAAAATGCAACTTTGCCTATCAATCCTAACGCTCCTAACAGACTACCATCACCATATCCACCTAAAAAGATAAGTGGAATTACAAATGAGATAAAGAACATATTTGCATATTCACCGATGAAGAAAAGACCCCATCTCATACCAGAATACTCTGTACCAAAACCATCAATAATTTCATGATCATTTGCAATGAGGTGAAAAGGTGTACGACCAGTTTCAGCAAAAGCAGAGATCCAGAACAAAATAAATGCAACAGGTTGTGTCCATACTATCCAATGGCTAATACCTCCAACTTGATAATTGTTAAAATCAATCAATGATAATGAACCAACCATCATAATAGGTGCTAAAATTGCTAACCCACTCACAACTTCATAAGAGATAAACACAGCTGCTGTACGTGCTGCTGAAAGTAGAGCAAATTTATTTGCTGAAGCCATACCACCAAGGAGTGGTCCGTATAAGCCAATTGCCATTACACCTAAAATATATAAAATACCAATATTCAAATCAGCCACAATTGGATGTACCGTATAACCAAAGATCGTAAATTGTGGAAAAAATGGAATCGCTGCTGCAGCCATGAATGCAGTTGCTGCAGTAATTACCGGTGCAAGTTTAAATACAGGTCCAACAACATTCGTAGGAATAATATCTTCTTTCGTAAAAAGTTTTACACCGTCTGCTGCAACCTGCAACAATCCGTATGGTCCAACATACATTGGCCCTAAACGGCGTTGCATAAATGCAAGTATTTTACGCTCAAAATATGTACCAATACCCGCTAATGCAGAAAATATAAGTAAGATTACAACGACTTTTATTATCGTTTCAATTAAATATGCTGTATCCATATATTACCCCTTTTGAATTGAAGCTGTACTAAAACGGTATCCGTCAAAGAGTGCTTCTGAGTTTAATTTTTTGTCAAATGTCGGTAAGACTATAATGTCACCCGCAATTTTATTGTCACTTACAACTTTTGCAGTAAGTTCACCTTTTGCAGTTTTAATTGTAACCGCATCACCCTCATTGTAATCAGTTTTAGATAAGTACTCTTCACTCATATAAATACCGCTTACTTCATCAAGATTTTTCGTCTTGTATGTGAAACCTGTAAATTGTCTTACAGGATTAGCTAAGTAGATTATACACCCTTCAAGCTTATCTTCACTGAATTTTTCTACACTTTCATCACCACTTGGCGTGACTGCTACATTTTCTAACACATATCCTCTGACTTCTGTACCGTCATTTTCATAATGATTTGGCAGATTGTCAAACTCTTGGGCTTTAAATCCTGACGCTGTTGGAAGTTTTACCGTATAGTCAATCACATTCTGGGCTTCAAATCCAAGCGCATTAGCAATGTCGTTTAATTCGTATCCGCCATACCCTATAGCTGCATTTGTCGGATTAACACGCTTATTTACAGATGTCAAGGTTCCCTCTTGTTGATTTATAGCCGGCATATCCAAATCGCCGTCACCAAGACCTGAAAGTACAAAATCACCCTCTGTATTGTAACCGACGGTATAGGCACCTTTTTCATCATCAAGTTCACAAATAAGGGCAACACCGAGTGAATTTGTCAATGACGGAATCATTGTTAATTCAAAATCAGAATATTTTTCAATCAAAGCAACCAAACGCGCTAAATTCTTGGCATTTGGATGTGTATAAAGATCCGGTCCTGCCATCAAAGCAAACGTATCTTTTTTCTTAAGATTTTTCTCTAAAACTTCCATAAATTTATCATCAGCACCAAGAATTTCTAAAAGTCTGTTATCATCAACTTCAACTTCTTTTGAAACTTTAGTAGAAACCATCTTAGATTTTTCTACTTCAACCTCTTCTTCTTCGCCTGTCTCTTCATTTACTTTCATCTCTTTGACAATTTCCACAACTTTTTCTTTCACAACTTCTTCAACCGTTACAGTTTTTTGTGAATGAAAAGAGGCAAGATATTCGACAATATCAGACGGCAGTTTTGATTTATCTGCAAATAAGTCAAGAACAAGGTATAAAGCCGCTTCTTCTTGAAGAGGAGCATGTTCTACTGTCATAATAGATTTACCCAGACCTTCAATAATAGGGTCTTTTACCGGATGGAAATAAAGCCCTGCACCTTTATTTACCGTCATTGAATTGTTTAAAGCATATCTGGCATTCGGGTTATCGCTTTTTAAAGCACTTCCTATTGAGATAGTAAAGTTTGCATGATGTGCCGCTTCCAAATCACTGCCGTAAAGCTTTTTACCGCTGATTTGACTGTAATTATTTAAAAATGTCTGCAATGCTTTTGCTTCATTATTTACAAGCTTATAACCGAATTTCTCTTTCATTTTCTGAAGCAGATATGCTTCTTCATTTGTAATAGTTGAAGTAAAGCAAATAGTGTCTGCCTTTTTAAAGGCTTCAACTGTATTAGCAAATGCAGCTTCATCTTTAGTAGCATCGGCATTTTGATAATCAAATCCATATCTACCTGCACCGCACAGTGAAACATAATTCCATTCGTTCATTACACGGTAGATTTTATCTTCAGGATTCTCGATACTTGCATGTTTAACATCATAAGATATTTGACATCCTGCAGAACAGTGCCCGCAGGTTGCAGGAATCTGTTTAAGCTCCCATGCATTTGATTTATACATAAAATGTGTGTCAACCAAAGCACCGACCGGACAAACAGCAGCACACTCTCCACACGAAGTACAATCAAGAACATCCGTACCGTTTGTCAGACCGATAAGTGATTTGTTAAGCTTATTCCACATTGCATAAGCATCTTTTGGCATCTGACCTTTATACTCAGCATTCAGTGCATCTGCGCCGCGAGGAATTGTTTTTAATGAGTTGTCACCTATCATATCTTTACATGTAGTCACACAACGCTCACAAACAATACAAAGACCCGGATCATAATGGAGATGTCCCCAATCATGAGAACTTCTATCTACATCTTTAACAGTATAGTGTTGTGCATCTACACCGATATGCAGTGTATAATTTTGTAATTCACACTCTCCTGACTGATCACAAACACCACATTGAAGTGGATGATTAACATCATATACTTCCATAATCGCACGGCGTTCTTTTTCTATTGTCTCTGTAGAAGTTGTTATGCTCATACCGTCTTTGGCTTTGGCATTACAAGCATATACCTGCTTGCCGTCTGCTTCTACTAAACATATACGACAAGCCAATGTAGGACTACATCTTGTCAAATAACATATTGCAGGGATAAAAATATCATTGGCACGGGCAGCATTTAATAAATACTCACCCTCTTGCGTTTGTACTTCTTTTCCGTCAATATTTATAGTAATTTTACTCATTATACTACTCTCACTATTTTGGATTTTTCAAATCTATATCTGCTGAAATCCTGACCTAAATCAAAGGTAGGATTGAGTGCTATAGTTCCTTTTAGTTCATCATCTAGCTTAAATACTCTCTGCAGAGTCTTTGATGCAAAACTAATTTGGATAACATCACCGTCCGCAATTCGTGCAGCTGCAGCAAATTGCGCCGAACCTCTCAAATTTGTATCTTTTTCCAACTGATGTGCTTTATTTGTAAACTCATTAAACTGCAGCACAGGGTTACAATTGTAAATCACAGTACCGTTAAACTCCGGCAAATCTTCAATCGCTTCTATTTTTGAATCCATTTCACATAATACTTCATCTAAAATATAACCTCTTTTATCTTCACCGTGAGGTGTTAAGAAATTTTCCAAGTCATCAAATGCAATTGATTTAAAACCTTTAGAGGTATCTAGCTCTTTTGTATAATCAATCGTATTTTCTTTGGCTAAGCCCAACGCATTCGCTATATCATTTAAAGTATAACCCTTAAATGAAAGTGCTACATTTAACGGCAGTATCTGGTTGTCAACATTCACAACTGTTCCCTCTACCTGATTAAGTGCCGGCATTGCCAGGTCTGAATCTTTTAATGATGACATTATAAAGTCACCTTCAGCATTATAAGCAACAACATTGCTTATATTTTCATCAACATCAAGTTTACATGTAAGTGCAACACCTGCAGAATTAACTTCTGTTGGAACAATAACTAATGAAAAATCAGTATATTTTTCAATTAAAGCTGCCAGTTTTGCTATATTTTTTGCACGTTTGTGAGCAAAAACATCACTCCCAATCACCAGTACATGATTTCTTGCTCTTTTAAATGACTTTGTCATCAATGTAAGTTCATCATCACCTACATTACTTTCAGCTTCAAGATAGCCTAAGTCTAAATCATCTAAAAATGCTCTTGTCTGTTCATCTACATCACTGTTTTTAAGAAGTTCATTTGCAAGGAGTGCCATAACGCCCTCTTCTGTTCCTACTTCATATTTCATAAACTGCGTTGCAGTATTTTTCATCAAAGTATCTTCAAGCGGATGTGCATAGACAATTTTAGCGCCGTTATGCTGTGAAGCTGTTCGTACGGCATATCGTACCATCGGATTATCAGTTGCTATTCGGGTACCAATTACTATAACAGCATCAGCCTGTTTAACAGCATCCATAGAACCGCTGTGATGCAGTTTCCCGCTCACTGTACTATATGCTGACATAAACTCACCATACAAACGTGCATCTTCATTAAAAAGTTTTATTCCTAACTTCTCTTTAAAAAGCTGTAATATATGTGCTTCTTCATTCGTAATTATAGAAGAAAAACGAATTGCATTTGCATTTTTTATCGCTTCAACAGCCTTTTTAAATGCAACTTCATCTTTACCTGCACGATTTTCAAAATCAAAGCCGAAACGCCCTGCACCGCAGAGTGAATTAAACTCAAAATTATTCTTTACACGGTATATTGAATCATTAGCGTTAATACCGCTATGACGTGTTTCATACTCTAATGCACAACCTGCAGAACAATGCGCACAGGTTGAAGGTACACGTGAAAGTTCCCATGCATTTGCAGTGTATTTAAAATCACTGCTCACAAGTGCACCCACTGGACAAACTGCGATACACTCGCCGCAAAAAGTACAATCAAGCGTCTCAGCATTCTTAGGAATAATAACAGACGAGTATCCACCGAATTTTACCTCAATGGCATCATCTCCTATGACTTCATTACATACATGAACACACTTTTCACACATGATACATAACGCAGGGTCATAATTTATCAGTCCCCAGTCTTGAACTTTTTTAAGCTGGTCGCGTGCTGAAAATTCTTGCTGTGATACATTAAATTCCAGTGTCATATTTTGTAAATCACACTCACCTGATTTATCACACACACCACATTCAAGTGGATGATTTACATCATAGAGTTTCATAATATTTCTACGCTCAACTTCAAGTTCAGCTGAATTTGTTTTGACTTCTATGCCTTCAGTCGGCGGTGTATTACATGAGAGAATAAACCCGTCCACGCCTTCTACTTCTACAGAACATATACGGCAAGATGCACACGGCGTTGTTTTAGAAATGTAACACATAGTAGGAATATAGATGTCATTTTTTCTGGCAGCCTGTAAAATTGTTTCACCTTTGGCTGCACTGACATCTTTGCCGTCAATCTTAAAATTAATAATTTTACTCATTCACAGCCTCCCTTATGCCTGTACCATTGCTATATAATAACAACGCATACATCTCTCAGATTCAGTTAAAGCTTGCTCTTGGGTGAATCCAAGATTGACTTCTGCATTATTATGTTTACGTATTTCAACATCTAATACAGATGAATGCTCACGAGGAAGCCCCGGAAGCCAGCCTGTTACTTTTTCTTTTTTGTCATAAACTTTAAGTTTACTCAAATGATCTTCCATAATCTCATCATCCGTTAAACTTACTTCACCAGTTTGAACATAACGAGACATTACCGATGCTGCACGTTTGGCTTGACCTACTGCATTTACAATTGTCATAGGACCGTATTCACAATCACCTGAGGCAAAGATGCCTTTACGTGATGTCATATAATCTTTACCATTTGTTTTAATAGTAGCCCATGAGGTCATCTCAATGTCCCACTCCTCAGGTAATAAATCCAAATCAGCTGATTGAGAAACAGCAGGAACAAGGTAATCTGCTTCTATCGTATAAGATTCACCTTCAATTTTTACAAGTTGTGCACGTCCTCCATTTGGATCAGGTACCAGCTCAAATTTGTCAATTAGAAGTTCTGTAAGAACATCATTTTCATCCGTTGTAATTTTATTTACAGCAGAATGGAAAAGAAATTCAACACCCTCTTCAACAGCTTCATGATACTCTTCATAAGTTGTATTGCGTATGATTGTCTTCTCATCACGGCGATAAATCATATAGACTTTTTTCGCATTTGCACGAATAGCACAACGCACAACATCCATAGATGTAAATCCACCACCGACACAAACAACTGTCTTACCAGTCAAATCCACATAGTCAGTTGTTAAAAGATTCTCTTCTTGTTCTTCTTTTGAAATTGTGTAACCATATTTTTCATAAAGATTCACTTTATCAAGAAAATCAATAGCTCCCCAGTAACCTTTAATCTCCGGTCTTTCATTTTCACAACGTACTTTTTTTGAAATCCTAGTACCAACAGCAACCATAGTAGCGTCATACTCTTTTTCAAATCTGCGCATATCATCTGCTGAAATTCTAGAATTTGTGATGAAATTTACACCCATATCGCGGACACATTCTATATCTTGATTATATTTATCGACAGGCATACGATATTCTGGAACACCAACGGCTACTTCACCGCCAAGAACAGGAAGGTCTTCATATACATCAACTTCTACACCCTCAGCTGCCAAATAGTAAGCAGTAGTGAGTCCTGCAGGACCTGCACCGATAACTGCTACTTTTTTATCAACCGGTGGTTTTTTCTC
The DNA here is from genome assembly GCF_000147355.1 of Sulfurimonas autotrophica DSM 16294. Classification (NCBI taxonomy): domain Bacteria; kingdom Pseudomonadati; phylum Campylobacterota; class Epsilonproteobacteria; order Campylobacterales; family Sulfurimonadaceae; genus Sulfurimonas; species Sulfurimonas autotrophica. The sequence goes on from NC_014506.1 coordinate 1,823,792, forward strand.
CATCGGATGAAAAAATTCGTATTCATGGTCTGTTTCCCAATCTGCACCCAAACGTTTAAGTGCCATGATTGAAATAGGCTCATCAAGATTTGTTCTACGACATGCATCTTCACACGGATGTGGACATACACGTCCACACGTATGTGCAAGCGGCATTGTTTGACGTGTCGCTTCAAGTGAATCATCAAAACGCAAATCTCTTACACCTTCAATATAACCCGGAATATCAACATGTGCAGGACAGGCATCCGTACACGGTGCTGTTATCTTAGCGATATAACCGATGGAATCATCATAATGTTTCGATTTTTTCTTCTCGTTGATACATTCTAAAAATGTTTCTTCAAAGTGTGTCATTAAATCTAAAATAGGATTCGGAACTGTTTTTCCAATCTCACACTTAGAAGTAATCTGCATACTTTTACCAATCTCTTTTAAGTGGTCTAAATCAGCTATTTCACCTTCACCACGAGCGATTTTATCAAGCTGGTCATATAAAATACGACCGCCCCATCTTCCAGGCGCACATCTTCCACATGCTTCTGAATAAACTTGATACTGTGCAGCATATTCCATTGCCAAACGGATAACATCCACATCCTCATTAAATAACGAAACACCGTCCCAGCCTATAAAAGCTTTTGAATCGCGGTGATCATCATATTGTGCTGGTAAATTATAAGCTGATTCTTCCCACTCTTCTTGAGGTTTGCCGATGTTATTAACAAGCTCACCATTCCAAGTAGAAAAATATACTTTGCTCACATTCAATTCCTATTTTTTTACTACGATAGTCCAGTCGACTTCGTTAAATTTTAATGAGTTATACAGTTCACACCCACACTCTTTTACTAAATCAGCACTTCTTTGAATCGGAGAAAAATCACCAATTTCAAAAAGGAATATTAATGTTTCCGTCGGCTTATGAGATTCTTCTAAAATCTCTTTCATACGAGGTTCAAAATTATCTTTCAAGTGTCTTAAATCATATCGTTTCATTATCTGTCAACCTCACCAAATACAATATTTGTAGTACCAATGATTGATACAACATCCGGAATATAGTGACCCGGTAAAAGGTCAGTGAGTATTCCTGTATGCCAAAATGACGGTGCGCGTAGTTTGAGTCTATAAGGATACGGTCCGCCTTGAGAATTAATGTAAAATCCGAGTTCACCTTTTGGTGATTCAGTTGGAACATATACTTCACCTACCGGTGGTCTCATACCTTGTGTTACAAGGACGAAATGCTGCATTAATGAGTAGTTTTGTGTCATAATATCAAGCTTAGGCGCTGAAATATACTTCGGCGCATGTGCCATTAATTCAGTCTGACCGTCTTTTTCACATTTTTCATACATCTCTATACATTGGTAAAGAATCTTCGCAGATTCTCTCATCTCTTCCATATAAATACGGTAACGCGCAAAGTTATCACCTTTATCTGAAAAAGGAACATTAAATTCAACTTCATCATATAATTCATACGGCTCTTCTTTACGAATGTCCCATGCAACGCCTGAAGCTCTAAGCATTGGACCTGTACAACCCCATGAAAGTGCCATCTCAGTTGAAACAGTTCCGACCTCTTCCATTCTCATTAACCAAATACGGTTAGAATCTAGTAAATCTTCATAATCTTTAATATTTTGAGGAAGTTTGTTTAAAAATACTCTTAGTTGATGTAAAAAGCTGCCTTGAATATCTAACGGAACACCACCTATACGAATAGCCGCATGTGTAAGTCTTGCTCCACAATACCCTTCTATGATATCCATCAAATATTCTCTTTCGCGGAATGCAAAAAGGAATACTGTCATAGCACCAATATCAAGTGCAGTTGTTGCCAACCAAAAAAGGTGAGACATTAAACGGTTAATTTCTAAAAGAAGCATACGGATAACTTTCGCACGGCGAGGTACTTCAAGTCCTATAAGTTTTTCAACAGCCAAAGCAAAGCCATAGTTGTTTGAAGATGAGGCAATATAGTCCATACGGTCGGTTGTCGGCATAAACTCATTATAAATCATGTTTTCTGCCATTTTTTCCATACCACGGTGTAAATATCCGACATCTGGATGTGCTTTTACAATCTGTTCTTGCTGTAAATGCAGCATTAAACGCAACTGCCCGTGAGCAGATGGATGCTGTGGACCGAAGTTTAGAACCAATTCATTATCGTCTCTGTCAAATGTAATATTTTCAAAAAACGGTGTTAGTCTGTTTTTTACTTGTGCCATATTTTATACCACCCTATCTTTGTGGATCATCAATTACTTTTGATGACTCTTTATCTAATTTTGTAACCATAAACACACCACCCTCTTCTTGATAGGATTGTGTAACTGCCGGTTCGTCACCAGTAATCTTCGTTCCTTTAGGAACTTCATGCCCAAGACGTGCAAAACGTTCAGAATCATATCTGTCTACTCTTGCAGTATCACGAAGTTCAGGTCCGATGATATCACGCGCTTCTTTTCCATAAATCTTATCAACTTCATACCAAGCGGCAAACTCATCACCTTCAAGCGGATATGTTTTAAGAAGAGGGAATCCTTCCCAGTCATACGGCATTAAAATACGTTTCATAAACGGGTGATTGTTTGCTTCAATACCAAACATATCAAACATTTCACGCTCAGCCCAATCAGCTGAACGGAAAAGTTTTTCAACAGAATCAACAGCCTGACCATTTTCAATGAAATATTTGATACGAATACGTTTACGTTTTGTCATAGAAAGCATTTGATAAAAAATTTCAAAAGTATTATCTTTTGCCAACCAGTCAATCGCCGACATTTCTGAGAGCTGTGTATATGCCAACTCATCTCTCATCAATTCAAGAACACCGTAAATGTCATGTGCATTAATATACACCACCATTTGTTCTACTTGAATATAGGCATCTTTTACTTCAAACTTTGCTTTAATAGCAGCCAAATCACTTGAAAAAACTGCATCTTCTTCAACAGACGTTTTTGGTACTTGCGGTGCAACATAAAATCTGTCTGTATAATATGCTTTTGCCTGTACATCATCTTTAGCTTTATACGCTCTCATATTACATTAACCTCTTAGCTTTTTGTGCATTGCCTGCTTTGTTTGCACGAATTTTCTTTTGAAGTAACATTACACCGTACTGTAATGTTTCAGGACGCGGTGCACAACCCGGAAGATACAAATCAACAGGAATAATTCTGTCACATCCCTGTACTGTTGCGTATGTATTAAACATACCGCCTGTGTTTGCGCATGAACCCATGGAAATAACCCATCTAGGCTCAGTCATTTGGTCATATAAACGTTTAATAAATTCAGCATGCTTCTTTGTTAAAGTTCCCGCAACAATCATAACATCAGCCTGACGAGGCGAAGCACGAAATATTGTTCCAAAACGGTCAAAGTCATATCTTGAAGCACCTGATGCCATCATTTCAATACCACAGCATGCGAGACCGTAAGTCAACGCCCAAAGAGAGTTTGAACGTCCCCAGTTTACAATTTTATCTACACTGGTAAGAGCTATTGGCAAGCCGCCGTCTTGTGTATAATTTACTTTATGTTGTGCCATTCTAGCGCTCCTTTTTTCCATGCATATACAAAACCGATTGCTAACAATATTATAAACATCAGCATCTCAACAAAACCGAACCAACCAAGAACTTTAAAATCTACTGCCCAAGGGAACATAAATACGATTTCAACATCAAACAGTAAAAAGAGTAATGCAAACAGATAAAACTGTGGTGAAACTCTATTTGGTTGTTTTGTAATTTCAGGTCCACATTCATAAACCGAAAGCTTAATTTTTTCGCTGTCTTTACGCGCCAATGCACGACTTGCCAATCGAGCTATTACAGTCGTCGTAATAAATGCACCAAATGTTATAACAAATAGTACAAATACCCCAAAATACGGATTTGCAGTACTAATATGCTCCATATAACCTACCTTTTATTTTACAAGTTATACTTATAAAAAGTATCCCTAGTTTTTATATTTGTCTTCTAACGATGATAAACAGCAGCCGTTTCGCGCTCTTTTTCATTTTGTTACTAGAAAAAACAGTTACTGCACTATAGCAAAATGAATATTAAAAAAAAGTTTTGTGGAGGATAACTCATGCCAAATGTCACTTATCGCAACACTAGCAAAGAGAAGGTTTATTTATTTAAAAAGCCCATTGATTTTTCACTGTCAAAATTTGCATTTTTTTCACGCTTGATTTCATCTATAAAATCTTTGAGTGTAAAAAGAGGTTTTTCTCTTACTGCAACTTTATAAGCTGTATTTTTAACTATAAGACTGATTTGTCCACCCGTTAGTGAGTATTCGGCAAGTGCTTCTACATTAAAGCTTTCCTCATATGGAGCTTCTTTAGGCAGCATTTTTTTCCAAAGTTCAAGTCTCTGTTGTTTATCGGGCTTTTTAAACTCAATTTTATAATTAAATCGTCTTGAAAATGCCTTATCTATATTTTCAAGTAAATTTGTTGTTGCTATAAGCATACCACGAAAATTCTCAATCTGCTCTAAAAAGATATTTTGCATCTGATTGTGCATCTGATCTGAGCCTGTTATATTACCGCTGCTTCTCGCACCCAAAAACTGATCTGCTTCATTTAGTAACAGTATTGGCTCTGTTTTTGTTTTTTCACTGAGTTCATAAAAGGTGTCAAAAATTTTGCGAACATTTTTTTCACTTTCACCCACATACATAGAAAGAATTTTAGAACAGTCAAAAGCCAAAACCTGACGTTTAAGTGATTTTGCCAAAGAGTATGCTGTCATTGTTTTTCCGGTTCCCGCAGGTCCATAAAAAATTATGCGCGCATCTATACCGCTCTTTTTCTCTTTAATTCCCCATTTTACAAGGCGTGAAACTACATCTTTATCTACCTGTTTCATCAAGTTTTGAAGTGTCTCTTTTGTTTTGTCATTAAGGACCACATCATCTAAAGAAGTCTCAGGCTCAACAAGTTCAAAAATATCCTGTTCTTCAACTAAAGCATTTAATTTAAGCCGTGTTACTTTTTTCGTTTTTTGAGGATGAATAATACTTTGAAGCACATCATCTACAATATAAAATGAACGGCTGATACCGCCAAAAGGATTCAACATCTCTTCATAATCTATAATACCGTTACTTAAAAGGTTTGAACCTTCCTCAAGAAGTGAGCGGTTTTTGATACGTTCATATTCATCTAAAGATATTAAATCTATAAGTGTATTCATCTCTCTAAGCGATGAATCAGTCGAGCCATACTCTTCACGAAGCAGGGCAATAAATATTACCTGCTCATAATTACTCATTTTCTTTTGTTTGAAAAATTTATCCAAAACAAGATTTTCAGAACTCTGTTTTACCCGCTCTTCTATACGTTTTTCAAGCAGTTTAAGTTTATTTTGCAGTCTGTCAATACCAAGCGAATGTTCATGTACATTTTGACGAATCACACTCATCTTTTGATAGAGCTCTATTCTGAAAAACTGATCCTGCAGATATTCCAAATGGTCAGAATAAGGCTTTATTTCCGGTAAATCCAAATCAAGTGTTCCGTCTTGTAACAATTTTAAAAATGCAGGAGTCAGTCCCACAGCCGTATTTAAAAGTTCAAGCGGTGTCACATCTGCAATTTTAATGGGTGTAAAACTTTGCTGATGCAGCCATCCGAGTTCAAGCAAGTTTTTAAGTTCTTTAAGATGCTCTAAATGCTCATAATTTTCACTCTTATACAAATCTTGCAGCAAATCAAGAACAAGCACATCATCCTGCCCTTTCATATACCTGTGTGCTATATATTGAAGTATTTTGGCTTCATTTATACTACACTTTAGATGTATAAATATTTCCGATTTTTCAATCTCTTTTTCGTTTAAAAAGTTAACTAATGTTTTCAATTATTTCCTTAAAATTTATAACCAAGTCCGGCAGAGATGATTATAACATCGCCGTCTGTAAATTCTCCATCAAGACCATTGTCATTTACTGAAGAAGAAACGGTTCTTTTATCATGCATCGAATAGAGTGCAGATAATCCTAGGTCTATTTTATCATTTATTTTATAACGTCCGCCTAATGAAACAGATACAGTATCGGTATCGGGCAGTTCAAAACCTATGGTTTTCTCAGGGGCAGGCGCTTCATCTATAACTAAACCAGCCATAAGTGTCATATTTTTAAGTTCTTGTGTGAGACCAAAACGAAATGTATTTGTATCTTTCCACTCTTTTGGTTTTACTGTACCAAATATCGATTTAAGCGTCGGATTTATGCTTGTATCATATGTAAAATCCAACCTTTTATATGCCGACCAATATGTTCTTTCATAAACAATTTCTAACGTTGTTTTTGTTATAAAAGTATATGCAATGGCAGCATTAATAGCCGCAGGTAAAGGAACACTAACATTTGCAGGGCCATTATACACTAAAGAACCGGCAGTTGAAGTGAGTTTTGCATTTCCTTCAGGATTTAAATCAATTTTAGAACGATATGTTAATCCAAGTTCTAAATTTGAAATTGGCTGATATGAAAGTGCTAAATTATATCCAAAATCAGTACTCTCTCCTGTCATATTACGAGCAACCTTACTTAAGGTTACTCCTTCACCAGGGTCAATATCTGTTGTCCCATCACTTTTTACAACACCTTTTGTATTAACAACTCTAAACCCAACTGCAAAACCAAGTTTTTCATTTATTGTAAAAGCAACCGTTGGGTTTACTTCGACAACTTCAAGAGTAAATTCTTGGGCAGAAGTTTTTGCCGGTTCTTGATTCCATTTTCTAGAAAGCCCTCCTGGAGATACAATACTAACTCCTACTCGGGCACTATTGTTACCAAGTTTAGGGGAAACATAATGTAGGCTAGGAATATAAAAATTTTCATTCTCCGAACGCAGTATATTCCCAGAAGTAGGCTTATAATCTTCTTTATTAATATGAATATAATTTAAATCAGCTTCTATATGATTTTCATCAGACATAAAAATCATCTTTGCCGGGTTATAATATGCTGCGTCTGCATTATTTTGGTTATGTGCAATATTGGCTGCACCAAGAGCGACCGCATTTGTTGAAGTTTCAGGAATTTTATATCCGCCTGCTATTAAAAGCGAACTTACTACAGGTGACATGAACGCTATTTTTTTCATGCTCATTTCTTCCTTAAAAAAATCAAACCGACCATATTACACTATTTATTTTCAAGAGAGTATAAAAGTTTTATTTCCTGGGGCCATATAGTTTCATCTATTGTCTCCAGTATAAGCGGTATATCATCCATGCGCGCATCATTCATTATAAACTTAAATGCATCAAGTCCAATTTCACCTTTACCTAAAGAGTGGTGTCTGTCAACTTTGCTGCCCAATGGCGGTTTTGAATCATTAATATGCATAGCGCTTAAATACTCAAAACCTACAGTCTCACCAAACTCATTCCATGTTTTATCATATGCTTCTTTTGTTCGTATATCATAACCTGCTGTAAACATATGGCAGGTATCTATACAAACGCCGACTCTTGATTTGTCTTCAACCCTGTCTATAATATATGCCAGATGTTCAAATTTGTAGCCAAGGTTACTTCCCTGTCCTGCCGTATTTTCTATAACTGCTTTTACATTTTGCGTTTTCTCCAGAGCAATATTAATTGACTCAGCTATAACATCTAAACATTTGTTTTCAATCTCCTGCATAAGAGCAGCATCTTCTTTTTGTTTTTTTGTCAGTTTTGCCAAATGGCTGCCGGGATGAAAGTTCAATTTATCAAGCCCGAGTGCATCACATCGTTCCAGCTCATCTATAAAAGCCGCTCTTGATTTTTCAAGTTTTTCCTCTTCGGGATGTCCCAAGTTTATGAGATAACTGTCATGCGGAAGTACATGGCGAGGCAAAATACCACTCTCCTGCAATGCAGTTTTAAATTTTTGTATTGTCTCACTATCCAGCGGTTTTGCAACCCACTGTCTTTGATTTTTTGTAAACAGGGCAAAAGCTTTTGCCCCTATTGCTTTTGCATTAAGAGGTGCATTATAAACACCTCCGCTCGCACTTACATGTGCACCTACAAATTTACGGCTTGTCATTTAGTTTACTTCCTTAATTTTTATGAGTATATGATTTTGCATGTCTTTAAAATAAATTTCTCGGGAGTTTACAATATATTTTATAGTTACATCTGAAGTTTTTATTCTCTGTATAAATCCATCATCTTGCTTTAAGCTGTTTTTGCCGTTATATATCTCTTTTGCCAAAATAATATTTTGCAGTAAAGAAGAGGGATATGCCCCGGACAAATATTCTTGATTAAAACTGCTTTTGCTCATACATCCGTTATCCACACAAATCAAATGATTTATATGAATGCGTTTATACACATGCCCTGCTACAAAAAGTTCTAATTCTATGGCATCTTTTGTATGTCTTACATAGCCTATGTCGGAGAATTTTATTTTTGGAGATTTTATGATTACTATTTTAGCACTTGTATGCTCATAATTTTTTATGCTGCAGGCACTCAAAAAAAGAACAAAAACTACTAAAAAATATTTCATCTATTTTTGTATGAACTTACCACATTTTTTTGTCGGAGTTCCGCCGAATTCTCTTATTTCACGTGCTGTGCCGTTTTTCGCAATAAGCTGTCTTTTACACTCATCTTTAGCAATACATTTTTCATTTAAACAACCTATATCTTCGGGTACCTGTGCCATTTTGCATTATCCTTCTAGCTTAAATTTTTTGAAATTATAATCAAATTTTTATTTATTTAACAGGTTTTCGGGCTTTCCAAAATAATAACCTTGAAATTCATCTACACCATACTCTTTTAACAAATCAAAAATCTCTTTATTCTCAACATATTCTGCAACAACCGTAATGTTTAACTCACTGGCAAAATCAATTATACTTTTAATCAAAATTTGTGAATCTTTGTCTCTTACCACATTTTCTACTAAAGAACCGTCTATTTTTATGTAATCCGGCTTAAGCATTAAAATATGCTGATAATTGGCATATCCGCTTCCAAAATCATCAATAGCAATCAAAACACCGACTTTTCTAAACTCTTGAATCACCTGTGCAAACTTGTTGAAATCTTCCATTCCTTCCTGTTCCGTAACCTCTACGACTATTTGATCTTTTTTTTCATAATCTTTTATGAGTTCTAAAAATATTTCTATCATACTTTCATTGTAAAAATCATTCGGCAGAAAATTAACAGATATTTTTTCCTTTTTATCTTTAAACAGTTTCAAACTCTGTCGTAACACTTCTTTAGCTATGTCAAAATAAAGACCGCCTTTAATGGCTATATCTAAAAAGAAAAACGGTGATAAAATTTTCACTTCTCCCTTTTCAAAATCAAGAATTCTTACTAATGCCTCATATTTAACAACTTTACCGTCTTTGTTTGTAATAGGCTGAAAAAACGGGACAACATTTTTATATTCAAGGGCGTAATGAATTTTATGTTTCATATTTAAAATTTCTTCCGACCTTTTTTTACTATCATGTGCTTCCGAATAAACGATATACGGCAAAAATTTCATTCTTGCCTTTCTTAATGCCATATGAGCATCTTCTAACGGGTTACCCCCATGTAAAACAATCCCTGAATAAATTTCAATATTTATGCTCTCCTCAAAACCGTTAATGGTAATATTTAAACCATTAACTCTTTTGGTAAGTTCATCTACCAATGCGCAATAATCATCTTTACTTCTTTGATAATCTTCTTCTTTAAATAATACATATTCATCAGATGAAATTCTGTAAACATTAAAGTTAAACTCTTGTGCAAATTTTTTAAACTCTTCTGCCACCTCTTTTAAAATTTGATTACCCTCATTTACACCGTATATCTCATTTAAAAGACTGAAATCTTTAATATTGCTCAAAACCATAATACTGTTTTTTGTATTGCTGATACTTTCTTTAAGTAGCTGCCTATTTCCCAATCCGGTTAATGCATCCGTATATGCCTGTCTTTTAAAGTATTCGAGCATAATGCCGAAACCTTTATGAAGAATAATCGCTAATAAAAGCATAGCAATAACAAAAGCTATTATTAATTCAGTCATTAAATAGTTTGTTCTTTTAACAATATTTGAGCTATCGACCCCGACAATAAGATAACCGATAGTTTCAGAGAGATGATTCTTCAAAGGAATATCCATCTTTACTCTTAAAGAATCATTATGTTTTATAAAATATTGTCGTAATTTGTCACTGCCTTTTAAAAAAGCATACTTATCATTTATGGAAAGAGCCTTTGATTGAAGCATGACATCTAATAATGATTTATCTATTGCTATAGCAGTTTGAATTTGCATAACATCTTTTAATTCTTTTAAAAAATAGGTAGGATTCAAGCCTAATTCAACATTTCCCACATATCTGTTTTTATAAAATATCGGCTCTGTTACACGGTAAGTCAAAGCAAATTTACCGACTTCAAATCCGCTGAGTGATATTTTCAGCCTTGCGGTATCTAAAATTAACTTCCTTTTTTTATTTAAGCTATCGCCGTAAAAATTAGGTTTATGTGCACGATAAATTGTAATATTCTCTTTAGAACGGAATGTGAAAATATTTATATCTTTATATCTGTTTTTTAATTTAATATAGCGTGAAGCCACAATGGAGTCAATTTTTTTATGATTTTTAGCAGCAACGGCAGCAGACAAACCATCAATAGATAAAATATTTTCCAATTCTAAAGACAGTTTTTCTTTTTCATTTTGCAAATCTTTAACAAAAAAGTGTGCCGCATGTTTATATGTTTCATCAACTCTGCTGTTCAGCTTTTCATTAAATTGATATTTTAAAAAGAAATAGGTCGCCACGGTTGTAAAGACCATTACCGAGAATATAAATATAAATGTATTTCTTCTTGTTTTGCTTATGATGTTCATTATTTCTCTGTATAATCATTAATATAAGACAATTATACATTTATTTTTGACAGTTTGCAATCATATTAAAGCTTTTGTTTTTCTTTTGCTAAAGTCTAAGTATGAAAATTCACATAGATATAGACTGCTTTTTTGTCAGTGCTGCAAGAATTATTGAACCGGAACTTGAGCAAAAGCCTGTGGCTATAGGTGGGCGCAGTGATACAAAAATTTTTAATAAAAATGCAAAAAATCAGACTGTAAACTTTGAAAATTCAGGTTCTTTTGTTCCGACTTTTTATTCCAAATATGAAGAAAATGACATCAACACCTTTAAAGATGAGGATGGACGCATACGCGGCATCTTAACAACTTCAAGCTATGAAGCACGTGCTTATGGCATAAAAACTGCCATGAGTATCCGTGAAGCCCTGCAGCTGTGTCCGCATCTCATAATTAAAGCGCCAAATATGTCATTCTACCAAGAGCTTTCTCATAAACTGCATGACTTTTTAGCACTGAAAATTCCGCTTATTGAACAGGCATCTATTGATGAGTTTTACGGAGATTTAAGCGGCTGGGTAGAAGATGCGGATATACCTCAATTTATAGACAACTTACGGCATGAAATAAAAAAAGAGCTGAGACTACCAGTCTCTATAGGTGCTGCAAAAACACGCTATATTGCAAAACTGGCTACTACTTATGCCAAGCCTTTTGGATGCAAAACTATTACTGAGTATGAATTTGACAAGTTTGTAAACCCTATCAAGGTCGAAAACTTTGCAGGCATTGGAAAAAGCATGAAGTATAAACTATATGCAGCACAAATCAAAACACTCGGTGAACTTAGAAACAGACGAGGCACAGTTGAGTCCTGGGGTCCTTATGCAAAAGAGTTATATAAACGTGTCAACGGAGAAAGTGATGCCGACATTCAAACAAATCATCATCGAAAATCTATAGGAATATCAAGAACTTTTGATGCCTTATATGACAGAAGAGAACTTCAAAGACGTATACATGTACTTGCAAGGCATCTTAGTTTTGCCATAATCAAGCTCAATGTCATTCCTACCGTATTTCATTTAAGCATTGCATATGAAATGAATCAAAAATCTCATAGAAACATTTCACTCGCTGAAATTTTCACTGAAAAGAAATTTGACAGTTTATGTTTAAAACTTTTTTTAAAAGCAGATATTCATAAACGCCTCAAAGTAATACGCCTTGGCATCAACTGCTCTAGTTTTACCAGAGATTCAAAAAAAGAACTCTCGCTTATAGGCTTTGAAGAGGAACAAAAAATGCATAAGCTCACACATTCAACACAAAAACTTCGCCAAAAATATGGTATAGATACTCTAAAATTTGCAAGTGAGCTCTAAGATATTTTAATTATATATTATACTTATAATTACATCTTCCATAAAGTAACATCTTAAATTATTTTTTCTTATTTCATCACTTATTTTGAGAATTATCATATCCTTAAAATAAATTTAAGTATATCTTCCATACAATAGCTCAAATATCACAAAAATATCAAAAAAATATGTAAGGAATGTGATGATTATATTAGTTTACTTTATAATTATTGCTTTTATAATTTCATATATTGATAGTAAAAAAAGAATTATTCCTGACAAGATAATCATTCCGGCCTTTGTCGGTTTACTTATCTTAAAATGGCTTGATGCAAGTTTATCACTCAATGATGCCATTGCAGTAATATTGATTCTTGTCATATTTTTAGTTCCAATAATTTTAAATATGGCTTTTGGCGGCGGCGACTTACGATTTGGGGCTTTTTGTGCTCTTTTTGTAGGTTTAGGCTCAATCGGATACTTTATCATGCTTAGCGGCATTATTCATCTTCTGATTTTAGGTATTTTAAAAAAGAAGAGTTATGGCTTTGCTCCTGCAATGAGTGCGGCTGCAATTATTAGTTATTTTATAGGGAAATTATGAGAAATGGGTCAGCAGCAATTGTTCCATTGTTGTTAGCAATAATGCTGTTATTTTGGTTTATTTGGTTTATGGGTGGAGAGAATGATAACCTGCATAAGGTTAATCAGCTTGAAAACTTACACCATACACAAGAAAGACTGGTAATAGCAGCCCTGCGTAAAAAGCAGGAACTTCGAGATGCAAATGCAAGTCTTAGTGACGCAGAGTTAAATACAAAAGTGAATCAATACATTCACAATATTATGATACTTAATAAAATTGATGAAAAATAAAAAAGGGAATATATGAAAAAAAATTTGGCAACAGTACTGACTCTAGTTCTATTTACATCCATACTCATTGCTAAAACAGTGACGGATATAAATTTATCAAATGCGCCTTATACCGAGGGAATGACAGAAAATACGTATGGCGATAAAATCATGTATCAAGACGTTACTATCAATACAAAAGATTTTAAAATTAACAACTTTTGGGGGAAATTTTCAGATACAGCGCAAGACCAATCCAATTTTACAGATATAGCGACTTGGGCGAAAATAAAACTGACAACAGAAAACTCCTTTACATGTAAAGACGGGGGCTTGCTGTCTAATGGATGTTCAGGACAAAAACCATTTTTATTAAACGAAAATACCTTAGGCAATCCTGCTTTACAACTTGACAAGCTTGGGGCGCCTCTTGGTGAGGGAGAGTACAGAATTCCTTTTGATTCGGCAGCAAATTATGATCCTTCGCATGATGATGCCTTTTATGCACTTGATGTATTCAGAGACGCACAATATTACAAAGAACCCGCAGCAGGTGATACAGTAAACTCTACAAAACAAAAAAACTTTTTTGGCTATGTTGTTGGTTTTTTCCAAGATTACTTTTCAAAAGATACAGCTGTTTACGGCAGTGCAATAGGCTCTCCTGAGGCAAGAGACAGATATATGGCAAATATGATCTTTGGACTGCAAAAAGAGTACCGCATCGTAAAAGAAGATCCTATTACAACGACACAGACCAATCAGGCAAATGCCAACAAAAAAGTTACTCTTTTAGATTACAACTCATTGATTGTTGAAGAGACAACAGGCTGTGACGGACTATTCTTTTCTTATGACCCGGATTCGCTTACATGTAAGAGTATAAACTTTTTTGGCATATCGCAATGGATGCCGTTTATTAACTCAACTGACAGCAGTGCAGAGCTTAGTGTACAGTCAGACTCTGTTTTAGAAGATACAGAAACAACCCTGCTTACTTTAGCTGGAAAACTCGACAATGTAAATTATATAGATTTAAAAACTAAAATAGACCCTTCAACAGGTAAAAAAACTTTTATACAAGAAGTTTTCAAACCTATGAGTTACATGATGGGCTCGATGTTCAGATTTTTCTTCGGAGAAAATTCAAAAAATCTTACAGAAGTTGTCTCAGCCGATTTTGACTTTGTACATCACATGCCGTTGACATTTATAAAAACAGATGGAACAAAAGCACTTGATTTTGTCTATTTCGAGCTTTTAGGTTTAGAGAGTGTTTACGGTACAGAAGTAGAATCATGCCGTGTCAAAAAAAGCGGATTTATATTTACATGGGATGAGAAAACTTTTACACAAGGCATCGCGACCAATACAGAATTTGACATGGAAGCCGGTCTGTTCGGCTGGATCAATAATCCGAGTGAATACAGTGAATTAAATACTACAACCGAAACACACTTTTACTGGTTTCCAAATACAACACATGATATCGTAAACCTTTCGACAGACGACTGGCTGGATTGGTGTAAAAGAAATCAAGGACGTCAGAAAAAAGGCTTGCTAGGCAGATTTATAGACACATTTGTCAGTTTTGTTTTAGGGGACAACAGGAGTACAACATATGACGAACAAATTGACAATCTCTTAAAAGATGAAAACTGGGAAGTCGTAGAGTATAAAGAAAAGGTTCATAAAGGTTTGATACTCCATCTTAAAAAAGTAGATATAACCGACATAAATTCTTCAACTCCGGGAACAACTACAGAGTTTAAAATTATGAAAATGACAAGAGGACACCAAAAATGATAATTGCCTATGTATCAAAAGTAGATAAAGAGTGTTACAACGACTTAAAAGATGAGTTTACCGATGTAAAAAATTTCAATTCTATTAATGACTTTATCAGCTTTTATGCAGCGAGTAAAAACCGTGATGTGGTACTGCTTTACAGAGTTGAGTGCTTAGAAGATATCGAAAAAATTAAAGATATACATTTTAACAATAATATTTATATGATAGTTTTAGGAAAAAACGATACAGAATTTTCTTTGCTTGCAGGAAAGATTGGTGTAGATGTTTACCTCAGTGAGGAAGAAGCTGATTCGGGACTTATTACAAACCTCATCATCAAATCGCAAAGTATTATAAAGCAGCGCCGCGGTAACAGTAATATCTCTGTATTTACAGGTATAAGCGGCGGTGTAGGAACGACAACAATCTCTATGAATCTTGCAAAAACATTAGCACAGGAGCACCCTGATAAAAATGTTCTTTTTTTAGATTTTGCTTATACAAAAGCAATATCTAATCTGTTCTTTAATCATCCACAACCTAAAAAAACAATAGTAGATATATCGAATGTACAAAATATGGATATGCAGGAACTATTTGAAAATGGCTTAGAAAAACTCAATGACAATCTTTATTTTGTACCGGGTGTGCAAAAACATACAGACAGAGAAGAGCTGGAAAAACCTGAAAACATACAAATGTTTTTAAACTTCATCATGTTTATAAAAGAGAAGTTTGATTTTATCATTATAGATGTAGGGGTATTTGAAGATGTTGATCTCGAAATTGACATTCAAGAAATCGCAGATAATATTTTTGTTATTACAGAATTTTCTATACCGTCTATGTCTGTTTTAAAAACATATATAGACATCATAGACAAAAGCGGATGGTATTCCAAAACACATATCATAGCCAACCGTTCAGACTCTTTTGGAAGCGTCACTCACGAAGAAGCAAGAAAAATACTCTCAAAAGGCTTAAAACATAACTTTGAAATTGCTTTTGCTCTGCCAAATGATGCGATACACCTGCGAGAGTGCTGGAATGAAGCGCAGCTTGTTTGTGATGAATACCCCGATGCTCCTTTTATAGTAAAACTTAAAGAATTTGGAGAAAACTTTTTTATACATGACGCTGCCCTGTATGAAAATGCCCATAAAGGTAAAAAATCTTTTTGGGACAAGGTTAAACAATGGCTTTAAAAGAAAAAATAAAAGAACGTCACAGCAGTAGAGAAACACATGTACAAATAAAGAGTGTATCTGCAACTGTAAATGTCGAAGAAAATCTCTGTTCGGAGTTTTGCTTTCCTCTTATTTACAGAAATGAAGAATATTTTGCTCTCGCTTGTTCTATTTATGATGCTTTTGTGGAAAAATTAAATATTAATGGTCAACTCACTGAGAGAATGATACGGGAAGTTGTCGTAAAACATATTTCAGAATTTACACTGCCAAAACCTGCACTCAAAACAGAGATAGCCGATTTTGTTATAGATAACCTGCTCAATTACGGTCCAATTTCAACGATTATGCGCCTTGCAGGGCAAGGACTAAATGATATTTTAGTCAATACAAAAGACTACATTGATGTTATTTATAACGGACAAACAATTGCCACGCCTTTTAGATTCAGGAATGAAGAAGATTTACGCCGATTTATAAACAGAATGCTTATGGCTTCCAACAGAAAAATTGATGAATCTCATCCTATTGCTTCTGCAAAACTGCCCGACGGTTCGCGTATTGAAATACAAATACCGCCTGTTT
Source organism: Sulfurimonas autotrophica DSM 16294 (assembly GCF_000147355.1). NCBI lineage: Bacteria > Pseudomonadati > Campylobacterota > Epsilonproteobacteria > Campylobacterales > Sulfurimonadaceae > Sulfurimonas > Sulfurimonas autotrophica. The sequence continues at coordinate 1,840,479 of NC_014506.1, forward strand.
CTGCAAATTTAGACAGTGACGGCAATCCCGGTTCTTATGTTACAGTCAGAAAATTTCGCGAGATTCCCCTGCTTTTTGAAACACTCATTGATTCAAATATGATAGATTTGAAAATGGCATATTTTCTTATTAAAGCTATACGCGGAAAATTAAATATTGTCGTTTCAGGCGGTACATCAAGCGGAAAAACAACTTTTTTAAATGCTATCACACGTTTTATAGACGAAGGTGACCAGCTGCTCACCATTGAAGATACAAAAGAGATGAAACCGCAAATGCCCTGCCACTCTATACGTTCATTTGAAGCCCGTCCTCCAAATGAAGAGGGAGCTGGAGCGATAACTATAGAGAATCTATTGCGTACGGCACTGCGTTCAAGTCCACGAAGAATTATTGTCGGAGAGTGTAGAGGACCTGAGATTGTCACAATGCTTAATGCTATGAATACAGGGCATCCCGGCTCTATGACAACGATTCATGCGGATGATACAAAAGAAGCAATTGTCAGAATTGAAAATATGTTTTTAGAGGCAAGACCAACAGCCAATATGACTTTTGTACGCTCTCAAATCATTTCGGCTGTTGATTTAATCATTCAGATTGTACGTTTTCCCGATGGAACAAGACGCATCGTTAAAATTTCTGAGCCTGAAAAGCGTATAGAAGAAAACGGCGTTGTTTCCATGCTGGATTTGTTTGAATTTCAAAGGTCTGTCAATAGTGACAACCCAATGGATTCAAGCGGGAACTTTAAAGCAATTTCAGGATCTTCAAGAGCTACGCTAAAAATGATGCAAAACGGTGTCACTATGGAATCCCGCATATTTGACAATGACTTTGTTGTCAGCAAAGAGATGATTACAAATGAGCTCAAGGAGTTTCATCCAAAACGCATGTGCGGATGGAAAGAAAATTATATGACAGAGATTATACAAGCATCATATATCTCAAGCAAAAGCATATTAGAAAGATGGCCTAATTTAAAATAATGACTGCTTTACAAATAGATATATTACTGATTTTCATCATTACATTCAGTGCTACGGCACTTGGTTATATTGTTTATGTAGAATACCAGCGCACAAAACACATTAATTACATTAAGCATGTAATATCACTGGTAGATGCCGATGAAGAAGATATTTTACAAGACAAACATATGCAAAGCAAAAATACGCTTAAAAATCAAATACAAGCCTTAATGATACAAGCAGGACTTCGTTTTTCACCATATATTTTCGCACTTATTTTTCTTGCATTCTGTTTTTTAATAGGCTCACTTTTTACGCTCTTTTTACTTCATTGGAGCGGATACTTTATAGGTATACCCTTTGGTGCCCTCATATTTTATATGATTTTGCAATCTGTAATACAAAACAGAAAAAAGAAATTCAACAAAGCATTAGCCGTTGCCATATCAGTTCTTGTTAAAATGATGAAAAACGGTATAGGCTTTGAGCAGGCACTTTCAAAATCTGTCTCTGTTTCAGGTTCAAAACTTTTTCGTGATATATTTGAAAAGTTTTTCCAAGAGAAAAACACTATCGGCGAGATGGAAGCTTTTTCAAATTTAAATCAATTTGTACATTCCAAAGAGTTGCGTATTTTTGCATTGGCTATTAAAATAGGAAGAGAGAGCGGCGGACAATTCTCAAACACCTTGGAAAAAGTCGAAAAAACAATTAATTATAGAGAAAAAATGCAAGAAAAAGTGGATGTAGTCACAAGAGAAGGCAGTGTTGGTTCTTATGTTGTAGTTCTTATCACTATCTTTTTATATTTTGCACTTAATGGAAATTTTGACGGAAAACTGCATCATTATTTTATGGAATCGCAATATGGAAGATTTCAGCTTTTGGGTATTTCACTCTGGGTCTTTACAGGTATTATGATAAATAAGATGCTGACAAAGGTAAATAAATGATGGAAAAATTTGCCTATATCGTACTGATTATTTCTCTTATTATACTTAGTGTTTTTGTCTTTTTATATTTTTATGACAAATACAAACATACAAAACTTCTTAGTGCAATTTTTTCTTCAGATGATAACATTATTATCAATGACAACTACAGTGCCAAAAAAGCAGAATTCAAACTGAAACTGCAAAGAGCGGGTCTTAAAAGAAAACAATTTAACGAAATTATTTTCGCAAGTATATTAGCCGGAGCTTCTTTAATATTTCTTGTTTTTATATTGGATTTAAGCTTTTTGAATGAACTTTTTTTATTTGTTATAGGAATCGGTATTGCTGTATTTATGCCTTATTTATATCTCCAAGAGCAGATTAAAGCGAGAATTAAAAGAATAGAGAATGATTTGCCTATATTTATAGATTTATTAATCATTATTCTTGAAGGTGGCGGCGGACTCAACAATGCCATAGACAAGGTAACAACAGAAGGAGAGAGTGTTTTAGGACCTGACCTTTTAGAAGAATCTAAAAAGTTTAAAAATGAATTTATAACATACTCTAGTGATATAGCATATACCAATCTCGTCAACCGTACGGGAAGTGATTCTATTGCTACTATTGTCGGTTTTATGCGATTATCTGAAGAGACAGGTATTGGTGTCAAATCAATATTTGAAAATCAGGCACAGGAGCTCAAATCAATGGAGATGTTAAATATAGAAAAAAAAGCTGCGACGATGAATATAGGTATTACTTTTGTGATGTTTATATTTATTTTACCGGCTGTTATAGCAATGATTGCATTTCCTATGGCAGCAGACGCACTTATGCCGGGATTTTAAAAAAGGGAGTAATATGAAAAATAGAAACACAAGAATAATAATGGGGATAATGGCTGGGCTTGTGCTTTTTAGCTCATCGGTGGCACTGCTTTTATATTTAAAGCAAAGTAAGCACAAAGAAACTGCCCAAAACAATATTGAAGTTTTTGTCGCCGCTAAAAATCTAAAAAAAGGGGATCTGCTCGATGCCGGTTCCATTAAAAAAGCAAAACTTCCAAAAAGTTATATATCTTTTACACCGCTTACCGACAGTGAAATTATAAGCCATTATGCACGTGTAAATATTTATAAGGATGAACCTATACGTTTGGAAAAAATATCTGCCCTAAAGCCTGTTGAGAAGATAAAACAAACAGTGAAAAAGAGCGAAACAAAAGTACAGACGACTCTAAACAAAGTGCAGCAGGTAACAGAGGATACACTCAGTGTTTCGCTCTCTGTATTTAAAAACAAAAATACGCTCTTAAGAGGGGGAGATTATGTAGATATTGCATCTGTTATTCCCTCAAGCACTAAAACCGATAACTTTAACACAAGATATATAGCCTTACATGTAAAGATAAATAACTTTGTAAGTAATGGTAAAACTCTCAGCACACCAATTTCCTATAATGCAAAAAAACAGATTATACGAGCCGATACTATTGTTTTTCTGATGTCACCAAAAGATATTAAAAACTTTCTGGCGGTTTATTATAAAACACAGGCTCTCAATGCAAACAGAGTGTACAACACAAACAACTACGGCGGGCAATTATGGATGATAAAAACACCCAAAGTTATAGATGAAAACCTCCAGGCACAAAAGAAGCGGCTTATGGTTGACAGAAAAGTGTATAGAAAAAGAGCAAAAAAGCAGCACCAAAAGGTAAAAATTTCTTATGAAAAATAGACACAGTTTCCGCAATGCTTTTGGAATGGGACAAATTATGGCAATGCTGCTTGTGGTCCTTCCGACTCTTGCTTTTGTTATTACGCTCATGATAGATTACTGGAGTGTTATGCAAGAAGATTACAAATTGAAACTTATCGCCAATCAGACTTCTATGGTACTTGACAGCGAAGAGGATTTAGGAGCAGCTGATTTAAACACCACACTCAACAATAATGTTAACAATATCTGTCCAAGAGGAACCACGCTTAGTTTTTCCACTCCCCAAGATGCGCCTACTCTCGGTCAGGTTAATGTTACTATTGCTTATGTGCATAACGGACCTTATTTTAAAAATAAAACATTAAATACCCAGATGCAAACCTATTCATACCATGATCAAAATATATCAATCACTGGCACATGCCAGTAAAAAAGAGGAAAAAATGAAAAAAATACTATTATTACTTGGAATTTGTCTCAGTCTTTTAGCAAATGACATTCTTGTTTTTAACAATGAGTATCAGGTTCTGCCGCTTCAAAAAAAGATTAAAAGACTCATCATCGGCAATAAAGAGACCATTAATGTTTCTCTTTTAGATGCAGTTTCTGCAAAAGGCACTTTACTGAAAATATTTGGTAAAAAAACCGGGAATACTTCTATACTTGTTATATATACAGATAATTCTATACAAAACTACCATGTATATGTAAATGAAAACCTCGGTTATATACAAAAAATGATAAATATAATTGAGCCAAACCTTAGACTCAGTAAAGTAGGAAATGATTCAACGGTTATTGCCGGAGTCTTTAAAGATCCGCATGATAAAAAAAGAATTTATGAGATATTGCAAAAAGGCGGTATCAATACAGAAAAACTCATGGATTTGACAAAAACACAAAAAGTCAACAAAATGATTCGTACGAAACTCTACCTGATTGCTGTTGATAATCAAAAAGCAAAAGATTTAGGCGGCGTCACAGGATTAAGCTTTTTTAACAAGTATGTAAATGCTACAGCCAATGCAGCCGCTGCAAACTCTGCAACATTCAGTGGTTTTTTGCTTGATAATTTGGGAAATTTTACCACTTCAACAGGCAATTCAGTTCTGGCAACACTCAACTTTTTACAAACCAAAGGCATTACCAATATTTTAGATGACACGGTACTTATAACAACAGAAGATAAAAATGCAACCTTTAGAGTTGGCGGTGAGCTTTATATTCCAACAGGTATCACACAAAACGTCGGTACAGCACCTACCATTCAAGTAGAGGCTAAGGAGTATGGCTTAAAGCTGACACTCACAAGTAAGTTTATGCAGACAAATGGTTATATGCATATTAATGTAGACATTCAAGACAGTGCCATAGATGCAAATATTGCACACAATGTTTCACTTGGTGACGGTATATCTATACCTTCATTTGTCAGTAAAAACATCAAAACAAATGTAGTTGTAAAGTCAGAACAGGTCATTGCTCTTGG